>JAUXWB010000542.1 GCA_030684475.1 Reyranella sp. | reverse complement strand
TTCAGGCCGGCACGATGAAGAGCTTGGCCTCGTTATCGTAATCGGCATAACCAAGCGCGGCACGAAGCTCCGGCGGCGACAGGGCACTCTTGGCCTCCGCCTCGCCGGCGACCAGCGCCGCGAGCCCTGCTTTCATCCCAGCCGTGGCGGGCGAGAGCATGCCGGTCGGATAGGTGCCGATCTTGAAGCCAAGCGCCGCCGCTTCCTTCTGCGACGGGGTCGCGCGCGGCGCGCCCGGCGACAGCACCGCGAACGACGGCCGTCCGCCCGCCGCCGCAACGGCCCGGCGGACTTCGGCGTCGTCGGCCGGTGAATCCAGGAACAGGATGTCGGCGCCTTCCTTCACGTACATCTCGATGCGGGCCACCGCTTCGTCGATGCCCTGGGTCGGCCGGCAGTCCGTGCGCGCCAGGACCAGGATGCCGGATTCCTTGGCGGCTTCGACGGCGGCGCGGATCTTCATGCGCGCTTCGTCGCGCGACAGGCAGGGCTTGCCCGCCGAGGTGAGCGCGCGCGGCGTGATCTTGTCTTCGATCAAAACGGCGGCGGCACCGGCACGGCCATAGGCGCGCACCGTGCGCTGCACGTTCATGGCATTGCCGTAGCCATGGTCGCCATCGGCCAGGATCAGCGTCTTCGGGGCGGCGGCATGGATCATGTTGAAGGAGTCGAACATCTCGCCGAACGACAACAGGTCGAGGTCGGGACCGCCCAGGCGGCTGGCCGCCACGCAGGACCCCGACATGAACGCCGTCTCGAAGCCGGCGGCGGACGCCAGCTTGGCGGTGAGCCCGTCCCACACGGCCGGCATCACGACGAGGCCGGGCTTGGCCAGCAGGGCACGCAGACGGTCGGGGTAATTCATGACGGAATCCTTGGCTGTGTTTTGAGAGCTAGTTCGCCGGCTTGATGCCGGCGTCCTTGATGACCTTACCCCATTTCGGAATGTCACCGGAGATCGCGGCCTTGGTCTCCTCCGCCGTGCTGCCGACAAGGTCGAGCCCCATGAGGGCGAACTTCTTCGCCATCTCGGGATCGGCCAGCACCTTCAGCGATTCGGCCCGGACCTTGTCGAGGATCGGTTGCGGCGTGCCGGCCGGCGCCAGCAACGCGAACCACGATGTCGCCTCGAAGCCGGGGAAGCCCGCTTCCACGACAGTCGGCAGGTCGGGCGCGTTGGGCGAGCGCTTGAGCGAGGTGATGCCGATGCCGCGCACGCGGCCGTCGCGCACCATCGGCATCCCGGCTCCGGCATTCTGAATGCCGACGCCGACGACGCCGCTCATCACGTCGGTGAGGTTGGCACCACGGTAGGGAATGTGCTCCATCTTGATGCCGGCGAGGACTGAGAACAACTCGCCCGCGATGTGCTGCGGCGTGCCGACACCCGGCGTGCCGTAGGAAAGCTTGCCAGGGTTGGCCTTCGCATAGGCGATCAGGTCGGCCATCGACTTGATGGGCAGGTCGTTGTTGACTACGAAGACGGACGGCATCGACAGCGACGTCGAGATCGCCGCGAAGTCGCGCACCGGATCGAAGGGCAGCGTCTGCAGGCTGGGCAG
>JAUXWB010000535.1 GCA_030684475.1 Reyranella sp. | reverse complement strand
ATCAGGTCGATCATCGTCAGCCGCTTGAAGTAGTGGCTGACCGCCATCTCGTCCGTGACGCCCATGCCGCCGTGCATCTGCACCGCGCTCTGGCCGCAGAACTTGCCCGACTTGCCGATCTGGACCTTGGCGCCCGAGGCGGCCTTGGCGCGTACCGTCGGGTCCTTGTCGTCGATCTTGAGCGAGGCCATCAGGGTCATCGAGCGCGCTTCCTGCGCGTTGGTGAAGCAGTCGACCATGCGGTGCTGCAGCACCTGGAACTTGCCGATCGGCACGCCGAACTGCTTGCGGGTCTTGATGTATTCCAAGGTCGCCGCGTTGATCGCGTCCATGCAGCCGGTGGCCTCGGCACAGAGTGCCACGATGGCGCGGTCGACGCCGTCCTCGACGATAGCGAACCCTTCATCGACCTTGCCCAGCACGGAGTCGGCACCGACCGAGACCTTGTCGAAGGTGAGCTCCGAGGCGCGCAGCGAATCCTGGGTCGGGTAGTCGCGGCGCGTGAGCCCCTTGGCCTTGCCGTCGACGATGAAGAGCGTGAGGCCCTTGGGCTCGCGCGCGCTGCCGGCGGTGCGGGCGAGCACGATGATGTGGTCGGCGGAGGCGGCATTGTAGACCACGCCCTTATGGCCCGAGAGCGACCAGCCGGCGCCCTCCTTGGTGGCCTTGAGCGATACGTCGGCCAGGTTGTAGCGGGACTGGCGCTCGAGCCAGGCCAGCGCGAACTGCTTCTTGCCCTCGATCATCGGCGCCAGCAGCGCTTCCTTCTGGGCCTTGGAGCCCGAGCGGGCGATCATGCCGCCGCCCAGCACGACTGTCGGCAGGAACGGCTCCAGCACCAGGCCTTTGCCGAACTGCTCCATCACGATCATGGTCTCGATCGGGCCGCCGCCGTAGCCGCCGTCCTCTTCCGAAAACGACATGCCGAGCCAGCCCAGCTCGGCGAACTGCGCCCAGTTCTCGGGCAGCCAGCCACGGTCCGTCGCCGCGATCTTGCGGCGGGCATCGAACGCGTACTTGTCGCGCACGAAACGCTCGGCCTGCTCCTGCAGCTGCTTCTGCTCGTCGGAAAGCGACAGATCCATGGTTCTCCTCCGGAAGTCTTTCGTGGCTTATAGCGCAAAGCGTTACAGGCCAAGCACCATCTTGGACACGATATTCTTCTGAATCTCGGTGCTGCCGCCGTAGATGCTGGTCTTGCGCATATTGAAGTAGCGCGGCGCGGCAGGCGGCGCATGGTCGGGGCCGATCGGCGTCTCGTTGGTATCGTGAAACAGCATGCCGGGCTGGTAGGGTGCCGCGTATTCGCCGACTGCCTCCATGGCCAGTTCCGCGATGCGCTGCTGGATTTCGGAGCCGCGCACCTTCAGCGTAGAAACCTCCGGTCCCGGCGCGCCACCCAGCGCCATGGTCGAGAGCGCTCGGAGCTCGCTCATCTCCAGCGCCTGCACCTGCAGGTCGACGTCGGCGATCTTTTCGGCCATCGACGGATCGTCGCTGATCGCGCGCAGCATGCCGACGCCGCGCTTCGATGCCGGCACCTCGGCGATGCCCAGCCGCTCGTTGGCGAGCAGGAATTTTGCGCAGGTCCAGCCCTCGTTCTCCTTGCCGATCAGGTTGGCGACGGGAACCTTCACATTGTCGAGGAACACGTCGTTCACGGCATGGGCGCCGTCGAGCATGATGATCGGTCGCACGGTGACACCCGGCGTCTTCATGTCGATCAGCAGGAACGAGATGCCTTCCTGCGCCTTGACCTCGGTGTTGGTCCGCACCAGGCAGAAGATCCAGTCGCCCCAATGGGCGTACGAGGTCCAGGTCTTCTGGCCATTCACGATGTAGTGGTCACCCCCGGAGTCAGTGGCGCGCACCGCCCTCGTGCGGAGGTTGGCAAGATCCGATCCGGCACCCGGCTCGGAATAGCCCTGGCACCACGACACCTCGGAGGAGCGGATGCCAGGAAGAAAGCGTTCCTTCTGCTCGTCGTTGCCGAAGGTGTAGATCACCGGCCCGACCATTTTTACGCCGAACGGGATGATGCGCGGCGCACCTTCCTCTGCCAGCACATTCTCGAACAGGAAGCGCTCGGTCACGCCCCAGCCCGGGCCGCCATACTTCTTGGGCCAGGTGTAAGCGAGCCAGCCCTGCTTCCCGAGCGCCTGCTGCCACACGACGTGGTCGTCACGGTCGTAGTGCTTGCCGGAGAGGGTCTTGGCTTTGGTCGCGGGCGAGAGGTTCTTGCGGGCAAACGCACGCACCTCGTCGGCGAACGCCTTGTGTTCGGGCTTGAGCGCGAGGTCCATCCTAGAGTCCCAGCACCATCTTGGAGATGATGCCCTTCTGTATTTCGTTGCTGCCGCCGTAGATCGTGGTCTTGCGCGTGTTGAAATAGCGCGGCGCGGCGAGATGGGCATACTCGGGTCCGACCGGCGCCTCGTTGGTGCCCTGCCACAGCAGGCCGGGCAGATAAGGTGCCGAATATTCGCCGACCGCCTCCATGGTGAGTTCGGTGATCCGCTGTTGGATCTCCGAGCCGCGGATTTTCAGACCCGACACTTCCGGGCCGGGTTGACCGCCATGCGCCATCGACGACAGCACGCGCAGTTCGGTGTACTCGAGCGCCGTCACCTGGATTTCGAGGTCGGCGATCTTCTCGGCAAAGCTCTTGTTTTCGATCAGCGGCCGGCCGTTGTCCTGCTCGGCGCGCGCGATGTCCTTCAGCGCCGCGACGCCGCGCTTGGACTGCGGCACGGCGGCAATCCCCAGCCGCTCGTTGGCGAGCAGGAATTTTGCGCAGGTCCAGCCCTCGTTCTCTTTGCCGACCAGGTTGGCGACCGGAACTTTTACATTGTCGAAGAAGACCTCGTTCACCTCGTGGCCGCCGTCGGCCATGATGATGGGCTTCACGGTGATGCCCGGCGTCTTCATGTCGATCAGCAGGAAGGAGATGCCCTCCTGCGGCTTGGACTTGGAATCGGTGCGAACCAGGCAGAAGATCCAGTCGGCCCAGTGGCCCATGGTGTTCCAGGTCTTCGACCCGTTCACGATGTAATGGTCGCCTTCCTTCTCGGCCTTGGTGCGAAGCGAGGCGAGGTCGGAACCGGAGCCCGGCTCGGAGTAACCCTGGCACCACCACACCGTGCTGAGGCGAATCGGGTCGAGATACTTCGCCTTCTGCTCCTCGTTGCCGAAGGTGTAGATCACCGGACCCACCATCTTGGTGCCGAACGGGTTGATGCCGGGCGCATATTCCTCGGCGCAGATGTTCTCGAAGATGTAGCGCTCGGCCGGCGTGAAGCCCGGGCCGCCGTGCTTCTTGGGCCACGTATAGACCAGCCAGCCCTTCTTCCCGAGCGCCTGCTGCCAGCGCATGTAGTCGTCGCGGCCGAGGTGCTTGCCGTTCTTGACCTTGTCGCGCACGTCGGCCGGCAGATTCGCTCTGACAAACGCGCGCACGTCGTCGGCGAACTTCTGTTCTTCAGGTGTGAAAGCGAGGTCCATGCGTCCCTCCCGGGCCGGGTTTTCGATTTGGCCGGAGTTTAGCCACGAGCCCGTTCCGGACAAGCGTCCCGCAACCGGCAGGCGGCTTGGTCCGCCGCGACGCGGAACAAGTTTACGTAGGAAAGCGGTTACGTCAGGGCACCAGCAGCGCCCCATCCGCCTTCAGTTTCTCAATGGCGGCATCGCTCAGGCCCGCTTCACGCAACACCTCCACGCCATCCCCGCCGAGGCGCGGCGCGTGGCGGCGGAAGTCGGTCTTGGTCTTCTCGAAGTCGAGCGGGCTGGCGAAGGTCGTGATCGGGCCTTCGGTCGGATGCTCACGCTCGGTGAAGAAGCCGGTGGCCTTGAGATGCGGATCGTCGACCAGCTCTTCGAGCGTATGCACCGGCATGGCCGGGATGTCGGCCTTGTCGAACATTTCGAGCCAGTCTTCGGTGGTGCGGTCCTTCAGCAGGCTGTCGAGCACCTGGTAGAGCTCGCTGAAGTGCTTCGGCCGCTCGGTACGGTCGACGAACTTCTTCTCCTTGGCGAGATCGGGGCGGCCGGCCAGTTCGAAGAAGGCGATCCAGTGCTGGTCGGTGTAGGGCAACGCACAGATGTAGCCGTTCCTGGTGGGAAACGGATGGCGGTACTTGTTGATGATGCGGTCGTAGCCCATCGTCCCGCGCTCTGGCCGCCAGGTCGCGCCGAACAGATGCTCGGTCAGCCAGAACGAGGCCAAGGTCTCCAGCATCGGCACCTCGATCATCTGGCCCTCGCCGGTACATTTGCGGTGATAGAGCGCGCCCAGCACGGCGATGCAGAGATGAAGGCCTGTCGTCTTGTCGGCGATCAGGCTCGGCATGAAACGCGGCGGCGCGCCGTCGACGCGTGACTGCAGCGAGGCCGCCCCGCTCACGCCCTGGACGAGATCGTCGAAGGCGGGCTTGTGGCCGTAGGGGCCCTTGCGCGCATAGCCCAGCGAATAGGCATAGACGATCGAAGGGTTGATCTTCTTCAGATCCTCGTAGCCCAGGCCCAGGCGTTCGATCGCCGCTGGCCGGCTGTTGTGGATGAACAGATCGGCGGTCCTGATCATGTCCTTCAGCACCGCGACAGCTTCGGGCTTCTTGAGGTCGAGGCAGATCGAGCGCTTGTTGCGGTTGGCCGCCATGTAGATCGGGCCCATGTCCTTGTCGCGGCCCATCACGCCACCCGAGAGCCGCAGGAGATCGCCCTCCGGCGGCTCGACCTTGATCACGTCGGCGCCCATGTCGGCCAGATGTTGCGTGGCGAACGGGCCCAGCAGCACCGCCGTCAGATCGATCACACGCACGCCCGTCAACGGTCCCGGCATTTACACTCCCCGTCCTTCTTCGTTTCGGCGCGCACTATGGCATAGCCCGAGAGGCTAAGGCATGTTGCGGGCCCCGAACGGAGAGAAGAACTGCAATGTCTGGAGCGTTGGACGGCCTCTTGGTGGTAAGCGTCGAACAGGCGGTGGCCGCCCCCTATTGCGCGGCGCGGCTGGCCGACGCCGGCGCCCGCGTCATCAAGATCGAGCGACCCGAGGGCGATTTCGCGCGCGCCTACGACGGCTACGTGAAGGGGGAATCGAGCTACTTCGTCTGGCTCAATCGCGGCAAGCAGTCGGTGGCGCTCGACTTCAAGCAGGCCGAGGATCTCGCGCTCCTGCACCGCATGATCGCCAAAGCGGACGTGCTGATCCAGAATCTGGCGCCGGGCGCCGCCGAACGCGCGGGCTTCGGCTCGGCCGCCATGCGAGCCAAACACAAGCGCCTGATCACCGTCGGCGTCTCGGGCTACGGCGACCACGGCCCCTACAAGAACCGCCGCGCCTACGATCTGCTGGTGCAGGCCGAGAGCGGCCTCGCCTCGATCACCGGCACCGAACACGCACCGGGCCGCGTCGGCATCTCGGCCACCGACATCGGCACCGGCATGTATGCCCATGCCGCCGTCCTCGAGGCCTTGCTGGCGCGCCACAAGACCGGCGAGGGGCGCGCCATCTCGGTCTCGCTGTTCTCCTCCATGGCCGAATGGATGACGGTGCCGCTGCTCGCGATGGACTATGCCGCCTACGAATGGCCACGGCTCGGCCTCACGCACCCGTTCATCGCGCCCTACGGCGTCTACCCGAGCGCCGACAAGGTGCCGCTCCTGATCTCGATCCAGAACGATCGCGAGTTCGAGCGCCTCTGCCACGGCGTGCTCGACCAGCCGGGGCTGGAGAAGGATCCCGACTATGCCACCAACAAGGCGCGCAACTCGCGACGCGACGACACCAACGCCATCGTCCAGAAAAGTTTCGGCGCGCAAAGCTTCGAGACTTTGGCGGCACGGCTCGACGCCGCCCAGATCGCCTGGGCGCGCGTGAGCTCGGTCGGCGATCTCTCCAAACACCCGCAACTCCGCCGCACCGTCTTCACCTCGAACAAGGGCGAGGTCTCGATCCCCGCACTTGCCGCCTCCTACGAAGGCGAGCCCGAGCGGCTGGGCGACGTGCCCGCGCTCGGCCAGCACACTGCCGAGGCGCGCCGCGAGTTCTCAACCTGATGTTCAAATGGCTGACCGGCCTGCGCCTCGCCGGCTACGGCGCAGCGTACTTCTTCGCCGCCGGCGCCTTCATGAGCTACTGGCCGGTGTGGCTGCGCGACCGCGGCGTCACCGACACCGAGATCGGCACGCTGTTCATGTCGCGCCAGATCATCTCGGTGATCGCCACACTGTCCGTCGGCTGGATCGCCCATCGGCTGGGCGGCCCGCGCGGTGTGATGGTGACGCTCGGCGTCGCGGCGGTCGCGATGATCGTGGCCTACGACTTCTCCTATTCGTTCCTCGCGATCTTCATCGTCACCATGATCTGGGGCTTCCTGTGGTCTCCGCCCATGCCGCTCTACGACGGCGTGCTGGTGACCGAGACCAAGCGCCATGGGCTCGACTATGCCCGTGTGCGCATGTGGAGTTCGGTCGCGTTCATCGGCGGCACCTTCGTGGCCGGCATCGCCGTCGACCGCTACGGCCCGCCCTGGGTGCTCTATGTCGGCATGGCGAGCATCGTCCTGCTGGCGCCGTTCGCGCTCCTGCTGCCGGCAGCACCTGCCCGCACGCCGGGCACCGAACATGCCCACGCCGCCTTCAAGGTCGGCGACCTTTTGCGCCAGCGGCCGTTCCTGCTGTTCCTCATGGCCACCGGTCTCTGCGCCGCCAGCCACTCCGTGCTCTACAGCTTCGGCACGCTGACCTGGCGCGCCGCCGGCATCGACGATGTCACCATCAGCGCGCTGTGGGCCGAGAGCGTCGCCATCGAGATCGTGCTGATGCTGTTCGGCGGCTGGCTGCTGAAGCGCCTGGGTCCGTGTGGCCTAATCGCGCTTGGTCTCGGCGCCGGCGTGGTGCGCTGGACGGGAATGGCCTTTACCACCGAGCTCTGGGCGCTGGTGCTGCTGCAGGCGCTTCATTCCTGCACCTTCGCCGCCAACCACCTCGGCGCCATGGCCTTCCTGCAGCGCGCCCTGCCGGCCCACGGCGCGGCGATCGGCCAGTCGCTCTACTATGCGCTGGGTACCGGACTCACCCAGGCGCTGGTCTACCAGTTCTCGGGCGTGCTCTATTCGCACTATGGCCAGCACGCGTTTCTCGCGATGACTCTGGTCAGCGCCGTCGGCATGGTGGCGCTGATCGCGCTCGCCCGCACCTGGAAGGGCGGGTTGCTGGTCGGCCAGACCTAGCGGGCCCCTTTCAGCGAGAACGCCCGCGGCCCGTGACTGGCCAGATCTCGACGAGCGTGTCGCCTTTCACCACGTGATAGGACTCGTACATGTTGACCGTCGGGTCGCAGTGCGGCGGGACCAGAATCACCTGATCGCCGAGAGCCGGCGCCGCCTCGCCCTCGGGCGCGATCACCGCGAGATGCTCGTCGCCCATGAAGCGCGTGGTCGAGCCGGGGACGGCGCCCTTCAGGATCATCGGCGGGCCCTTCTCGGTCGCCATCGCCTTCAGTCCGGCATCGACGGTGACCATGCCCGGCGTGTTGGCGCTCACCGCCCGCGCGTCGATCTGAAGCGCCTGCTCGAAGGTCGGCTTGTCGGCTCCGCGCAGGTCGCAGACGTTGTAGTCGTGGTCCATGAAGACGTAGGAGCCGACCTGCAGCTCGGTGTAGACGCCGAGCTTGGCGTCGATGAAGTGCGTGCCGGTGCCGGAGCCGGTCACAATGGCGGGCTTCAACCCGGCAGCCTCCAGCTTCACGAGGATCCCCTTGAGGTAGTCCGTGCGCTCCTCGATCTCGGCCTTGCGCTGCTTGAAGTCGACGATGTGCTGATGGCGGCCGCAGTAGAACTGCACACCGCCATATTTCAACGCCTTCTGCCTGGCGACCAGTTGCGCCAGTTCGACCGCGGCCTCGGGCGAGGCGACGCCGGTGCGATGGAGACCGGGATCGATGTCGACGATCACGGTGAGCGTCTGGCCCGCCTTCGCCGCCGCGGCGGCCAGCGCCGCCACGTTGGCCGGATGGTCGACCACGACCATCAGCCCCTTCGCCTGGGCGTTGAGCGCAATCAGCCGCGCGATCGCCTGCGGCGTCACCACCGGCGAGGTGATGTGCAGGCCCTCGATGCCGGCCTCGCCCAGCGCCTCAGCTTCGCCCAGCTTGGCGCAGCAGACGCCGAGCGCCCCGGCCGCGACCTGGCGGCGCGCGATGTCGGCCGACTTGTGGGTCTTGGAATGCGGCCTGAGCTTCACATTGTGCGCCTTGGCGAAGGACGTCATCTCCGCGATGTTGCGATCGAGCATGTCGAGATCGAGCACCAGCGCCGGCGTGTTCAGCGAACGCCTCGAACCCTGCTGGCCGATGAGATGTCCGTGCAGTCGTTGGGCTTCGCTCGTCATTTCTTCTGATCCCCGGATTGAAGGTTGCGCACGACCATGGCCTCGCCGGTCGAGCCGCGATTGACGCCCGCGCTTTTCATGAAGGTGTTGTCGCGGCCGGTGCCCCACAGCGCCACGCCCTGGGCCAGCAGGCCGCCGTCGACCTTGACCGTCTCACCGGTGATGAAGCGCGCCTCGTCGGAACACAGGAAGGAAGCCACGTCGGCGATATGATCGGGCTCGCCGCGGTCGGGCCATGGCTGCTGCGAGAACTGCTTCTCGTATTTCTCTGGCCGGCCGCGATGGACCAGCGGTGTGGAAATCACGCCGGGCGCGATGCCGACCACGCGGATGCGATCGGGGCCCAGCTCGGCCGCGACGTTCTCGATCAGGCTGATGAGGGCCGCCTTGGCGGCCGAATAGGCGTGGCTGCCGCCGCCACCCACCATGCCGGCGATCGAGGCCGTCACCAGGATCACCCCGCCGCCATACTTCTTCATGGCAGGCGAGGCGTGCTTCATGCCGAGGAACACCGAACGGGTGAGCACGGCAAAGGTATAGTCCCAGTCCTCGACGCTTGTTTCGGCGATCGGCCCGAAGGCACCGCCGACGCCGGCATTGAGATAGGCGATGTCGAGCCGGTCGAAGCGCGTCTCAGCCGCCGCCACAGTGGCCGCGACATCGGCTTCGTTGGCGACGTCGCAGCGCACGAAGGCGATGCTGTCGCCGTGGCCCTGGGCCTTGGCCACCGCCAGCGTCTCGGCGCCGTTCGACTCGTTGAGGTCGGCCACCACCACCTTCGCGCCGTCGGCGAGAAAGCGCATGACGGTCGCGCGGCCCATGCCGCTCGCGCCGCCGGTGACGATCGCCACCTTGCCAGCCAGTCGTTTCATTCCGATTTCGCCCTCCGATGCCATGGTGATATTGCGCGGCGCGGCGGGCAAGCCTAGCGTTTCGCATCGCCGCAGGAGATTCCGGCATGAAGTTCGGCCTGTTCTACGAGATTTCCATCCCGCGCCCCTGGACGCCGGAAAAAGAGCGTACCGTCTACAACAACTGCCTGGAGCAGGTGAAACTGGCCGACGAGCTGGGCTTCGAGCATGTCTGGGCGGTCGAGCATCATTTCCTCGAGGAATATTCGCACTGCTCCGCGCCGGAACTGTTCCTGACCGCCTGCGCCGTCCTCACCAAGCGCATCCAGGTCGGCCACGGCATCGTGGTCTGCGTCCCCGAATTCAACCACCCGATCAAGATCGCAGAGAAGACGGCGACCCTCGACATTCTGTCCGGCGGCCGCCTGCATGTCGGCACCGGCCGCTCCGCCACCTGGACCGAGCTCGGCGGCTTCGGCGCCAATCCCGACACCACCAAGAAGAGTTGGGACGAGTTCGTGCGCTGCCTGCCCAAAATGTGGATGCAAGAGACCTTTTCGTATCAGGGCGAGTTCTGGTCGATGCCGGAGCGCACCATCCTGCCAAAACCCTACCGCAAGCCGCATCCGCCGATGTGGGTCGCCGTCACCAGCCCCGGCACCGAGATCGACGCCGCCGACCGCGGGCTGGGCAGCCTCGGCCTTTCCTTCGCGGGCTTCGGCGAGCAGGAAACCAAGATCAAGGAATACCGCCGACGCATAAAGTCGTGCGAGCCGGTCGGCGCCTTCGTGAACGAGGCTGTCGCCACCACCAACTTCCTGTTCTGCCACGAGGACGAGAAGACCGGCGTCGAGATGGGCAAGAAACTCGGCAACACATTTAATTATCTGGCGACGCAGCTCATCTCGACCCGCGAGGTCTATTCCTCGCCGTCCTACCAGTCGCTGGGGCTGCTGCCGGCGCTGCGCCGCGCAGCGACTGGCCCCGACGCCAACGAGCAGCAGACCGAGGGCATGGCCTATGGCGATCCGGCGGGCATCATCCGCGCCGTCAGGAAATGGGAGTCGCTCGGCGTCGACTGCATCAACTTCATCCTGAACGCCAACGAGGTGGTGCCGCAAGACCAGGTGATGGCGAGCTTGCGACTCTTCGCCAAGGAGGTGATGCCACACTTCGCCAGGAAGCCGGCCGACGTTGCGGCCGCGGCCGCGGAGTAGCGCCATGCCCCTCTACGGAACGCTCGACATCACGCAGGACCTCAAACGCCTGCCGACGCTGCCCAACCTCGACACCGAGTCGTGGGCGTTGCCCAAGGCCGAGATGCTGCAGCTCCTGATGGAAGTGCCGCGCGCCGCGACCGAGCGGCTGCTGCCCAAGGCGATGCATCCCGCGTTGCCGTCCTACGTGAGCCTGGCCGTCACCAAGTATTCCGACAGCCCCGTCGGCCCGTTCAATCTCGCCATGCTGCGGCTCGGCAGCCGCGCCGGTGCGCATCCCCGCGGCTTCATGCTGGGCGCCGTCGCCAGCAGCGACGCGGCAGCGAAAGAGCTGCGCGGGCGCTGGGGCTTCCCGGTCGAAAGCGGCGAGGTCAAGTTCCTGCGTCGCCACGACCGCGTCATGGGCACGGTCACGACCAACGGCAAGATCATCCTCGACTGCGCGCTGGTCGATCCGCAGCCGGTCTCGGGCACCGACGTGCAGTACATCAACTGGGTGACGGCGGCGAACGCGCCGCTCGACGGCCAGACCCAGCCGACGCTGATCCAGGTCGATCCGAAATACACCTTCCACAAGGCCGAGCGCGGCAAGCCGCAGGTGAGCACGTTCGACGCCGCGGCCTGGAACGCCGACGGAGTGGCCCTCGCCGATCCGATCGTCGGCACCTGCTGCACCGTCGACACCGACCTGCCCCGCATCCGCTTCGTGATGGATCCGCTGAAGCCCGTGTTCCAGGGAACCAGGCGCATCCGCGAATCGCGCGCCGACGAATAGCCCATTGAGGAGTGACGCCATGAAGATCGGAGTCTTCGCCACGTTCATGTCGCCCCAGGCGACGCCGCAGATGATCCGCGACTTCGGCCGCCGCGCCGAGGGCATGGGAATCGAATCGATCTGGATGGGCGAGCATGTGGCACTGTTCGACAAGAACACCTTCGGCTATCCCGGTGCCAAGGACGGGCGCATTCCCGTGCCCGACGGCGGTGGCATGCTGGATGTCGTGGCCACCTTCGGCTTCCTGGCCGCCGCCACGACCAAGATGCGCCTCGGCACCGGCGTCGCCCTCGTGCCGCAGCGCAACCCGATCTACACCGCCAAGGAGATGTGCACGCTCGACTGGCTGACCGACGGCCGCATCGATTTCGGCATCGGCGTCGGTTGGAACAAGGAGGAGGTCGAGGCCTGCGGCTATCGCTGGGAGGACCGCGGCGCGCGCTGCGACGAATTCCTCGAAGTCATGCGCCGCCTGTGGACCGAGCCGGTCGTCGACTTCGCCGGCAAGTGGGTGAAGTTCGAGACCATGCGGCTCGATCCCAAGCCGATCCAGAAGCCGCATGTGCCGATCATCGTCGGCGGCTATGCCGACGCCGCCTTCCGCCGCGCCGTGCGCTTCGGCGCCGGCTGGTACGGCTTCAACCTCGATCCGGAGCGCACCAAGGGCATGCTGGCCAAACTCGACGACGCCTTCGCCAAGGCCGGGCGCAAGCGCGGCAAGGACTTCGAGATCATCATTACGCCGCCGATGGGCGCCTCGGCCGATTCGCTGAAGGCCTATGCCGATCTGGGCGTCGATCGGCTGGTCGTGATGCTGGGCAGCCAGCGGCCGGAAAAGGTCACCCCCCGCCTGGCCGAGATCGAGACGCTGGTGAAGAAGGCCGCCTAGGTTCCCGTGAGGCCAAGGCGATAGACGCGGTTCGCTGTGCCGCTGAAGATCGCCTTCTTCTCGTCGGCCGAAGCGCCTGTGGTCATGCGCTTGAAGGCGTTCCAGAGGGCGGCCGGGCCGATGCCCATCTTGTCGACGGGGTAGTTGCTCTCGACCATGCAGCGATCGGCGCCGAACAGGTCGATGCAGGTTTTGACGTAAGCCCCCCAGTGGGCCGCGAGCTCCTTGGATGACGGCGGCGCCGGCAGCTTCATGTAGTCGTAGGCGGCCAGTCGCATCATAACGCCGCCCAGCTTCACCGAGACGTTGGGGCAGGCCGCCAGCTCCTTCATGCTCGCCTTCCAGGTCGCGAACACCTCGTCCTTCTTGCCGGCATAAGGGCCGTAGCCGAGCGGCCCGCCCATGTGACACATGACGATGTTGGCCGAGGGGAACGCGCGGGCAAGATCGACCACCTCGGCCAGTTGCGGATGGAAGACCCAGGCATCGAGCGACAGGCCGAGGGCCGCCAGCCGCGCCATGCCGGCGCGGAAGTTCAACGTGAGATAGAGGCCCGGACCATCGTAGGTGTGGCTGTTGCCGATGATCGGGTCGGCGTCCCAGGCCGCCGAATGGCGCACGCCGCGGAAGCGACCGCCACCTGCCGCGATCTCGGCCTCCAGAACCGGCGCGACGCGGTCGCCCAAGGTCAGGTCGGCAAAACCGACGATGCCGGCGCCGACCTTCGTCGGACCATATCGCCCGCTCGCGCTCATGGCCGCCACGCCGGCGACGAACTCGACTTCGCCCACCGGCTTCATCTCGTCGGGTCCGTGCGCGCGATACATCGATCTGCACTCCTCGAACACCGTCGCCACGACATTGTGGCCGCATCCAAGGTCGACCAGCAGCTCGTCCAGCAGATAGCGATAGCCCGCGAAGTCCCACAGGTGATGGTGGGTGTCGACGATCGGCAGCTCGGGCTCTAGGATCGACTCCTTGGGCGCCTTGGCGAGCCACGCATCATCGGGCTTGAAGATGCGGCCGAAACGCGTCGGTTCGCCGGGCTTGCGGCTGGCCAACATAGAGCCGAGCGACGAAGCGCCTTTCGTTTCCGTCATGTCCGTCATCCTTCGGCGATCAGCCGCGCCAGGGCGGCTGGCTCGCTCAGCATGGGATAATGGCCGGTATCCAGCTCGTGCCACCTTGCCTTCAGCCGCTCGGCCGCTCGGCGTTGGTGCGCGACGGGCGGGTTTGAACTTTTCCGACACCAGATCACCGAGGCATTCCACGCCTGGTTCCAGAAGCGCTCCAGCCTGACCGGCGCCTGCATGGCGGCGATCGGATGCGGCGTGCAGCGTTCCAGCGCCCACGCCCGCGTCGCCGGATCGAGATCGGCGAACAGGCGCGTCTCGAAATCCTGCCGCGACGGGCCGGTACCAAGCTCCGTGTTCACCGCGGTGGGACGCTTCACGATATCGGGCAGCGCCTCGCCGTCTAGCAGCGCCAGCGCGTCGGCGAACACGACCCGCGCCACGCGCTCGCGCGCCAGTTCCGCCGCACGCGCCATCACCATGCCGCCGGTGCTGGTGCCGGCCAGCACCACGTCTTTCAGGTCGTGGTAGAACAGCAGCTCGGCGATCTCTGCCGCGTGCGACTCGGTGTCGATGCCGGCGCGGAGCTGGCCCTTGCGCTCGGCGCAGCCATCGAGCGTCGGCGTCATCACAAGATGGCCTTGCGCGCGCAGATGTTCGGCGACCGGCTTCCAGATCCAGCCGCCCTGGTAGGCGCCATGGATCAGCACGAATGTGGTCATCGCCCGGTCTCCTTCTTCACGGTGACGCCGGCCATCTGCTCGAAGACCTTTACGATCGCCGAGCCATCCTGCTTGTTCAGCCCCTTGGCGCGGGCCATCTGGTAGACCTGCTGCGTCACGTTCGCCAGCAACAGCGGCACGCCCAGCCGCTTGGCGAAGGCGGTTTCCAGCTCCTGGTCCTTGTAGGAGATGTCGATCGTGCCGCCCGGCTCGAAATCGCCGGCGAGGATGCGCGGCACGCGCAGCTCCCATGCGGCACTGGCACCGGTCGAGACGCGCACCACCTCGTAGATCATCTGCGGATCGAGTCCCGCCTTGACGCCCAGCACCATGGCCTCGGCCACCGCCACGGTGTTGACCTGGACCAGCATGTTGTTGACCAGCTTCATGGCGAGGCCGCTGCCGAGGGGCCCGACGTGGAACGAGCGATTGCCCATCGCCTTGAAGAGGTCCTCGCACCTGGCGACCACGTCGGCGGCACCGCCCACGATCACCGACAGCTCGCCCGATTGCGCCCGTCCGGTGCCGCCACTCACCGGCGCATCCAGCATGGCGACATCGCGCGCCGCCAGTTGGTCGGCGAGCGTGCGGGCGGCGAAGGGATCGATGGTCGCCATGCAGAGCACGATGTGACCGGGCTTGGCACTCTTGAGGATGCCGCGCTCGCCCGCGATCACCGATTCGGCCTGCTCGGTCGTCTCGACGATGACGATGGTCCGTTCCACCGCCGCCGCCACGGCTTCCGCCGTGCCGGCAAGCTCGGCGCCCTTGGCCCTGAGCGGCGCGGTCTTGGTCTGGTCGATGTCGTGCACCACCAGCTTGAAGCCGGCCTTCACGAGGTTGAGCGCCATCGGCCCACCCATGGCGCCAAGTCCGATGAATCCCACCTTGCCCGCCATGCTCTTCTCCTCGGCTAGACGCCGCCCGTCACGTCGATGGTGAGGCCGGTGACGAAATCGGCATCGGACGAGGCCAGGAAGCAGATCACGTTGGCCTGGTCGACCGCCTCGGCGACGCGACGCAGCGGCGTGCGTTCGATCTCCTCGGCCTGGGCCGCCTGCGAGCGCTTCTCCCAATGCGGCCGGATGCGTTCGGTCAAGGTCACGCTGGGCGCGATGGCGTTGACGTTGATGCCCTCGGGGCCCAGTTCGTAGGCGAGCTTGCGGGTGAAGGCGATGATGCCGCCCTTGGCCGCGGCATAGGCGCTCGAACTGTTCACGCTGAGGCCACGCCCGGCGATCGAGGCCAGGTTGATGATCTTGCCGCTGCGCTGCCGCTTCATCACCGGGATCACCGCGTGGGTGAACAGGAAGGTGCCGTCGAGATTGAAGGCGATCAGCTTCTGCCAGTCGGCGAAGGCCAGTTGCTCGGTCGTCGCCTGCGGATTGTCGATCACCGTGCTGCCGCCGACCGCGTTCACCAGAATGTCGATGCGGCCATGGTCGCGCACCACGTCGGCCACCAGCCTGTCGACCTGGGTGGCGTCCAGCGCGTCGACCAGCTTGCCCTCGGCTCTTCCCGGCCCCTTGCCCGAGGTCTTGCGCAGCGCCGGCACCGCCTCATCCAGCCGGCCCTGGTGATTGTCGACGGCGATCACTGTCGCGCCCTCGCGCACCATGATCTGGGCGGTGGCGCGGCCGATGCCGTTGGCCGCCGCGGTGATCACGGCCACCTTGTTGGTGAAGCGCATGGCTGATCAGTCCTTGTTCATCGAGGTGACCGCGCCCGGCGTCGCCGTGCGGCCGCCATCGATCACGTACTGCGCCCCGGTGATGTTGCCCGCCAAATCCGAGCACAGGAACAGAACCACATTGGCGACTTCCTCGGCTGTTCCGTAACGGCCGATCGGGATCGACGATTGATAGCGCGCCCCGACGCTGCCGGGATCTGCCGGATTCAACTGCGCTTCCAGGTCGTGGATCATGCGGGTGTCGATGGGACCGGGACAGACCGCGTTCACCCTTATGCCGTTGCGCGCGACTTCGCCTGATGCCGTCTTGGTGAGCCCGATCACCGCATGCTTGGAGGCGACATAGGCCGGCATGCCGGGTGAGCCCATCAGGCCCGCGACGGAAGCCGTATTGACGATCGCGCCACCGGTGCCCTGGGCGAGCATCTGCTTCAGGACATACTTCAGCCCGAGGAACACGCCCCTGACATTCACCGCCAGGACCGTGTCGAACATCGCCTCGTCGTAGTCGGCGATCGGCGAGACCGTGCCTTCGATGCCGGCATTGTTGTGAAAGCAGTCGATCCGTCCGAAGGCGCCGACCGCCTTGGCTACATAGTTCTGCACGTCCGTGGCTTTCGTCACGTCCGCCTGGACGAACAGCGCCTCGCCGCCCTGTTGACGGACGATCCCGGCCGTCGCCTCGCCGCCGGTCGCGTCGCGATCGACGACCACGACCTTGGCGCCTCGCCCGGCAAAGCCGAGGGCCGTGGCGCGCCCGATCCCGTTGCCGCCGCCGGTGATCAACGCCACCTTGTTCTGGAAATTCATCCTGCGCCCTCCCTGCTGGCCGGCAACGCTAGGCGATGGGATCGAGAACGACGACGGGAATTTCGCGGGATCCCGCCTTGACCTGGTAGTCGGCATAGGGCGGCCAGAAGACGACGCCCTCCTTCCACAACCGTGCCCGCTCCTCGCCGGCCGCGATCCGCGCCCGCGCCTTCATCTTCGCCGTGCCGACCTGGATCTCGACCTCGGGATTGGCAAGGAGATTGCGGTACCAGCCGGGGTGTTCCGGCGCACCGCCCTTGGAGGCGACCACGAAGTAGCCGTTGCCCGCTCGGCCGTAGAACAGCGGGAACAGGAACTTCTGCCCCGACTTGCGCCCCTTGGTGATCAACAGCAGCGACGGAACGGTCAGTTCCGGCATGTTGGGCAGGGTGATCTTGTACATGTGGCCATCGGTGCCGCCGCTCGAGAGGTAGCGATCGACGTGATCCTTCATCCACTGCGGAAGATTGGGCGCGATCTGGGTCTCGGTCATTTCCGTCTCCTTGTTCAGTATTCAGGTGATCTCGATCACGCCCTCGCCACCGGCATAAAGCTTCTCGACCAGGACCTTGCGCCGTTCCAGCGTGGCGCGCTGGTTGATGTAGCCCTTGTCGGTGATCTCGTGACCATCGACCGCGGGCGGCTCGGCCATCAGCAGCGCGCGGCGTATCCGCATCGACGAGCCCTTGCTGCCGGCGTTCATGCGGGCGAGACCATCGCGCAAGATCGCGACCACGGCAGGATGCCCCAGCAGCTCGGCCGCAGGCAACCGGGCTTCCGAGTCGCCGGCGAGCTGGCGGCAGGCCGCGATGTTGGGAAAGCCCAGCAACCCGGCGTAGTCACGGTCCTGGCCGCAGATCACGGCGTCCTGCAGCACCGGCGTCGCCGCCGCGATGGCCGTCGTGCGGAGCGTGCCGACCAGCACGAAGGTGCCGCTCGAGAGCTTGAAATCCTCGACGACGCGGCCGTCGAAGATCAGGCCCCAGCTCGGGTCCGCGGGATCGACGAAGCGGCCGGCGTCGCCGATCCTGTAGAAGCCCTCCTCATCGAACATCTCCGCCGTGAGGTCGGGCTGCTTGAAATAGCCCGGCGTCACGATCACGCTTTTCAGCCGCAGTTCGTAGCGTCCTTCTTCGCCTGTCGGCACCATTTTCAGCTGCACGCCGGGATAGGGCAGCCCGACCAAGCCGACCCGATCCGATGCCCAATGCACCGACGTCGCGGTCGGCGCCGTCTCGGTCGAGCCCCAGCCGGTGACGAAGGGAATGCGATAGCCGGTGTGCTGCACCGCCAGCGCCTCCATGCGTTCGTAGAGATCGTTGGGCAGGGTGGCGCCGCCGTAGGACAGCACGTTGATGTTCTTGAAGAAGCGCCTGGCGAGACCCTCGTCCTTCTCGAGCGCCGTCGCCAGCATGGCGTAACCCGCCGGCACGTTGGAGAACGACGTGGGCGAGATCTCACGCAGGTTGCGCAGCGTCTCCTCGAACAGGCCGGGCAGCGGCTTGCCGTCATCGATCCAGGTCGTGCCGCCCTCGTTGAGGTTGCCCTGGAAGGTGGCGTTGCCGCCCATCGTGTGGTTCCACGGCAGCCAGTCGAGCATGACCGGCGCGGGCTCACCGGGCTTGCGCACGCGCGACATGCTCATCATCGCCACGTTGGCGCACATCATCTCCTGGGTATTGATGACGGCCTTGGGCAGGCCAGTGCTACCCGAGGTGAACAGGAACTTGCCCACCGTCTTGGGCTCGATCATCGCAACCGACCTGGCCACCGCCTCGGTCGCCTTGGTGGCTAGAAGCTCGCTCCACGGCAGCGACTGCATCTTGGGCGGTGGCTTGTCGACATGGACCAGCACGCCGTCCAGATCGAGGGCGGCCAGCGCGCGGGCGTAGATCTCGCCGTTCTGCACGAACACCAGGCCGGGCTTGATGAGATCGAAGACGTATTTCAGCTTGGCGTGGTCCTGGCTCATCACCGAATAGGCCGGCGACACCGGAGCGAGCGGCGCACGCGCCTGCATCGCGGCCATCGAGAGCAGCGCGAATTCGATCGAGTTCGAGGACAGGATCATCACCGGCCGGTCGGGACCGAAGCCGCGGTCGAGCAGTGCCTGCGTCACGGCGTCGACCTGCCGCTTGGCCTCGGCGTAGGTGAGTTTCAGCCATTCGCGGTCCGGTCCGCGGCGCTGCGCCAGCCACACCCGATCCGGCGCCTCCTTCGCCCACTTGGCGAGGAACGCCGGGACGTGCCGTTCGTAGGGTTTCAGCCGGTGGTTCGACTGCAGCACGATCGTGCCGTCATCCCGCCGCTCGACCTTGACGTCGCGGCTCAGGAACTCGATGGGCTTGAAAGGAGGCTGCAAAACACTGTCCAACGCGTTCTCCCGCGAATGCCTTCGCCTGAATTAAGAAGCGTCGTCCAAGCTTCGGCAAGACCGAAGCTACGATCCTCCGAGCAGCCGCTCGCAGAAAGAAACGAATGCAATCGCTTCATCACGCGCTGCGCGTGCATGTTCGACTGTCAGGGTGTCTTCTGCCTCGTAATCGGCAATCAGGCGGGGCAAGGAAGCCTCGCGATCGAGTTGACTAAGCCGAGTGATCAAGCCGCTGTGCGTCTTGGGCAACGGCAATCCTCGCTCGACAAATAGAGCCAAAGTGGCGTGATGCATCGCGTAGTACGCGGTATGAGCGATCACTTCAGGAAGTTTGATTTCCACGCGAGCTTCAACCATCGCCGACAAATGACGCGCTCACCGCAGATGCCGCCTAGTTTCTTCCTTCAAAGAGAGACGCCCTCCGCTCGGATCGCTAATAGCACCATCTTGGTTGACGCGGCCGTTGAAGGCGCTGTCAACGCGACGCTTGTATTCGCGCGCAAGGGAAAGGCCGGGTGCATGACGTCACTATAACACGTCGCCTTGGGGAAGGCTGCGCCCGGGGCCTACGCTCTGAACCTTGCGATCACCTTCTCGTCGAACTTGAGGCCGAGTCCCGGCTTGTCCGGCAGGACGAGCTGGCCTTTCTCGATCGCCGGCGTCTCCTCGTAGAGCGCCAGCATCCACGGCATGTACTCGACCGTGAGGCCGTTCGGGCAGGCGGCCACGAGATGCACTAGTATCTCGGGCATCACGTGGCTCACCACCGGCAGGTTGAAAGCCTCGGCCATGCCGGCCACCTTCATCCATTGGCTGACGCCGCCCACGCGCGCGAGGTCGATCATCACGATGTCGACCGAACGCGCCTCGATCATGTGGCGAAAGGGAACGATGCCCCAGACATATTCGCCGCCGGCAATCGGTGTCTTGAGTGCCGCGGTGACACGGGCGAGACCGGCATAGTCGTCGGCCGCGGTCACGTCCTCCAGCCAGAACAGGCCCACATCCTCGATCCTGCTGCCGATGTCGATCGCCTGCTCCGGCCGCCAGCGCTGGTTGATGTCGCACATCAACTTGATGTCCGGGCCGATCGCGTCGCGCACCACGCGCACGCGGCGCACCTCCTCGGCCGGCGTCGGATTGCCGGGCAGCGCCATCTGGGTCTTCATCTCGCGGAAACCCTTCTGCAGAAGGATCTGCGCTGCCCGCTGCGCCTGCTGGTCCGTCAATCCGCGCCGGAGCGAACCCGAGGCGTAGGTCGGCACGCGGTCGCGATGGCCGCCCAGCAGCTTCCACAGCGGCTGGCTGAGCGCTTTGCCCTTGATGTCCCACAGCGCCACGTCGATCGCCGAGAGCGCCAGGGTGAAGATGCCGCCCGGCCCGCAGGCATCGCCGGTGCCGGCGCGTAGCTTGGCCACGATCTTCTCGATCCGGAGCGGGTCCTCGCCCACGGTGAGGGCGGCGAGATCCTCGACCGCGGCGTGCAGGCTGCGGGTCATCCTGCCGCCATAGAGCGTCACGCCGATGCCCTCGATGCCGCTGTCGGTGCGCAGGCGCAGGATAATGACCGGCCGGGTGCGGCCGGCTTCCTCCGGCATGTTCGCCAACGGGTCGTCTTCCGGAATGTTGAGCGTGGTCGCTTCGAAGCTGGCAATTTTCACAGTTTTCCTCCGCGTCCTGTCCGCGCGCCGAAACCCGGGTGCGGCACCTTGGGATGCGCCGCAGCCTGAATGGCCGTTCACATTGCCCGCATTTTCGGCCAGAGTCCGACCCAGCACAAAGGGAGAGAGCGATGGATTTCGAATACTCGGATCGCAGCAAGGCGCTGCTCGAGAAACTCAACAAATTCATGGACGAGGTCATCTATCCGGCCGAGCCCGTCTACGAAGAGCAGATGGAGAAGGCCAAGGACCGCTGGCAGCTCCCACCCGTCATCGAGCAGTGCAAGGCCGAGGCGAAGAAGCGCGGCCTGTGGAACATGTTCCTGCCCGCTGACCGCGAGTCGGGCGACACCCACGGCACGATGGGCCTCTCCAACCTCGAATACGCCCCGATCTGCGAAGTGCTCGGTCGCTCGTCGATCGCTTCGGAGTCGGTGAACTGCTCGGCGCCCGACACCGGCAACATGGAAGTGTTCGCCCGCTACGGCTCCAAGGAGCACAAGGAGAAGTGGCTGAAGCCGCTGCTGAACGGCGAGATCCGTTCCTGCTTCGCCATGACCGAGCCGGCGGTGGCCTCCTCCGACGCGCGCAACGTCGAGTGCCGCATCGAGAGCGACGGCAACGACTATGTCATCAACGGCCGCAAGTGGTGGTCGTCGGGCATGGGCGATCCGCGCTGCGCCGTCATCATCCTGATGGGCAAGAGCGATCCCAACGCGCCGGCCTACCGCCAGCAGTCGATGATCGTGGTGCCGCGCGACGCCAAGGGCATCAAGATCGTGAAGATGCTGCACGTGTTCGGCTACGACGACGCGCCGCACGGCCACGCCGAAGTGGTCTACGACAACGTGCGCGTGCCGAAGTCGGCCATCCTCCTCGGCGAGGGCCGCGGCTTCGAGATCGCCCAGGGCCGCCTCGGCCCCGGCCGCATCCATCACTGCATGCGTGCCATCGGCGTCGCCGAGCGGGCGCTCGAGATGGCGATCAAGCGCGCCAAGAGCCGCGTCGCCTTCGGCCAGCGCATCTCGGAGATGGGCGTCACCAAGGCCCATGTCGCCGACATGCGCATGGAGATCGACATGGCCCGTCTGCTGGTGCTGAAGGCCGCCTGGGCGATGGACAAGTTCGGCAACAAGGAAGCCCGCCAGCAGATCGCGATGATCAAGGTGGCGGTGCCCAACATCACGTCGAAGGTCGTGGACCGCTGCCTGCAGCTCCATGGCGCCGGCGGCGTCAGCCAGGTGTTCAAGCTGGCCAGCATGTACGCCCATCAGCGCACCCTGCGCCTGGCCGACGGCCCGGACGAGGTCCATCGCGACCAGGTCGGCCGGCTGGAGATCGCCAAGTACAACTAGACCCGACTTGACGGACGGAATCGGGGCGCGATCCTTCGGGGTTGCGCCCTTCTTCGTTGCATCAGGGGAGAGATCGATGGAAAGCCCACCGCAGAAGAAGAACGCGCACGTCGCCGAGCATCTCGCCAACGAACGGACCATCCTCGCCTGGGTCCGCACCGCCATCGCCATCATGACGCTCGGCGTCGCCATCAACCGCTTCAGCCTGTTCCTGATGGAGGTCCATCAGATCGTGCCGGGATCCGACGCCGCCAACCGCCACGTCGAGAAGCTCGGCATCGGCCTCGTCGTCCTGGGCATCGCCATCATGTGCGGTGCAATCTGGCACTATCTGCACGTCGGCCGGACGATCGAGAGCGAAACCTATCGTCCGGCGAACCTCTTGCTGGTGCTGACCTCGATCGCCGTCGTGCTGATGGGCGGTTCCGCCCTGTTCTGGCTGTTCTAAGCGCATTCTGATGCGCTGGCGGGCGGGCAGCGCCTTCACACGCGCGGGAGCCCGCACAGAGCAGTAAAGACAATGAGCGCGCTGGTTCGACTCTAGCGCGACTGACCTGGCGCGGGCGGGCCCTCGGGCATGTCGAGAAGCTCGCTCTCCGGCGCGCCGGCCTCGTAGGCCTGCACCAGCGCCTCGGGATCGAACACGACGCCGATCGGGTTTTTCTTGAACGCCTCGGTCTGGAAATAGGCCGCGGTCGCCTCCTTGGTGGCGTAGCGGTCGACCTGCAGCTCGACGCCGTTGCCGTCGGGATCGCGATAGTAGATCGACACGGTCGGGCCGTGATGGATGCAGCGCGCAGGCGCGATGCCGAGATTCTTCACGCGGCGATAGGTCGAGAGCAGCTGGCCGATGTCGCGGAACGTGTAGGCGACGTGCGCCAGGCCCGACGTCTTGGCATCGGGCACCTTCAGCCCGGCCAGGTTCACGATGCCCAGCCGATGATGCTCGTCGTCGTAGGTCAGGAAGCAGATGTAATCCGTCCGCTGCACGACATGCATGTTCAGCACCGCCGAGTACCAGTCGATCATCGGCTGGATGTTCGAGGAGCGCAGCACGAAGTGGGCGAACAGCACCGGCGTGGCGGGCTTGGGATCGAGCGTGCGGCGGCGACGCGAGGTCGTCTCGAAAACAGTGTCCATGGGAGCCTCCAAAGCATGAGTTTAGGCCGCTTTTCGCCGGGTCGGCAGCCCTTGACAATAAACTAACTGACCAGTAAGTTAGTTGGTATGAAAGCGGTAAAACAACGTCGCGCGCCCGCTGAACGGCCGCAGGAGATCCTCGACGCGGCGCTGGCGCTGTTCGTCGAAAAGGGATTCGCCGCCACACGCCTCGACGACGTGGCCGAGCGTGCCGGGCTCTCCAAGGCCGCGATCTATCTCTATTTCGACGACAAGCCCGCCCTCTTCAAAGGCGTCATCCAGCAGGCGGTGGGCCGCAACCTCGGCCTGATCGAGGCGATGCTCGCCGCCCATCGTGGCCCCGTCGCGCCGTTGATTCCGCGCATCCTGGAGTTCATGGCGAGCCGCATCGAGGACACGCCGATGGCGTCGGTGGCCAAGATCGTGATCTCCGAATCGCGCGCCTTCCCCGAGATCGGCCGCTTCTATCTCAAGGAGGTGATCGGCCGCGGCCTGCCTCTCATGGAAGGGCTGATCGCGCGCGGCATCGCCCAGGGCGAGTTCCGCAAGGTCGATCCCGCCATGACGGTGCGCTCGATGGTGGGCGCCATGCTGCTGGGCGGCCTGTGGCGCACGGTGTTCGAGCCGATCGGCGCCGAGAAGCTCGATGTTCGCGCGCTGGCGCGCCACCACGCCGACCTGATCCTGCACGCGTTGCGCCCGGTTCCCGAGGCGGCGTCATGAAACGCGCACCGCTGATCGTCGTCGCGGCCGTGGCCGCCGCGCTCCTCGTCAGCTACGGGGTCTGGGGCGACCGCGCCCTTGCCCTGCTAGGACTCGGCCCCGATCCCGCCGGCTATCTCGGCTATGTCGAAGGCGAGACCAGCCTGATCGCCCCACCCGTCGCCGGCCGCCTCATCGAGCGGCCGGTCGAACGCGGCAGCCTGGTCAAGAAGGGCGACCGGCTGTTCGTCATAGATCCCGTGATGGCCAAGGCCGAGGTCGCGCGGGCCGAAGCCGCCCTCGCCGAGGCCAAGGCGCGGCACCAGAACATGCTCACCGGCAAGCGGCCGGAGGAGCAGGACGTGATCCGCGCCCAGCAGCGCGAGGTCGAGGCCGCCCTGGTGCAGGCCGAGTCCGAACTCAAACGTCAGACCGAGCTGGTCGGTCGCGGCATCTCGACCCGCCAGGCCCATGAGGCGGCCGATGCCCAAGTGCGCCAACTGCGCTCGCGCGCCGCTTCGCTCGCCGCCCAGGAAAAAGTCGGCGACCTCGCCGCCCGCCAGTCCGAGATCAACGCTGCCGCGGCGCTGATCGAGCAGGGCGAGGCCAATCTCGACCAGGCGAGGAAGCGACTCGAAGATGTGATGCCGGTGGCGCCGGAGGACGCGCTGGTCGAGAACACCTTCTTCAATGTCGGCGAATGGGTGCCGGCCGGTTCACCCGTGGTCTCGCTGCTGCCGTCGTTCCGCGTAAAGCTGCGCTTCTTCGTGCCCGAGGAGGACGTGGCGCGGGCAAGAATGGGCAAGCAGGTCAGTTTCACCTGCGACGCCTGCCCCCCGGACCTCAAGGCCACCATCATCTACGTCTCGCCGCGGGCCGAGTTCACGCCACCGGTGATCTATTCGCAAAGCGCGCGGACCAAGCTCGTGTTCCTGATCGAGGCGCGGCCGGAACCGGCGCAGGCGCCGCTGTCGCCCGGCCTGCCGGTCGCCGTCGAGCCTTTCACGGAATAGCGGCATGGCGACCGCCCCTGCGACCCTGGCCCCTGCGACCCTGGCCCCTCCGACCTTGGCCATCGACGTCCACGATCTCGTCAAGCGCTACGGCCCGCGCACCGTCGTCGACCATTTCAGCCTCGCCGTCGAACAGGGCCGCATCTGCGGCTTCCTCGGTCCCAACGGTTCGGGCAAGACCACGACCTTGCGCATGATCTGCGGCCTGCTGACGCCCGACGGCGGCAGCGGCACCTGCCTCGGCCACGATCTCGTGCGCCACCGCGAGCGGATCAAGCGCGAGACCGGCTACATGACGCAGAAGTTCGGCCTCTACGAGGATCTCACCATCCGCGAGAACCTCGAATTCGTCGGCCGCGTCTATGGGCTCGACCGCCTGAAGCAGCGCGTCGACCAGTCGCTCGAGCGGCTCGCCCTCACCACGCGCCAGGGCCAGCTCGCCGGCGCCCTGTCGGGCGGCTGGAAGCAGCGCCTGGCGCTCGCCGCCTGCGTGCTGCACGAGCCCAAACTGCTGCTGCTCGATGAGCCGACCGCCGGCGTCGACCCCAAGGCGCGGCGCGCCTTCTGGGACGAGATCCACAGCTACGCCGCGCAAGGCATCACCGTGTTGGTGTCGACGCACTACATGGACGAGGCCGAACGCTGTCACGAGATCGCCTACATCGCCTATGGCGAGCTGATGGCGCGCGGCACCGCCCTGGACATCATCCGGCACTCAGGCCTCTCCGCCTTCATCGCCACCGGCCCCGGCGCCGACCGGCTGGCGGTCCGGCTGCGCGACGCGCCGGGCGTCACCGCCGCCGCCGCCTTCGGCGCCACGCTGCATGTCTGCGGCCCCGACCGCGACGCGCTGATGCGCGCGATCGAGCCTTACGGCAGCGACCCCGCCATCGTCTGGCAGGAGGCCGAGCCCACGCTCGAGGACATCTTCATCCACCTCATGGGGACGGCGCACGACAACGCGCCGGGCACCTGACCATGCGTTGGCTCGTGGCGCGACGCGGCTTCCGGGCGCGGCTGGGCGCCATCATCATCAAGGAGGTGCTGCAGCTCGGCCGCGACCGGCTGACCTTCGCCATGATGTTCGCCATGCCGATCATGCAGCTCCTGCTGTTCGGCTACGCCATCGACACCGACCCGCGTCGACTGCCCACGGCGGTGATCGCCGCCGACCAGAGCCAGATCACCCGCACCGTGCTTTCGGCGCTGGCCAACACCGGCTACATGGACTTCACCCACCGCCCTACCTCGGAGGAGGAGGCCAATGCGCTGTTGCAGCGCGGCGAGGTGCAGTTCGTCGTCACCATCCCGTCGGACTTCACGCGTCGGCTGGTGCGCGGCGAGCGGGCGCAGATCCTGATCGACGCCGACGCCACCGATCCGATGGCGGCCGCCAACCCGCTGGCCGCCGCTGGCCCCGCCATCAACCAGGCGCTGGCCCGCGATTTCGTCGGTCCGCTTGCGGGGCTGCGCAGCAAGGCCGACGCCGTCGAGTTGGTCGTGCAGCGCCGCTACAATCCCGAGGGCAAGGCACGGCTCAACATCGTGCCCGGGCTGCTGGCGGTGATCCTCACCATGACCATGGTGATGATGACGGCGCTCGCCGTCACCCGCGAGCGCGAGCGCGGCACCATGGAGAACCTGCTGGCCATGCCGGTGCGGCCGCTCGAGGTCATGATCGGCAAGATCGTGCCCTACATCGCCATCGGCTCGGTGCAGATGGTCGTCATCCTGGCCGTCGCGCGACTGTTGTTCGACGTCAGGATCGAGGGCAGCATCGCCCTCCTCTCTCTCGGCACGGCGCTGTTCATCACCGTCAACCTCGCCATCGGCTTCACCATCTCGACGCTGACACAGAACCAGCTCCAGGCCATGCAGGCCTCGTTCTTCATGATGCTGCCCTCGATCCTGCTGTCGGGCTTCATGTTCCCGTTCCGCGGCATGCCGGTGTGGGCGCAGTGGATCGGCGAGGCGCTGCCGGCCACGCACTTCATGCGCGTCGTGCGCGGCGTGATGCTGAAGGGCGCCGACCTGGGCGACGTCTCGTCCGAGCTCGTGGCGCTGGTCGCCATGCTGCTGATCGTGTCGACGCTCGCCATCAGCCGCTACAAGGTCACGCTCGACTGATCGACGGCGGCCGGATGTGCTAGTCTTCGCCCAAGCGTTTGTCGGGGGAAACGAACATGCGGATTGCGGCACTGCTCTGCAGCGTTCTGGTGCTGGGATTTTTCCGGCCGGCAGCGGCGGAAATCGTGTTCCAGCCGGCCGAGAACAAGGTCCCGGTGGCCATGATCGACGTCAACAAGACGTCGCGCTACACCGAGGTGCGGCTCCAGGCGCAGGCTGCGGTGACCGGCGTCTGCTGGACGTCCGAGGGCACCGACAGTCCCTACCTGCTGGCCGACGGTCGCCGCTATCGCTTCCTCGGCGGCGACGGCATCACGGCTTGCCCGACACGGCGGAATTACGCGGCGCGCGAAAGCATGGCGTTGCGCTTCGAACCGCTCGATCCGCAGGTCAAGGAGATTTCCCTGGTCGAGGGTCAGGGTGGTGAGAACCAGATGATCGACCCCGCCTCCTCGAAGGCGCGGTTCTGGAACTTCCTGCACATCAAGTTGAAATGAGATCCGCGCCGGCTCGCTCTTCGGAATAGCGACCGTGCTTGACCCGCGACGGCGGCGCGGGCAAGCCCGGGGCCCATGCCTGCGCTCCCATCGTCACCGGTCGTCGACCCACCCGATGCGCTTTCGCGGCTGATCCCCTCGCGCGTGGCGCGCGGCTTCTTCCTGGCCGTCGTGTCCGGGCTCTTCTTCACCTTGCTCAACGTCTCGGTGAAGGAACTCGTGACCGAGATGCCGCCGCTCTTCGTCTCGTGGGGGCGTTGGATCGGCGGCATCGTGCTGATCGCACCCTACCTGCTGTGGCGCGTCGGCCCGGCCGGCATGCGCACGCGCGACATGAAGCTCCACTGGATCCGTGGCCTCTTCCACACGCCCGGCTACGGCCTGTGGTACGAGGCGGTGGTGTGGCTGCCGCTCGCCACCATGGCGGCACTGGGCTTCACCGGGCCGATCTTCGTCACCCTGGGCGCCGTGCTGTTCCTGCGCGAGACCGTGCATTGGCGGCGCTGGCTGGGCGTCGCGGTGGGCTTCGCCGGCATGCTGGTGATCGTCCGCCCCGGCCTCGTCGAGATGAACCCCGGCATCATCATGATGATGCTGGCGGTGCCGCTGATCGCCGGCTCCAACCTCATCGCCAAGGTCGTGTCGGGCCGCGACAAGCCCGCCGTCGTCGTCCTGTGGCAGAGCGTGGTCGGCGCCATCTGCTTCACGCCCTTGGGAATCTGGTACTGGCAGACACCGACCTTGCCGCAGCTCGGCCTGTTCCTGTCGGCCGGCTTCTTCGGCACCATGGGATACTTCTTCATCACCTGGGCCTACCGCCTGCTCGACATTTCCGCCCTGCAGTCCATCACCTTCCTCGCCATCGTGTGGGCCGCCATGATGGACATGGCGGTCTGGGGCAAGACGGCCGACGTCTGGACCTTCGTGGGGGCGGCGATCATCGTGGCGGCCACGACCTACATCGCCCATCGGGAATCGCGCGCCGGGGCAGCCGCGGGAGGAAAGAAGAAATGACGGATCGTCTGGCCGGCAAGGTGGCCCTCATCACCGGCGGCGCCTCGGGCCTCGGAGAATGCGCCGCCATCCTGATGGCGCGGGAAGGCGCCAAGGTGGTGATCGCCGACATCCAGGAGGACAAGGGCCGCGCCCTCACCGCCAGGATCGGCAAGGCTGCCCGTTTCGTCAGGCTCGACGTCACCAGCGAGGACAACTGGCAGGCAGCCATTGGCGAGGCGGTGAAGACCTTCGGCGCGCTGCACGTGCTGGTGAACTCCGCCGGCATCGGCCTCACCAAGACGGTCGAGGACATCACCCTGGAGGAATGGCGCAAGGTCCACGCCATCGACCTCGACGGCGTGTTCCTCGGCTGCAAGCACGGCGTCGCTGAGATCAAGAAGCATACGAAAACGCTGGGCGGCTCGATCATCAACATCTCGTCGATCTCGGGCATCATCGCCGGCGCCAACATGGCCGCCTACAACTCGGCCAAGGCGGGCGTGCGGCTCCTCAGCAAGTCGGTGGCGCTGCACTGCGCCAAGTCGGGCTACAACATCCGCTCCAACTCGGTACATCCCACCTTCATCGACACGCCCATCCTCGACCGCCACCGCGTCCGCTTCGGCCAGGAAATCATGCAACAGAAGCTTGGCAAGCAGGTCCCGATCGGCCGGCTGGGCCGGCCCGAGGAAGTGGGCTGGGCACTGGTCTTCCTGGCCTCGGACGAATCGAGCTTCATGACCGGCTCGGAAGTTGTGATCGACGGCGGCATCAGCGCTATGTAATCGGAGGACATCATGCTTCTCTCTCTCGACAATCGTCGCGTCTATTTCGATCTCGCCGGACCGCAGAACGCCCCCGTCGTCTGCTTCACCCATTCGCTGAATTCCGACGGCGGCATGTGGGTCGAGCAGCTCGTGCCGCTGCTGGCCGCGGGCTACCGCGTGCTGAGACTCGACATGCGCGGCCATGGTGGAAGTGCCGCCGTCGAGGGCGACTACACGATGGACGCGCTGGCGGCCGACGTGAAGGGCGCGCTCGACGTGCTCGACATCAAGAAGGTGCATTTCATCGGCCTCTCGATCGGCGGCATGATCGGCCAGGGCTTCGCACTGGCCAATCCCGGCACCCTCGCCTCGCTCACGCTCTGCGACACCCAGCCCTCGACGCCGCCGGGCTCGGCCGGCACATGGGAAGAGCGCAAGGCCACCGTCCGCAGCAAGGGACTTGCAGCACTTGCCGACGCCACGATGCAGCGCTGGTTCACCGACGAATTCAAGAAGGTGAATCCTGTGCGCTGGCGCGAGATCCGCGACACGATCAGCGGCACCACGCCGGAAGGGTCCGCAGGCTGCATGTCGGCGATCCAGAATTTCGACTATCTCGACCGCCTCACCACTATCAAGGTCCCGACCCTGGTGATCTGCGGCGACCAGGATGAGGGCACGCCGCCCGACCGCAACAAGCTGATTGCCTCGAAGATTCCCGGCGGCCGCTACGAGGGCATCGCCAACGCGCGCCATCTGCCCAACGTCGAGCGACCCGACCAGTTCAATCGCATCATGATGAGCTTCCTGGCGGCCAACCGCTGAATCATCGGCAAGGACATAGAAATGGATTTCGCCTTCACCGAACAGCAGCTCGCGATCAAGGACAGCGTCGGCAAGCTCTGCGCCCAATTCGACGGCAAGTACTGGCTGAAGAAGGACAAGGAAGGCGGCTTTCCCGAGGATTTCTACCGCGCCATGGCCGATGCCGGATGGCTGGGCATTGCCATGCCGGAGGAATATGGCGGCTCGGGCCTCGGCATTGCCGAGGCGGCGATCATGATGCAGGCGGTGGCGGAATCGGGTGCGGCGCTGCAGGGCGCCTCGGCCATCCATCTCAACGTCTTCGGGCCCAACCCGATCGTGGTGTTCGGCACCGAAGAGCAGAAGAAGCGCATCCTGCCCGACATCATCGCCGGCAAGGTAAAAGGCTGCTTCGCCGTCACCGAGCCCGACGCCGGGCTCAACACCACGGCGCTCGACACCAAGGCCGAGCGCGACGGCAACGGCTACATCGTGCACGGCAAGAAGACTTTTACGACCACGGCCTCGGTCGCCGACAAGATGCTGCTGATCGCCCGCACCACACCCAAGGACAAGTGCAAGAAGGCGACCGACGGGCTCTCGCTGTTTTACACCGACCTCGACCGCTCCAAGGTCGAGATCACCGAGATCGACAAGATGGGCCGCAAGGCGATCGATACCAACCAGGTGTTCATCGACGGATTGAAGGTCCCACTCGAGGACCGCATCGGCGAGGAGGGCAAGGGCTTCCACTATCTCCTGCACGGCCTCAACCCGGAGCGCATCCTGATCGCGGCCGAGGCGATCGGCATCGGCAAATGCGCGCTGGCCAAGGCCACGCAATACGCCAAGGAGCGCATCGTGTTCGGCAGGCCGATCGGCAAGAACCAGGCGATCCAGCATCCGCTGGCCGAGAGCTGGATGCAGCTCGAGGCAGCGAACCTGCTCACCTTCAAGGCGGCCTGGCTCTACGACAACGGCCGCGAGTGCGGTGCGGAAGCCAATTCGGCCAAGTATCTCGGCGCCCGCTGGGCCTACGAGGCCTGCGAGCGCGCGATCCTGACCCACGGCGGCTATGGCTACGCCAAGGAGTTCCACGTCGAGCGCTTCCTGCGCGAAGTCATGATCGCCCGCATCGCGCCGGTCAGCGAGCAGTTGATCCTGTGCTATGTGGCGGAGCGGGTGCTGGGCCTGCCCAAGAGCTACTGAGTCAGACCCTCGAACCGGCGCCTTATTCTGTCTTCTCTTTGAACGGCAACCTTGCGCCGACCGGGCGCGTTTCCTCGCCAGACCGTCGATCGGTCGGGAGAAGGAGAGGGCCGTGACTCGCAGCCAAATTCATGCCGGCATTGCGTTCGGGAGCATCCTCGTCCTGGCGGGCGTGGCCTTGCTGGCACCCGCCGTGCCGCCGGCCTCGGCCGAGATGCAGGCATCCCGCATCTGCCGCGACCAGGGCATCACGCCGTCGTCAGCCGGCTACGACATCTGCCTGTGGCAGGCTGAGAAGGCCCTGGAGGGCGGCGAGCCGGAGATCGCCCGCGCCCTGGCGCGCGTGACGGCGGAGGCGCGCGAGGCCTGCCGGTCGCAAGGCCTCGAAGCCACGACCGGCGACTATCGCGTCTGCATGGAGCGCGAGACCAAGGCACGCAGCCTGCCCGTGTTCAGCGACGAGAAGCTCAAGTTCGGCCCGCAGTTGGCCAAACCCGAGTAGCGCTCCGCCCGAGTAGCGCTCCGAACGACTCAGCGCGGATAGCGCTTCTCGTATTCGCCCTCGATCTCTCCGAACATCGTCCAGAAAGCCTTCGGTACCCGGCCGTTGGCGCGCTCGACCAGGACATCGAGATGGGTGTGCCAGCCGCCCGAGGTCTGGACCATGTCCGCGCGATCCGGCAGATGCCGGTGGGTCAGGATCAGCCGCACATTGCCGCCTTCGGGCACCAGTTCGAACGTCACATCCGACTTGCCCCAAGAGATCGCTAGCAGCCGCGGCGGCTCGACACGCAGCACGCGTTCCCAGCTGACATGGCCCTTGTCATCCATTTCCTTGTAGGCTTCGGGCGGCGCGACCTTGTGCGGTGACAGATCGCGATGGCGGAAGCGCAGTTCGACCGCGCCGCCCTCCTTCAGTTCCATCGGCCCGCTGGCCAGCCATTGGCCGCGCTTCTCGGAATCGACGAGGAACTGCCACACCGTCTCGATCGGACCGGGCAGCAGGCGTTCGAAGCGCACCTCGGCGGGCGCGGTGATACGGCCATAGGCGGTGTCGGTCATTTGCGGCTCCTCTTGGTCTTGCGGGCATGGCGCAGCAGCGCGGTCTCCAGCGCATCGAGGCGGCCCATCCAGAAGCGCTGGTACCAGGCGATCCAGCGGTCGGCCTCGGCGAGCGCCCGCGCCTCGAGGCGGCAGTGGTGCGTGCGGCCCTCGATGGTCCGGCTGAGAAGTCCTGCGTCCTCCAGCACCTTCACGTGCTTGGCGGCGGCGGCGAAGGACATGTCGAAGGGCCGGGCGAGTTCGCCCACGCTGTGCTCGCCCGCCGCCAGCTTCCGCAGCATGGCGCGGCGGGTCGGGTCGGCGAGGGCGCGGAAGACGCGATCGAGGGCGGCGGCGTTCTGTTCAACCATATGGTTAAATATAGAGACCGCCGGGATGATATCCAACCACATTGTTGAATAATCGCAAGACCGGTCGGTACGGATTTGGCCGCGGAATCGCCTCATTCCAGCCGGCAACCGCGGTTCGCGGCGGACCGTTCTGTCCAGACGAGTGGAAAACTCTTTGAAAGGAGGACTCCATGACTCGCCACAAGATGCTTGCCATCGCGCTCGGCAGCCTTGCCGCCGCAAGCCTGCCCCTGTCCGTCCAGGCCCAGTCGGGCGACGCGCTGGTGCGTGCCGAATACGCCTGCTCCGAATACGGCGTGCGGCCGAATTCCGCCGCCTTCAACGCCTGTGTCAATCGCACGGCGCGCGCCTTCGACCGCGGCGATCCGGAGATCGCCTACAGGACGGCGCGCACGGCCGGCGAAGCCCGCGACGTCTGCCTGTCCTACGGCCTTCCGCCGACCACGCTCGGCTACCGCCAATGCGTCGCCAACTCCCTTGAGAACCTCGCGGCGCAGCCCTACGCCGTGCGTCCTTACACTGTTCGCCCCCACACGGTGCGCTACGTGCCGCCCGACGTCGACACGCCGCGCGTGCCCGTCATCGTCGACGAATACGGTCGCGGCTACGACCGCTATGGCAACCGGCTGGATCGCAACGGCTACGTGATCTTCACGCCGTAGGCCAGGCACCGTGGCGAAAGGCCGGCCGGGCGCTCGGCCCGGCCGGCCTCGGATTGAATACTTGGATTGACGATCAGGTCCCGAACCTCACCCGCCCATCCGCATCGATCGGCCAGGCCGGGTTGAATGCGATCTCCCAAGCGTGATCGTCGGGATCGGCGACGTAGCCGCGGAAGCCGCCGTGCGGCGGCGCATCGGCCGGGCGCAGCATCCGGCCCCCCACCGCCGCCAGCCGGTCGAGCAGCGGCTGCACCTCAGCCTGCGTCGGGACATTGTGCGCCAGGCTGAAGGCACCGGGCCGCGTCAGGGCCGGGCGCTGCATGTCGGCCTCGAGATCCGGCGTCGGCCACAGGCCGAGCATCAGGCCGTTCATCTGGTAGAAGACGATTCCCGGCGTCTCGAACACCGGCACCCAGCCGAAGCCCTCGCCATAGAAGCGCTTCGAGCGCGCGAGATCGGCAATGCCGAGGGCGATGAGAGAAATCTGCTGCTGCATGGTCCACGTCCCTCCTGTTCGCCGGCGCGGAATGCGCGGGCGCGAGGTCGCGGGACAAGGACGCCGCCGGTTCAAGAGAACCTGCTGCGTCCGACAGGACCGCCGCCCGCACTGCGGACGGAGCGCCGGGCTAAACCACACCGGCCTGCCTTTTTCGACGGCGTCAGCGTAGAAAAGCCCAGCCTCGCAATCAAGCCGGTGGACCGATCCCAATGGAACTTCCTCCCCTGCCCTCGTCCGTCCTGCCCGCCGGCATCCGCGCCCGGATCCTGCCCGGCATCAACGGCCTCGACATCCATGTGCTCGAGGCCGGCCATGACAAAGGCCGGCCGGCCGTGCTGCTACTGCACGGCTTCCCCGAGCTCGCCTACAGCTGGCGCAAGGTGCTGCCGGCGTTGGCCGCCGCCGGCTATCACGCCATCGCGCCCGACCAGCGCGGCTATGGCCGCACCACCGGCTGGGACGCCGACTACGACGGCAACTTGAACGACTTCCGCTTCATGAATTTGTTGCGCGATGCTATCGGCGTGCTGTTTGCGTTGGGCCATCGCACCGCCGAGGCGGTGGTCGGCCACGATTTCGGCGCGTCGGTCGCAGCCCAGGCCGCCCTCGTGCGGCCCGACACTTTTAAGCGCCTGGTGCTGATGAGCGCGCCCTACGGCGGGCCACCACCCATTCCGTTCGATGCACGGCCGTTCGACACGACGGACAAACGGCTGCCGCCCAAAGGGCCGGACATCCACGCCGCGCTCGCCGCCCTGGCCCGGCCGCGCAAGCATTACCAGTGGTACTACTCGACCCGGCCGGCCAACGAGAACATGTGGCAGGCACCGCAGGGCCTGCACGACTTCCTGCGCGGCTACTACCATCACAAGAGCGCCGACTGGAAGGCGAACAAGCCGTTCGAGCTCGCCGGCTGGACGGCCGAGGAACTCGCGAAGATGCCGACCTATTACATCATGGATATGGCCGACGGCATGGCCGAGACGGTGGCCAAGGAGATGCCCACGCCGGCCAAGATTGCCGCCAACAAATGGCTCACCGACGACGAGCTCACGGTCTACAGCCGCGAATATGCCCGCACCGGCTTCCAGGGCGGGCTCAACTGGTATCGCGTGCGCACCAGCGGCAAGGCGAGCGGCGAACTGGAGGTCTTCTCCGGCCGCACCATCGACGTGCCATCGACTTTCATCTCGGGCCGCAGCGACTGGGGCATCTACCAGACGCCGGGCGCGATCGCGAAGATGCAGAAGGTCGCGTGCACGCGGATGAAGGAGATCCATCTCCTCGACGGCGCTGGCCACTGGGTGCAGCAGGAGCAGGCGGCCGAGGTCAACCGGCTGCTGATCGAGTTCCTGCGCGACGCCCGCTAGCCGACGCCCGCAGATTTCCGGAAAGCCGGCACTTCGAGCCACCTTGCACCGTTCGGTCTTCCGCCCGGCCCTGGACTGACTTGCGCACCTCGTTCCTGGCATCGAACTTGACCGATTAGGACGATTGTCCTACAATCGACTCAGATGAATGGAAAGCCGTCGACGGCATGAGTGGAGCGAGCACACACGAGCAGATTGTCGAGGCGGCCGACCGGCTTTTCTACGAACAAGGCTTCGAGGCTACGTCCTTTGCCGACATTGCCTCGGCCATAAATCTCTCACGCGGCAATTTCTATTATCATTTCAAGACGAAGGACGAGATTCTCGACGCGGTGATCGCCGTGCGCCTGGCGAACACACGGAGGATGCTCGATGCTTGGGAAGCCGAGGGCAGAGCGCCGGCGGATCGAATTCGCTGCTTCATCCATATGCTCATCGCGAACCGGGCCAAGATCATACTCCATGGCTGCCCGGTCGGTACGCTGTGCCACGAGCTCGCCAAGCTCGACCACGGCGCGCAGAGGAAGGCGGGCAAGCTCTTCGTCTTGTTCCGCGACTGGCTGACGCGGCAATTCGCGGCGCTCGGAAGCAAGGGCGACGCCGATGTACTTGCCATGCACCTGCTCGCCCGCAGCCAAGGTGTTGCAGCTTTGGCGACCGCCTTCCGCGACGAGATTTTCATCCGCCGGGAGGTCGACGACATGTGCGCATGGCTTGATGCTCAGCGGCCCGCCGGAAAACGCCGTTCCGCGGCCGCGTCACCTGACCGTACCTGATGGAGGCAGCCGGATGTTCGTCGTGACCCTCAGATTTTCCGCCAACAAGGCCAAGGCTCCGCAGTTCATGGGAGGCCACAACGCCTGGATCAGGCAGGGCTTCGAGGATGGCGTTTTCCTTCTGACGGGCAGCCTTCAGCCGAGTGCCGGCGGTGCGGTTCTCGCCCACAACATCTCACGCACCGATCTCGAAGCACGGCTGAGGGAAGATCCGTTCGTCGCCGAAGACGTGGTCAGCCCCGACATCCTCGAAATTGCGCCGGGCCAGGTCGATGATCGCCTTGCCTTCCTCAAGGTCTAGGCCCTGAGGGCCACGATCCCTGGCCCAGATGGCCAGCCGCGCTGTCGCTGGTGCGCGGCCGCTCCTGAATTCTTCGTCTGTCATGATACGCAATGGGGCTTCGCCATCGACGACGATCGCCGGCCAGGGCGCGTTGAGTCCTTCGACGCTGCCTGGCCGAACATCGCCTGCGAATTCGGCTGGCGTCAAACCGCCGCCGCGCGATACCGTGCCTGACACCGTCGCGCGGCGCCGGCAGCCAGCTCACGAACGGAGCCCAGTCCTGACCGACGCCTCTCCTGGTCCCTTCTCGATCGGGGCGCTTCGCGCGGCGGCGCTCGAAGGCCGCGAACCTCCGCCGCTGCAGGCCATCGCCCGCCTCGCCTCCTATCGCTGGCTCGTCGTCGGAACGGTGTGCATCGGCTCGGTCATGGGCCAGGTCGACGCCAGCATGACGCAGGTGCTCCTGCCCAGGCTCGAGGTCGAATTTGCCGCCCGCCTCAGCAGCGTGAGCTGGGTCGCGGTCGCCTACCTGCTGGCGATGGCGTCTTTCACGCCGACCTTCGGTCGCCTCGCCGATATGGTCGGCCGCAAGCTCCTCTACACCGGCGGCTTCCTGCTCTTCATCATCGGGTCGGGCCTGTGCGGCTTCGCCACGGACCTCCCGATGCTGATCTTCTTCCGCATCCTGCAGAGCATCGGCGCCGCGCTGCTGACCGCGAACAGCATCGCCATCATCGTCATGGCCACCGGCCCGAAGGAGCACGGACGTGGCCTCGGGCTGCAATCGGCGGCCCAGGCGATCGGCCTCGGCGTCGGACCGGCGGTCGGCGGCCTGATCCTGGACACGCTCGACTGGCACTGGGCTTTCTGGATCAATGTTCCGATCGGCCTGGTGGGTGTCATCCTGGGCTGGCTCGTCCTCCCCCGGACCAAGGCGCTGCCCGACACGGGCCGCTTCGACTGGCGCGGGGCGATCCTGATCGCGCCGGCGCTGACGGCCGTCGTCGCCGTGCTGAACGAGGGCCATGTCTGGGGGCTGACGTCGCCGGCCCTGATCGGCTGCCTGCTGTTCGGCATCGTCTTCCTCGTCCTGTTCGTCCGAGCCGAGCGTCGCGCCGCCGCGCCGCTGCTCGACCTGCATCTTCTGGGCAAGCGCGCCTTCCTGCTCGGCAACGCGGCCAACTTCCTGTCGTATGCCATGCTGTTCGGCGTGTTCTTTCTCATCCCCTTCGTCCTGGTGCGCATCTATCACGACTCTGCATTGGCGGCGGGGCTCCGACTGTCGATCCTGCCCGTGACGCTGGGCCTGATGGCGCCGGTCGGCGGCACCCTCTACGACCGCTTCGGCGCGCGGGCGCCGACCTGCGGCGGCATGCTGATCTGCGTCGCCAGCCTGGCCATGATTTATGTCTTTCTCGATGGCTCGGCCGACAACCTGCCACTGGTCACGCTGGCATTGGCCATCTTCGGCGCCGGACAGGGCCTGTTCATCTCGCCGAACAGCAGCGCGATCATGGCGGCGGCACCGCCCGAGCAGACAGGCCAGGCGGGCAGCGTGCTGAACGTCGTGCGCCTGATCGGCATGAGCGCCGGCATCGCCGGCGCTTCGACGCTTTTCGCGCTGGGGCTGGGCGGGGCCGGCGGCAGCACGCTGGATGTCCCGACATCGTCGCTCGTGGCGGCGAGCCGCGACGTCATCCTGCTGCTCGGCGGCCTGGCCGCTCTGGCGGGCTCGATGTCGCTGATACGTCCCGGACAGCGCAAGACGCACCGGACGGATCCCGGCAGTCACATGACGGCGTAGGCCGTCGTCGCCACCAGTGCAGCGGCGAAGGCGATGTTGACGCGTCGCGACCATGCCGGATCGTGGAAGACCCGCGAAAAGGCGACACCGGCCAGCAACCACAGCATGTGGATGAACACGATCATGACCGCCAGCACCAACGTCTTCAGCGCGGGCTCGAGCGCCGTGCCGGCAAAGACGGCGGCGATCGCGACATAGGCCTTGGGATTGGCGATCGCCAGCAGGAAGCCGCCCGCGAAGGAAGGTGCTGCCACGGCGGCGTCCGGCTTCGACAACGGCAGCGCCGTTGCGATCTGGTAGGCGAGATAGAGAATATAGGCGGCGGACGCCGCCAGCAGCAGGGGCGCCAGCCGTGGCAAGGCGAGCAGAAGCGAGACCACGCCCGTCGCCACCGCGAACAGCACGGCGACCGTGCCGGCAATCAGCCCCGACAGATAGCCGAGCGACCGGCCCAACCCGAACGCCGCGCCGACCGCCGTCACGCTGATCGTCGACGGCCCCGGACTGCCCATGACGACGAGCGACGCTACGATCAGCGACAGCAACATGGGCAGAGGCTATCGCCGGCGGCCAACCGCCGTCTTGAACGTTTGTGCTTACCTTCTGAGCCGGTTCTACTGCAGGACCTTCGCGAAGAACGCCCTGGTGCGCGCCTCGGCGTCGGGCGCCGCCGCGGGATCGTAGGCCAGCTGATGCATCTTGCCGCCGGCTCCCGGCACCGTGCGGTCCCGGGCCTTCGAATCGAAACTGTGAAAGGCGTTGGGATAGTAGACCGCCTCGACCAGGTCGGGCCGCGCCAGGCCCGCGACCACCTGCCGGCAGCGGTCGGCCGGCGTCCAGTCGTCCTTGTCGCCGGCCAGCAGCAGCACGGGAATGTCGATCCCGGTGTCGAACGCCGGATTGCAATTGGGATAATAGGCGACGCCGCCGGCGAGGCCGCGCTTGGCGAGATCGAAGCTCTTCTGCGCCGCGCGGATGACGGTCGAGCCGCCGTGGCTGTGGCCGATGATGCCGATCCTGCCCTTGATCACATCGGGCCGGGTGGCGAGATAATCGAGCGCGCCCGCGATGTCGGCCACTCGCATATTGTGCGTCACCGTGCGGGGCGTGGTGCAGACCGCCTTGGTGCCGCGCGGGCCGAACGAGTCGGGCGCCAGCACGAGATAGCCCCAGCTCACCAGCAGCCTGCCCCAGGTGTCGGTGTGCGGGGTCGTGCCCGAGCAGGAGTGTGCGAGGATGACGGCCGGGAACGGGCCCGCGCCGGCCGGCTTGTAGGTCCAGCCCTTGATCTCGGGACCGGCGGCCGAACTGCCGACGGCGATGCTGGGAAAGCTGACGGACTGCGCCGCGGCGCCGCCGCCAAACAGCATGAGGAATGCAATCGCGAGCAGGCGGATCATGGGCAATACTAGCCCGAACGGCGGGAGACACGCACAATGATCAAGACCATCGGCCTGCTCGCGCGCAAGCCTGGCTGGACGCACGAGCAGTTCATGAAGCACTGGGTCGAGGTCCATGCGCCGCTGGCCCATGCCGTGCCGGGCCTCCGGCGCTACGTGCAGAACCACATCGCGGCCGAGCGCCCGCGCGCCGACATCGCAGCACTTGCGCTGGAGATCGACGGCGTCGCCGAGCTGTGGTTCGACGACCGCGCCGCCCTCGAGGCCGCGGCGCGCACGCCCGAGATGAAGGCGCTGCACGCCGACGGCGCGATCTTCATCGGCCGCATCCGGAGCTACCTCGTCGAGGAGAAGACGATCGTCGGCTGACCGCTCGGTCACGCCACGCCGGCCCGGCCGGTGCGCCGGCTTTCCCGCGGGTTACGGCAATGCCCAACGTGGGCCAGCACCGACTGCAAGCGCGTCCATATGCGCAAGGCACGGCAGACCGCATCGTTTGCAATCTCGGGTTGCTGGCCGCCTGGAAGTTGGGTTGTATAGTTCGACAAACCTCAAGGGACGGCGATGCCATATCTTGTTCTGCTTCTCCTGGCCGGCGCGGCGCTCGCCGGCTGCGCGTCGGTATCGGTCTTCGGCATCGTCGGCGACGAGGACGACCTCTACACCGGCTCGGCGACCGGCTATCTCGATCGCCGCGGCACGATCGAACTCACGAACGCCAAGGGCAACCGCTGCTCGGGCGACTTCGCCTACGGCGCCGGTCTCACCGGCCAGGGCCTGATCGCCTGCGACGACGGCCAGCGCGCCGCCATCTCCTTCACCGGCCTGTCGCCGATGAGCGGCTTCGGCAGCGGCACCTCCAGCAGCGGAAATCCCGTGGCCTTCACCTACGGCCTCAGCCGCGAGCACAGCGCGCGCTATCTCAGCTTCAAGGCCACGGCGGCAGCGCCAGGCGCCGCCGCCAGCGGCGCCGCCCCGCCCGCGGCCACGCGGCGCGTCGGCACCGGCACCGGCTTCTACATCAACCGCCAGGGCCATGTGCTCACCAATGCCCATGTCATTGCCAAGTGCCGGGAACTCACCATCGCCCGGCAGGGCAGCGCCCCGGTTCCGGCGAGCGTCGTGAGGTCGGATGCCGCGAACGATCTCGCCGTCCTGATCGCCGCGCCTTCGCCCGCGGTCGCGGCGTTTCGCGGCGGGCGGGCGGTGCGCGCGGGCGATGCGGTGGTCGCCTACGGCTTTCCGATGACGGGGACGCTGTCTTCCGGCGGCGTGGTGACCAACGGCAGCATCAGTGCCCTGTCCGGCTTCCGCGACGACTCGCGCTATCTGCAGATTTCTGCGCCGATCCAGGGCGGCAACAGCGGCGGCCCGCTGCTCGACTCCGCCGGCAACGTCGTGGGCGTCATCACGGCGTCGCTCGGCTCGCGCAGCCGCGATGTGCCGCAGAACGTCAACTTCGCGCTCAAGGCCGATGTTGCCCGGACTTTCCTCGAAGCCTCCGGCGTGCCCATCGAAACTTCCGGCGGCGGCCGCGACCTCAGCGTCGCCGACATCGGTGAAAGGGCCCGCGCCTTCTCCGTCCTCATCGACTGCAGGCGCTAGGGCCGGCGCGCCGGCAGGGCAGCGACGCCCATCGGCGGCGCCGGGATCAGAACCGGCATCAGGGCAGGAAAGCGCATTGCAGGAAGCGTCCTCGGGCGGGTAAAAGCGGCACCAGCAAAGAGGATACACCGGCATGGCCGTCCAGTACTTCGCCAAGGTGAGCGCCACCGATCACGAGAAGCTGCAGAAACTCGTGAAGCACTACCCCGCCTCCTCCTACGCCGACTGGCACCTGAAGGAAGCGGCCCGGATGGCGGAGTGGCGGGCCCGGCGGCACTCCATCCAGATGGTCCCGGTCACGCCGGAAGAGTTCGTCGCCTATTGCGAGCGCACCGGCTCGCCGTGCGACATCATCACCTTCAAGGCCTTCATCTGCCGCTGACGGCGACGGAACCCTGGTTCGACTTTACTGTTGAATCGCCATGAGGCGGCTTACGCGGCTCGTCATGGCACTTGTCGGCATGCTGGGTCCTGGCATGGTGGGGCTTGGCATGGTGGGTGGGTGTTCGGCAGACCCCTATGCGCCCTACGACTTCAAACGTGTGCCCGGATACACGCCACCCGGAGGGATATCGTCGCCCGCGAGGCTGACGAACCTACCGCTGGAATCACAACGCTGAAGAGATAGCGGAAGGATCGCCCCGAAGCGGCTTGCGCGGCGAAATTTGCGCCAATTCACCGTGACGAACAACTTGGGAGTTGGCATGGACCTTGCGGCGCCGGCGCCATGACCCTCGCCCCCTTCGACCTCCTTCTGCGCGGCGGCCACGTCATCGACCCCGCGACCGGCCTCGATGGGATCGCCGACGTCGCCATCACCGACGGCCGCATCGCCGCCGTCCAAAAGGATCTGCCGGGCACAGCGCGCGAGACCATCGACGCGCGTGGCCGCCTCGTCCTGCCGGGGATGATCGACACCCACACTCATATATATACGTATGTCTCCGGCCGCTTCGGCCTGCCCGCCGACCTGGTGGGCGTCGAAAGCGGCGTCACCACCCTGGTCGACCAGGGCGGCGCCTCGTGCATGACCTTCCCGGGATTCCGGAAGTTCATCGCCGAGCCGGCGAAGAGCCGCGTGCTCTCCTTCCTCTCGGCCTATGTCGTGGGCGGCCTCGAAGGCCACTTCTATCCCAACCTCTACGGGCCGGACGGGGTCGACGTCGCCGCCACGGTGAAGACGGCGCTCGCCAACCGCGATCTCATCCGCGGCATCAAGGTTCATGCCGAGCTGGGCGGCGTGGCGCGCTGGGGCCTGAAGGTGCTGCGGCTCGCCGCCGAGATCGGGCGCGAGGCCCAGCTGCCGGTCTACATGCACTTCGGCCAGCTCTGGCCGCTGCCGGACAGCGGCACCAACGGCGTCGATCCGGACGAGATCCTGCCCGCCGTCGTCGAGCTGATGCGGCCGGGCGATATCCTGGCCCACCCCTTCACGCGCCATCCCGGCGGCTTCATCGACAAGCACGGCAAGCTGCATCCCGTCGTCGACGCGGCGCTGGCGCGCGGCCTCAAGATCGACGTCGGCCACGGCAGCCACTTCTCGTTCCGGATGGCGCGCCTCGCCCTCGACGCCGGCATCATGCCCGACACGCTGGGCGCCGACATGCACGGCTACAACACCAGGATGCCGCCGCCGCCCGGCACGCCGGCCAGGCATCCCGACGACGAGGAGGCGCATCCTTTCGCCGGCGCCGCCCGCTTCAGCCTGTCGTACGCCATGACCGAGCTGCTGGCGCTGGGGCTGACGTTGCCGCAGATCGTGCCCATGGTGACGACCAACTGCGCCGCCATGCTCGGGATGCAAGGCGAGATCGGCACGCTGAAGCCGGGCGCGGTCGCCGACGTCTCGGTGCTGGCCGACGAGCGCGGCCGCTTCAGGCTGGGCGACAACGAGGGCACGGAGGTGACCGCCGACCGGATGCTCTCCCCACTGTTCTGCCTGCGCGCCGGCACGCGCCACGACGCGGCGGCGCCGATCCTGCCGCAGGCAATCGCAGCCTGAGTCGGGCCCTTCGATTCGGGCCCTCTGATTCGGGCTTTGTGACCGCCCGGCCCGACGCGCTATAGTCCGGCCAGGAAAATATCATGAAATTTCGCAGGGTGTTGATCGCGACAGGCATCGTCGTCGCCGCGGCCGCGGTGCTCTATGGATACGCCTACCACGCGTATCCGCCTCAGGAGGCGGCTCCCACCCCCGCGCCTGCTGTCGTCTCGACGCCAAGTCCCGCACCGTCCGATGCCGCCCCCGCGGCGGCAGCCCCCGCAACGGCGGAAAAGCCGGCGCAATCCACCAGGGACCTGTTCGCGCGATGCGTGCAGGGCGGCTTCCCGACGCCGGAGAATGCCGAGCGGCGCAATGCCGACTGCTCCAAGGCGATCGGGAGCCGCGAGCTCTCGCCCGACGATCTGGCGCTGGCACGGCTGATCCGCGGCAGCGCGCGCGCGGCACTGGGCGACAAGGTGATGGCGAGCGACGACTACAGCGATGCGCTCAAGCGTTACGACAGCCTGATCAATTCGAGGAGTCCCGACGCGCTCAACCTGTTCCGCCGTGCCGCCGCGGCCGATGCCCTCGGCAAGACCGAACAGGCGCTGGACGACTACAACCAGGCCCTCCGCCTCGATCCCAAGGCGGCCCTCGCCTTTCTCGGACGCGGCGTCCTGCTGGCGAGCCGCAAGCGCGCCTACCAGCGGGCCATCGAGGATTTCGACAAGGTCCTCGTGCTCGAGCCGGACAACGTGCTGGCCCTGATCCGTCGCGGCGAGGCCTTCGGCGAGCTCGGCGAAACCGGGCGCGCCCTGGTCGACCTCGATCGCGCCATCGCGCTCGCCCCCAACAGCACGCAGGCCTATTTCCAACGCGGCCTGATCCACAGGCGGCGCAACGAGGTGCAGGCGGCGCTCAGCGACTACGACGCGGCCATCCAGCGCGGCCCGCGCAATGTCGACGCGCTGACCAGTCGCGCGGCGATCTATTCCCTCGACGGCAAGCTCGATCTCGCGATTCGCGACCTCGATGCGGCGATCGCCGTCGACAAGCACAATCCCGTCGCCTTCTTCAATCGCGGCTATGCCCACTTCGCGCAGGCGGACTACCAGAAGGCGATCGCCGACTACACGGCCGCCCTCGAACTCGACGAGAACTTCGGGCTCGCCTACAACAACCGCTGCCTGACGCGCGCCATCGCCGGCCGCGATCTCCTGAAGGCGCTTGCCGACTGCGACGTGGCGCTCAGGCTCATGCCGGTCAATCTCGACGTTCGCGACACGCGCGGCTTCATCTACCTGAAGCTGGGCGACGACGCCCTCGCGCTCGCCGACTACAATGCCGCGCTCGACATGGCCCCCAACCGTGCGACGGCGCTGTTCGGCCGCGGCCTGGCCAGGATCAGGACCGGCGACGCCAAGGGTGGCGACGCCGACAAGGCCGCCGCCCGAACGCTCAATCCCGAGGTCGACAAGCAGTTCGCCGTGTTCGGACTGAACTAGCGCCGATTCCGTTTGGGTAGCATTGATCCGACACTTTTGAGCAACCGGGACGAAGGGTAACACTATGGACCGGGAGGATGGGTGACAGATTGAGTTGGGGTACCGGCTTCACGGCGCCCCGGCCGGGGCGCCGTGAAGCGGCGCAGTTTTCGGGT
>JAUXWB010000529.1 GCA_030684475.1 Reyranella sp. | reverse complement strand
GTCAGTCCGGCCGCACCCTACCGCCACTTCCGCGACCGCGAGGCGCTGCTGGCCGACGTGGCGCGCGAGGGCTTCCAGCGCTTCGAGGCGATGCTCACCACCGGCTGGAACGGCGGCAAGCCCGACCTGATGACGGCGTTCAACAATGTCGGCAAGGCCTACCTCGCCTTCGCCCGCGCCGAGCCCGCCTACTACGCCGCCATGTTCGAATCAGGCCTGCCGCCCGATCTCAGCCCCGACCTGCGTGCCGCTTCCGACCGCGCCTTCGGCGTGCTGCGGTCGGCGGCCGACGTGCTGGTCACCCTGCTGCCGGCCGGCAAGCGGCCGCCCGCCCTGATGATGAGCCTGCACATCTGGTCGATGTCGCATGGCATCGCCTCGCTGTTCGGACGCGGCGATGCCGGCCGCCGGCCGCTGCCCATGACCGCCGAGGAACTGCTCGAATCGGAGGTCCTCATCTATCTCCAAGGGCTGGGTTTCCCACAAAAGGCCTGATTACCGCCGGGCCGGCCCTTGACTCTCGGGGCCTGAATACCCAATGTAAATGTCGTTAACATTTACATCGTTAACAGCAGCAAAAAGGGGGGCTCCACATGGGCCTGATCTCGAAAATAGACGACATCGGCAGGCCGGCGTGGATCGCCCTGATGGTGCTCAGCTTCATCCTGTTCTGGCCGGTCGGCATCGCCCTTCTGGTTTATCTGAAATGGAGTGGACGCATGTTTTGTTCGAAGCGCTATGGCCACTGGAACACGCCGGACGGCAGCTCCGCTCGCGCCGAGTTCCGCGACTGGAAGCGCCGTCATCGCTGGGGCCGCGACGCCTCGAGCGGCAACGTCGCCTTCGACGAATACCGCGAGGAGACCCTGCGCAAGCTCGAGGAAGATCAGCGCGAGTTCCGGGACTATCTCGACAAGCTGCGGGCCGCCAAGGACCGCGCCGAGTTCGACCAGTTCATGAACGACCGCCAGGGCCGTCCGCCCGCGCCGCCGGCCGCGTCGCCCACGGCCTGATCCCTCCTCCCTGATCGGAGGGGCGACCGCCCGCAACGCGCCCGCGTTGCGGGCGGTTTCGCGTCAGTAGTCCAGTTTCATCGGCAGGCGGTGATCGATCGCCTGCTGGACAGCTTTCACCATCGCGGCGAAGCCGTAGCGGGCACGCAGTTCTAGCGACGCGCCATCGGACGGCGGCCTTCGACCCCAACCTGCAACCACGTCATCCCCGGCTTTCCAGGTCGCGCCGTTGAGATCGGCGAGCTGGCGCTGCAACGTCGGCGCCGAACCGAGGACGACCCGGTGCCCGTCGACATCCTTGCCGTCGAACGTGAACGGGAACGGGCTGGGCAGCCACAGTTCGACATGGCGCACGAGATGGGAGTAGCGCGAGCGGAAGCCCTCGGCGTTGCTGCGCGCGAGGGCCGCGTCGTTCTCCCACTCATCGGACAAGGTGTCGGGGCGCCGCAGCAAAGGATGCTCGGCATAGGCCGCCCACAGCACCAGCGCGGCCCAGCCGTCCCAGCCCGGCCGGCCCGTGAAGCGCGGCGCCGCGGGTGTTTCGTCCCAGTCGAGCGGGGCAGGAATGTTGTCGCCGAGAAAGTCGCTCAAGGCCCGGCGCCAAGTCAGGATGGTTGCGTGGATGCGTTCGGGATCCTTTGGCTTTAGGTGATCCGCCGCTGCGTCAGCCAACGCGATCCGATAACCCGCGCCAGCGTAGTAATGAGCGAGCGGCCCGACATAGACGTCGAGAGCCATGAAAGAGGGTCCTTAATTCATTGATGAGGCGCGTTGGCGCCGATACCACTTTCAGTTGATATACAGGAAGCCTCATCTCGCGAGAAGACTCGAATGCAAATACCTAAATGCGCAAAACGCACAGGCGGCATCAGTAGTCGAGTTTCATCGGCATGCCTCTCAGGCAGGCAATTTCGGCCAGCGTAAACAGGTCGGAAAAGCCATATTTGGCCGCCTCTTCGAGGGGGCCATCGGGCTTTGGCGCGGTAACGCCCCAAGCTTCGATCATGGCGAGATCAGCCTTCCAGGTCCTGTTGTTCAGATCCCGAAGGTGGCGCAGCAGTGTCACAGTAGAACCGAAGGAAACGACATCGCCATTGGGCCCTTCGGCCTTGAAGGTGAAATCGAAGGGACTTGGCAGCCAGAACTCGATGTCCCGGATGAGGTGTGGGTAGAGCGACTCTGCGTCCTGCGCTGTGGCCCGCTCATAGGCGGGATCGCCCGAGAGTTCGACGAAGTGCGCCGGTGGCTGCAGGTCCTTGTGGTCGTCATAAGCGGCCCATAGTACCAGGGAGCCGAAGCCGTCCCAATTGGGGCGCACGGTGGCATAGTCCTCGCTGTGCTCGTCCCAATCCAGAGGACGCATGATGTTCGGGCCTAGTCCGTCACTCAACTGGCCGCGCCACTCGACGATGGCCGCCCGGATTCGCTCCGGATCCTTCCTCTTGTTCTTGGGCTCGTTGAGACGAATCGTGTGATGGACCGCACCCTGCTGCCAAGCCGACATTTGCGCGTGATTTTCCCATTGGCCCGCGTAGTAGAGGGTTAGCGGTCCGACATACACGTCCAAGGCCATGAGCACCTCCGAATGAAATACTCGTACAAGTAGTATTTCATCCTGCTATGCTACCATGGAGATATTGCGGCACAGGCGGGACCCTATTGCGGCTCGAGGTTCAGCCCCTTCACCAGGTCGATCCAGACCGGACCCTGCTCGGCCATGAATTTCTCGAAGAAGGCCTGGTCCTGGGCCGCGCGGTCGATGCCGAAAGTATCGAGGATCTTCTGGATGCGTTCGCTCTTGCCGGCTTCGACCATCATGTCGGAGAGTTTCTTCACGATCTCCTTGGGCATGCCGGCGGGGCCGACCAGGCAGATGAAGCCCTGGACCTGGAAGGCGATGTCGGTCACGCCCTGCTCGTAGAAGGTGCCGACGTCGGGCAGCTTCTTCATCCGATCCTTGGTCGGCACGGCAATCGCGCGGCCGTTGCCGGTCTGCAGTACGCTGGACGCCGCGGCAAAGCTGCCGCTGCCGGCCTGGATGGCGCCCGACATCACGTCGGTCCACATCGGCGCCTCACCGCGGTAGTGAACGGCCTCCATTTTCAGCCCGTAGTGACGGTTCAGCGCCTCGACGGCGACGTGGCTGTACGATCCGGCGCCGTAGGTACCGACGCTGACCTTGTTGTTGCGGGCGTAGGCCGCAAATTCCGCGAGATTCTTCGCCGGCACGTTCTTGTTGACGATGAACGGCAAGTGGCCCGCATCCATCCACGAGATCAGGGCGAAGTCCTTGTCGGGGTCGTAGGGCAGTTTCTTGAACAGCACCTTGTTCATGATCATCGTGGTCGAGATCGTCCACATCAGCGTGTAGCCGTCGGGCGCCGCGTTCTTCACCTGCTCGGCGGCGATGGCGCCGCTGGCGCCGGCCTTGTTCTCGACCGAGACTGGCTGGCCGGTCTTCTGCGAGATGAAATCACCGTAGGCGCGGGCGAAGGTGTCGGTGAGGCCGCCGGCCGGATAGCCGACGATGATGCGGATGGGCTTGCTCGGCCAGGGTGCCTGGGCGATGGCGGTAGCCGGTAGAGCCGCGGCGGCGGCGGCAATGGAACCAAAACGCAGCACCTCACGCCGCGACGGACGAACGGTCATTCTCTTCCTCCCTGCGGCGCGACGGGTTTACTGCGACGGTCTATGCCGTCTTTGTCGCGCCAGTCTGCAGCATGGCTGCGATTTTGGCGGACGTAAAGGCGGCTTCAAGGCGGTGGCGTGGCAATCGCTCTTGCGGCTCGAAGAGCGCCCGACGATCTAAGCCGTCTTGGTCGCGCCGGTCTTCAGCATGGCGTCGATCTCGCCAGCGGTGAATCCAGCCTCGCGCAGAACCTCGACACTGTGCTCGCCCAGCCGCGGCTGCAGGCGCGTGACCTCGGGCTTGGTCTTGCTGAAGCGCGGCGGGATGTCGGGCATGCGCAGGCGGCCTTCGGTCGGATGATCAACTTCCCTCCAGAAGCCGGTGGCCTCGAGCTGCGGATCGACGAACAGGTCGTCGAGCGTGTTGACCGGGCCGTGCGGCACGTTGGACTTGCCGAGCAGCGCCACCCATTCGGCGTTGGTCCGCGTGGCGCAGATCTCGGCCAGGGTCGAATAGTAGTGCTCGACGTTCTTGAGGCGGTTGGCGAGCGAGGTGAAACGCGGATCGGCGGCGAGCTCGGGCCGGCCGATCAGGCCGCAGAATTCCTTCCAGTGCCCGTCGGTGTAGGGCAGCAGCGCGAAATAGCCGTCCTTCGACGGATAGGGCCGGCGCTCCTTGTTGAGCACGCGCTTGTAACCCGCCGTCTCCAGCGCCGGCCGGAAGGTCTCGCCGTAGAGATGCTCGACCATCACGAACGAGACGAGGGTCTCGAACATCGGCACCTCGACCGCCTGGCCGAGGCCGGTTTTCTCCCGCGCATAAAGAGCCGCGAGCAAAGCCGAGACGACGCCGTTGGAACTCGTCTTGTCGGCCACGATGGTGGGCAGGAAGCGCGGCTGGCCGGCCACCACGCTCTGCAGCGCGGCGAGGCCGGAACCTGCCTGGATGATGTCGTCGTAGGCGGCTTTCGGTCCCATCGGCCCGGCGGCGCGGTAGCCATAGGTGGCGAGGTAGACCAGCCGCGGGTTGATCTTCTCGAAGGCTTCGTACTCCACGCCCAACCGCTTGGCGGGATCGGGTCGGTAGTTGTGCATCAGCACGTCGGCGGTCTCGGCCAGCTTGAACAGCGCGTTGCGGCCGGAGTCCTGCTTGAGGTCGAGCACGATCGAACGCTTGGAGCGGTTACAGCCGAGATAGAAGGCGGCCATGCCGGCATTGCGCGCCGGCCCGAGTTGCCGCGTCGTGTCGCCCTCGGGCGGCTCGATCTTGATCACGTCGGCACCGAGGTCGCCCAGCTGCTGCGCAGCCCACGGCCCCAGCACCACCGTCGTGCAATCGAGAATCCTGACGCCGGCCAACGGACCCGCCATCGCTGCTTCCTCCCTGATTTCCTCCCGACTACCACAGCTTGGTCACAGGCCATTGCGAATCTTGACGGTATAGGGACGGGTTCGAGCTCATAGCCGCCATAGTCCAGACGCAACGTTTGGGGGCGTGCCGGCGTTTTTGTTCGTGTAGTTGATGGAGGCTGCGATGCGCGACCTGAACAAGCTCCTGAGTGGACTGGGCGGCCGAGGCATTCTGGCGGCCTGTGTGGCCAGCGTGGCCATCCTTGGTCTCGCCGGCGGCGCCGAGGCCGGCGATGGCTGGAAGAAGAAGGGCCGCGGCTACTACGCTCCCGGTTACTATGGCCCGGGTTACGTGAAGGTGCCGCCGGGGCACGTGCGCTACTACTACGCGCCGGCGCCCGTCTACTATGCGCCGCGGCCGGTGGTCGTCTATCCTGCGCCGATGATGTATGCGCCGGCCTATCCGGCCTACGGCCCCCCGGGCGTGACCATCAACCTGCCGCTGCGATAGGCGAGATTTCATCGACGACCGCCACGCCCTCGGGCGTCGCGGGTTGACGCGCGCCCCCAAATCGGGGAAATTCACGCCAACATGCTGCGACTGACGACGCTTCGACTTATCGGCTGATCCGCCGCCCCACACCCGGGGCCCTGCGGGTCGCGTTGTCGTCCGTCTCTCTACTTTCACAAGTCGCCGCCAGCCCCTTTTCCATCGCAGTAGATCGCAAGAGCCTTTTGGCCGTGCGCGGCGCGAGGAGCCTGTCATGTCACCCCAGAAACCGATGATGCCGACCGCGGCCGAGAAGTACATCCCGTTCAAGCCGATCGCGATCAAGGATCGCAAGTGGCCCAACGTGGTCATCACCAAGCCGCCGATCTGGTGCGCGGTCGACCTGCGCGACGGCAACCAGGCGCTGATCGAACCGATGGATTCCGACCGCAAGACGCGGATGTTCAAGCTCCTCGTCCAGATGGGCTTCAAGGAGATCGAGGTCGGCTTCCCGGCGGCGTCGGAGACCGACTTCGAGTTCGTGCGCGAACTCATCGAAAAGAAGATGATCCCCGACGACGTCACCATCCAGGTGCTGACGCAGAGCCGGCCCGAGCTGATCGAGCGCACGTTCGAGGCCTGCCGCGGCGCCAAGCGCGCCATCGTCCATCTCTACAATTCGACCTCGACGCTGCAGCGACGCGTGGTTTTCGGGCTGGACTACGGCGGCATCGTCGACATCGCCGTGTCGGGCGCCAAGCTGGTGAAGCAGCTGGCCGACGCCGATCCCAGGACCGAGTGGGTCTATGAGTATTCGCCGGAGAGCTTCACCGGCACCGAACTCGAGTTCGCGCGTGACATCTGCGCCGCGGTGGGCGACGTCTACAAGCCGACGCCGCAGAAGAAGATGATCATCAACCTGCCGGCGACGGTCGAGATGGCCTCGGCCAACATCTATGCCGACCAGATCGAATGGTGCCATCGCAACTTCAAGTACCGCGACTCGATGATCCTCAGCCTTCACCCGCACAACGACCGCGGCACCGGCGTGGCGGCGGCGGAACTGGGCTTCATGGCCGGCGCCGACCGCATAGAAGGCTGCCTGTTCGGCAACGGCGAGCGCACGGGCAACGTCGATCTCGTGACCTTGGGCCTCAACATGTTCACCCAGGGCGTCGATCCCGAGATCAACTTCTCCAACATCAACGAGATCCGCCAGACGGTCGAATACTGCAACCAGCTGCCGGTGCATCCGCGCCATCCCTACGGCGGCGACCTGGTGTTCACCGCCTTCTCGGGCTCGCACCAGGACGCCATCAACAAGGGCTTCAAGGCGCTGGAAACTTCGAACAGCAAGATCTGGGAGGTCCCCTACCTGCCGATCGACCCAGCCGATCTCGGCCGCAGCTACGAGGCGATCATCCGCATCAACAGCCAGTCGGGCAAAGGCGGCATCGCCTACATCCTGAAGAGCGACTACGGCATCGACATGCCGCGGCTCCTCCAGGTCGAATTCTCCAAGGTGATCCAGCAGATCGCCGACGAGACCGGCAAGGAGATCCAGCCGGCGCTGATCTGGGACACCTTCCGCAAGGAGTATCTTGAGAACAGGACGCCGGTCGACTTCATCAGCCACACCACGGTGCCCGAGCCCGGCCATCCCGACGTGCGTCTTCTCGACGCCAAGGTGACGTTCAACGGCAAGCCGACCACGATCTCCGGCCGCGGCAACGGCCCGATCGCGGGCTACGTCGATGCGCTTTCCGGCAACTGCGGCGTGAAGATCAAGGTGCGTGACTATCACCAGCACGCCGCCGGCGCCGGCTCGGATGCGACGGCGGTGAGCTACATCGAGGCGGAGACCGCCGACGGCCGCGTGCTGTGGGGCGTCGGCATGGATGCCAATATCGTGACGGCCTCGCTCAAGGCCGTGAGCTGCGCCGCCAACCGCGCCCTTCGCGCGGTGGTGTAGGTCGGTTTGGAAAAGCCGATCTCCGCGCCGCGGCCGGCCACCAGGTCCAACCCGGCGGTCCCGCCCGACCCCGCCTCGCTGCTCAGGGGGCGGGAGGGGCCTGTCATGCGCGCGGTGCGGAACGTCTGGAATGTGGCGATCTCGCTGATGCTGGGAACCATGATCGGCCTCATCGGCCATCAGTTCGCGGCCGAGGCCATCGCCCGCCTGTGGCCCGAGACGGCCTTCGTGGCCGATGCGGCGCGGGCGTTCTTCTGGCTGCTCGGGCTCGGCGCCACGGGGGTACTGTTCTTCTCGTACTATCTCGACGACACCGCCCGTTAGCGCGTAGAACGGCCGTCATGGCCAAAGCAAAGAAATCCCCGCCTTCCAAGAATCTCCCCGACGCCAACCTCCTCGCCGACCTCCTGAAATGGGCCAAGGCCGCAGGCGCCGAGTCGGCCGATGCGCTCTACGTCCACGGCGAGTCGATTTCGGTCGCCCAGCGGCTGGGCCGACGCGAAAAGCTCGAGAGCAGCGAGGGCCGCGACCTTGGCCTGCGCGTGTTCGTGGGCCAGCGCCAGGCCTTCGTCTCCTCGACCGATTTCGCGCCCAAGGCGCTCCGGACGGTGGCCCAGCGCGCCGTCGACATGGCGCGCGCCGTGCCCGAGGACCCGGTCTGCGGCATCGCCCCGGAAGAGCTGCTGGCCCGCGCCTGGCCCGACCTCGATCTCGACGACAAGCACCGGCCCTCGGCCAGGAAGCTCCTGGCCCTGGTCGCGGAAGCCGAGGACGCGGCCCGCGCGATCAAGGGCGTCACCAATTCCGAGGGCGCCGAAGCGGGCTGGGGCCGCTCCTCCGTCATGCTGGCCGCCAGCAACGGTTTCTCCGGCGGTTACAGCCGCGGCGGCTGGTCGCTCTCGTGCGCGGTGGTGGGCGGCGAAGGCACCGGGATGGAGCGCGACTACGAGTGGACCAGCGCCGTGCATTTCGAGGACCTGATGGCGCCGGCCCGGGTCGGCCGCAACGCCGGCAAGTTCGCGGTCCGCCGCCTCAACCCGCGCAAGGCCTCAAGTGCGCGCGTGCCGGTCGTCTACGACCGTCGCGTCTCGGGCGGTCTGATCGGCCATCTCGCGAGCGCCATCAACGGCCGCGCCGTGGCGCGCGGCACGTCGTTCCTGAAAGACAAGATGGGCGCCAAGGTCTTCGCCGACGGCATTCGCATCCTCGACAATCCGCTGCGCAAACGCGGCCTGGGCAGCCGGCCGTTCGACGCCGAGGGCCTGGCGACCAAACGCCTTGCCGTGATCGACGACGGCGTGCTCACGACCTGGCTGCTCGACCTCGCCGCCGCGCGCCAGCTCAACCTCAAGCCGATGGGCCACGCCTCGCGCGGCGTCTCCGGGCCGCCCTCGCCCAGCACGTCGAACTTCTACCTCGAGAAGGGCAAGCTCTCGGTCGTCGAGCTGATCGCCGACATCAAGAGCGGCCTTTTTATCACCGACCTGATCGGCTTCGGCATCAACGGCGTCACCGGCGACTACAGCCGCGGCGCCTCGGGATTCTGGATCGAGAACGGCAAGCTCGCCTGGCCGGTGAGCGGAATCACCGTGGCCGGCAACCTCAAGGACATGTTCCTCAACATGAAGCCGGCCAGCGACCTGCAATTCAAGGGCGCGACCAATGCCCCGACGGTGAGAATTGAAGGGATGACGGTCGCCGGCTCGTGATATTCTCGCGGCCATGACCCCCTCCGCAAAACTGAGCCTCCTCGCCGCAACGACGGCGCTCCTTTCCACTCCCGTCTTCGCCCAGGACAGCGGCTTCCGCGACTGCCTGCAGGGCATCAAGGCCGAAGCGACGCGCCAGGGCGTGCCCGCCGCCGTCGCCGACAAGGCCTTCCAGGGCCTGACGCCCGACCAGAAGGTGGTCGACCTCGACGGGCGGCAGCCGGAATTCTCGCTGACCTACGCCAGATATGTCGGCGGCACGGTGACGCCCGACCGCATCGCGAAGGGCCAGCAGCGCATGGCGCAGCACCGCACCCTGCTCGATGCGCTGCAGAGAGAATACGGCGTGCCGCCGCAGTACATCATGGCCTTCTGGGGCATCGAGACCAACTACGGCACCTTCATGGGCGACTTCCGCGTCGTGCGCTCGGTGGCGACGCTCGCCTGCATGACCAGGCGCACCGTGTTCTTCAGCAACGAGACCGTGCAGGCGCTGCGCATCCTCAACATGAACCACTTGACCAGCGAGCAGATGCGCGGCTCGTGGGCCGGCGCCATGGGCAACATGCAGTTCATGCCGTCGACCTTCACCAAGTGGGCGGTCGACCGCGACGGCAACGGCCGCATCGACATCTGGAACAGCCTGCCCGACGCCTTCGCCTCCGCGGCCAACTTCCTGCGCGGCATCGGCTTCAAGCCGGGACTGCCGTCGAGCGACGAGGTGTTCCTGCCCAAGGACTTCCCGCTCGACCAGGCCGACAGCACCGTCGAGAAGCCGGTGAAGGCCTGGGCCGCGATGGGCGTGAAGAAGGCGGGCGGCGGCGCCCTGCCCGCTTCCGACGAGCCCGCGTCGATCCTCCTGCCCGCCGGCTTCCGCGGTCCCGCCTTCATCATCTATCCCAACTTCAAGGCGGTCATGAACTGGAACCGCTCGACGCTCTATGCGCTGTCGGTCGGCATCCTCGCCCGCCAGATCGCAGGCGGCCCCGGCGTCCAGCAGGCCGCGCCCAACGACGATCAGCCCATCTCGCGCGATACCGTGATCGACATCCAGAACCGGCTGGCCAGGCTCGGCCTCTACAAGGACGACACCGACGGGCTACTGGGGCCCAAGACCCGCTCGGCGCTCAGGCTGTTCCAGCAGCAGACCAGCCTGCCGGCCGACGGCCATCCCTCGGCCGAGACGGTGCGCAGGTTGCAGGCGCAGTAGACATAGCAGCGGCACACGAAGCGTGCCGCAAAACCGCGCCAGGTGTGCCGCAGCGTGTGCCGCGACGCCGCGATTGCCGCGCCGCTTCAAGGGCTTGGCACGACCTCGCGGCACAACGCCGATGGCTTTGGCAAACAGGTCCGAATCGCGGGGTTGTGCCGCAGACCGTCCCCCTCCGGAACAGCTGGCCGATGGCAGTCTTCACCTGGCGAACAACAAAAACCCGCGCGGCGAAGCCGGCGGGCGAAACTGACAAAGCACGTCAGCATGACAGAAAATTAGCCCAAAACCTGCGAATTTGTCAACTTTATCTTTCCTGTCATCTTGACACCGGCCGCAGCAGCCGCACCGCGCCCGCGGCAAGCGCAATCGACACCGGCAGGGTGAGCGCGTCGTCGCCGTCGATCTGGACCGGCTGGCGGCGGCCCTCGCCGGCGTCGCTCAGCACCGACACCCGGATGTCGTGGCCGGCGATCACGCGGTAGCCCGCGGTGCGTGGCAGCCGGCCCATCAGCAGGGCGAGGCCAAAGCGCAGCGTCTGCGAGCGGCCCCAGCGCTCGAACAGGCAGACATGCAGCAGCGGCTTGCCCAGTGCCGCATCGGGCGCCACGACGTAGGGGCCGGCATAGAGACGGCCATGGGTCACGATCACCGACGCCGCCTCGTGGCGCACGCCGTCGATCTCGACGGCGTAGCGCACCGGACGGTAGCGGCGCGCCTCGACCAGGGAACGCCAGACATAGGCGGCCCGTCCAAAACGCCGTTTCAGCGGGGCACTGACTCCGGCCACGACCTTGGCGTCGAAACCGGCGCCCGCCATCAGCGAGAACTGCCGGGTCCGGCCGGCGCCGCTCGCCTCGCCGGGCTGCATCAGGATTTCACGGCCGGCCGTCAGGGTTTGAGCCAAAGCGGCAGCGGAAAAACTCAAGCCCAGTTCGTGGGCCAGCACGTTGGCGGTGCCGAGCGGCACGATGCCCAGGGCAGGTCCCGCGACGGCGCGCCCCACAAGCCCGTTCACCACCTCGTTGATCGTGCCGTCGCCGCCGGCCACCGCAATCACGGCATAACGCCCGGCATCGCAAGTCTCGGCGATCCGCCGGGCATCGCCGGCAGCGGCGGTCTCCACCAGGTCGACCGTCCAGCCGAGCGCCCGCACGCGGCGCACCACTTCATTCACCAGCCCGCGGCGACGGCGGCCGGCGGTTGGATTGAGAATGAGCAGGACGGCTCTATCCGGGGCGAATGTCATCTAACTGTCACAACCGATTCACGGCCACGCAATGGCCTCCATACACAATCTGCTGCGTGTCGTGCAATCGCGCCCGACAGATTTAGTACCGGTCGAGTTTTGTCCACATGACCGTGCCCACATGACGATCATCGAGCGTCACCAACCTGCCCGCCATCGCGCCATCTTCCTGTCCGACATCCATCTCGGCACGCGCGGATGCCAGGCCGAGCTGTTGCTCGACTTCCTCAGGAAGAACGAGAGCGAACATCTGTTTCTCGTCGGCGACATCGTCGACGGCTGGCGCCTGAAGCGGTGGTGGTACTGGCCGCAGAGCCACAACGACGTGGTGCAGAAGATCATGCGCAAGGCGCGCAAGGGCACCAACGTGGTCTACATCCCCGGCAATCACGACGAGGCGGCACGGCAATACTGCCAACTCACCTTCGGCGACGTGCGGGTCGAGGACGAGGCGATCTACGAGACGCCGGAAGGCCGCAAGCTGCTGATCATCCATGGCGACCAGTTCGACGGCATCGTCCGCTACGCGCGCTGGCTCGCCATCCTGGGCGATTGGGCCTATGGCGCTGCACTGCGCCTCAACACCGGGTTCAACTGGGGCCGGCGCAGGCTCGGCCTGCCCTACTGGTCGCTGTCGGCTTTCCTGAAGCACAAGGTCAAGAACGCCGTGCAGTTCATCGCCAACTACGAGCGCGCCGTGGCCAACGAGGCGCGCCGGCGCGGTGTCGACGGCGTGGTCTGCGGCCACATCCACCACGCCGAGATCCGCGACATCGACGGCATCCTCTACTGCAACGACGGCGACTGGGTCGAAAGCTGCACGGCGCTTGTCGAGGATTTCGAGGGCCGTCTGCGCATCGTGCGCTGGGCCGAGGAAAGCGCCCGCCAGTCGTCCCGGCTGCCGACACGGCTGGCGCCGGTCCAGCTGGCGGCGGAGTAGGCCGGTTGCGCATCGCCATCGTCACCGATGCCTGGCGGCCGCAGATCAACGGCGTCGTCCGCACCATCGAGACCGTGGCGCAAATCCTGGGCGCCGAGGGCCACGACGTCGAGGTCTTCGGGCCGGACCGCTTCCATACCCTGCCCTGCCCGACCTATCCGGAGATCCGCCTCTCGCTGTTCCCGTCGGCACGCCTCAGCCACATGCTGAAACTGTTTGCGCCCGATGCCATCCATGTGGTCACCGAAGGCCCGCTCGGCTGGGCCGCCCGCGCCTTTTGCCGCAAGCGCGGCATTCCCTTCACCTCGGCGTACCACACGCGCTTCCCTGAATATGTGCACGCCCGCATTCGCCTGCCGATCTCCTGGAGCTATGCCTTCGTCCGGCGCTTTCATGCACCATCAGCCGGCGTGCTGGTGGTGGCGCAGACGATCCGCGACGAGCTCGCCGCACGCGGCTTCAAGAACCTCGTGCCATGGTCGCGCGGGGTCGACATCACGGCCTTCAAGCCACGCGTCACGGATGCGCACGAGGGCGAGCGTCCGATCTGGCTCTATGCCGGCCGCGTCGCCATCGAGAAGAACATAAAAGCCTTTCTCGATCTCGACCTGCCCGGCACCAAGTGGGTGGTCGGCGGCGGACCCCAGCTCGCCGAGCTCAAGCGCCGCTACAAGGGCATAGAATTCTTCGGCTCGGTGGGTACTGAAGAGCTGTCGATGCGGTACGCCCAGGCCGACTGCTTCGTGTTCCCCAGTCGCACCGATACCTTCGGCCTCGTCATGGTCGAGGCGCTGGCCTCCGGCGTGCCGGTGGCGGGCTATCCGGTGCCCGGCCCCCTCGATGTCGTCACGGTGCCGGGCGTCGGCGCGATCGACGAGGACCTGCGCGTCGCCTGCCTCGCCGCCGTGACCGGCGATCCCGCGGCCTGCCGGCGCCACGCCGAGAGCTTCACCTGGTCGAGATGCGCCCAGCAGTTCCTGTCCAACCTGCGTCCGATCTCGCGCAGTGTCTGGCAGCCGCTCAAGCGTCGCGTCATGCCGGACGCGGCTGCGTCCTGAAGCGGCGCCCCCGACGGTCAGGGCAGGTGCATGAGGGCGCGGCCCATCCGGAGCACGGTGCCTTCGCGGATGTCGTCGCAAAGCCTGAAGCCCGGAGGCGCGAACACGATGATCGTCGAACCATGCTCGAACCAGCCGAGTTCCTCGCCTTTGCGGAAAGAAGCGTCACAGTCGATCTCGGTAGCACCGCGGTAGTTCATGTTCATGGTGGCATCGAGGAAATGCAGCCGAATGCTCGCCACCAGGATCGCCGCGACCGGCACCAGGGTCACGAGATGACCGGAGGCGCGGAGCCGCGTGCGGATCACCGCACGCTCGTTCTTGCAGAACAGCTCGGCGACTCGCTTGAGCGCGATCGGATTGACGTTCCAGGTGTCGCCCGAGATGTAGGTCACATGCTCGACCGCGCCGTCATGGGGGGCATGGAACCGATGGTACATGCTCGAGGTGAGCCGGAGCGTCACGTACTGGCCGTCCCGGTAAGCCTCGACGAGCGCTGGATCGTGCAGCAGGTCTTTCAGCGAATAGGGGAAGCCCTTCGCCTGGAGCAGCTCTGTCCCCGCGATCGCACCGCAGGTGCCGACGATGCCATCGCACGGGCTCGTCAAAATCTGCGGATCGGCATCGACCCGGCGCGTACCCGGCTTCAGCTCGCGCGTGAAGCAGGCATGAAGGCTCTTGAATGTCTGCGATTTGGCGTCGCTGAGGTCGAGATCGGCAAACAGTCGCCAGACCGCAATCGACGCCCGTGCCACCCAGGGATTCTCGATCTGGCTGAACCAGCCGAAGAATCGGGTCGCAAGCCGACGCGGAATGCGGTTCGTCAGCAGGAAGTTGATGTCTTCGTGCTGCAGAATCTTCGCGAGTTCCGAACGAATCTTCATTGCCTTCAAGGGAGCTAGGTAAAATCGATGGGAATCGAGTGGAGCGCTTCCTCGGTGGTCGGCCTTGTCCTCGCCGTCCTGCTGCTCGGCGTGTTGATCATCAAGCTCAAGGCCCGGCTCGCCCTGTCGCGCGCCAAGCATCGGTCACTGGGCGGGCATTCGCGCCTGTCACGCCGCATCGCCGCACTGGTGCCGAACTATGCCTTCGGCGACGCGCAGTTCTTTCGCGCCGACGATGCCTCGACCGAGGTCGCCGACCGGCGGCGCGCCGAATTCGAGCGACTCTCGCGCCTGTTCCAGACGAGATACCAGCGCACGTTGCAGCAGACCGCCGAAGCGGCCCGGCACATCTCCGACCTGCAGTTCACCGAGAGCTACCGCGTGCCGTTCCAGTTCAGCCGACTGGCCAAGGCCAGCTTTCCGATGGGTTCGTTTCTCGCCTCGTCGGAGGGCGTCAAGGTCACCGACCTCGACGGCAACGCCAGCTACGACCTCGCCGGCTCCTACGGTGTCAATCTTCTCGGCTACGACTTCTACAAGGGATGCCTCGCGCGCGGTGCCGCGCGCGTCGGCGTGCTTGGACCGGTGCTGGGCTCCTATCCGTCGCTGGTCCCCGACAATGTCGCGCGCCTGGCGCGCATCTCCGGCAAGGACGAGGTCTCGTTCCACATGTCGGGCACCGAAGCGGTGATGCAGGCCGTGCGGCTCGCCCGCTACCACACGCGGCGTTCGCAGCTCGTGCGCCTGTGCGGCGCCTATCACGGCTGGTGGGGCGATGTGCAGCCCGGCGTGGGCAATCCTGTTCCGGCGCACGACACCTACACCCTCGCGGACATGTCGGAAGCCACCCTCGAGGTGTTGCGCAGCCGCACCGACATCGCCTGTGTCCTCGTCAACCCGTCGCAGGCCCTCCACCCCAACCATGGCGCGCCCGCCGATTCGACCCTGGTCCACAGCCGGCCGGACGTCAGTGTCGGCCGTGCCGCCTATGCCCAGTGGCTGAAGGAGCTGCGCGCGGTCTGCAGCGAGCGCGGCATCGTGCTGATCTTCGACGAGATCTTCGTCGGCTTCCGCCTGGCCCTGGGCGGCGCCCAGGAATATTTCGGCGTCGACGCCGACCTCGTGACCTACGGCAAGACCGTGGGTGGCGGACTTCCCATCGGCGTCGTCTGCGGACACCACCGTTACATGAAGCGATTCCGCGACGATCGCCCGGCCGACGTCTGCTTCGCGCGCGGCACGTTCAACTCCCATCCCTATGTGATGGCGGCGATGAACGAATTCCTCCGTCATCTCGATACGCCGGAAATGCAGGCGCTCTACCGCGACCTCGACGCCACCTGGGACCGGCGCACCGCCTCGCTCAACCGCCAGCTCGCCGAACGCGGATTGCCCGTTCAGGTGACCCATATGTCGTCGATCTGGACGGTCTGCTACACGCGCTCGTCGCGCTACAACTGGATGTTCCAATACTACCTCAGGGCCGAAGGCCTGGCCTTGAGCTGGATCGGCACCGGCCGGCTGATCTTCAGCCTCAACTACACCGAGGCCGACTTCGAGGCCGTGGCCGAGCGCTTCATTGCGGCGGCCGAAGCGATGCAGCACGGCGGCTGGTGGGAGGTCGGTGCGCTGGGCACCGACCGTGCGATCAAGCGGCGGATCCTGCGCGAGATGCTGGCCCACTACACCGCCTCTTGGAAGGCCGGCAGCCGGAAGCCCGGGAGTCGGTCGTCCGACGATGTCGTCAGCGACCGGCCTCTGGATGTCCACTCCTAGAGCAGGACGAGTTGAGGTCCGACAAACCTGCCGGTCCGTCGTCCTGAGCGAAGCCGCCCGCAGGGCGGCGTAGTCGAAGGACCTCTTTTCCGGCGGTGATGTCTCGAAAGGAAAAGAGGTCCTTCGACTACGCGCCTTCGGCGCTCCGCTCAGGACGACGAGAACTTTCGGAATTCAGGTTTCTCCGCTTGTCCGCTAGACGCCCGACTTTGAGACTTCGACGGGGATTGGCTCGACAGATTCTTCGTCGATGACCTCGGAGATCGTCTCCGAGATCGAGTCGGAGATCTCGTCGCCCCGCCGCTTGCCCGCCAGCACCTGGAGCGGTGCGCGGTGATAGAGCTTGATGTCGTGGAACGGGTCGGTGGCAATCTTGGTAACCCACACCAGACCGGTCTGGACATCCTGCAGGATGAAGAGCTGGAGCGCGCGGAAGGCGATGCCGGCCAGGCCGACGACCAGCCAGAGTTCGCCGACATGGCGGACGAACTCGGCCGTATCGGCATGCGGTACGAAGACGCCGAGCAGCGTCGGATCGACAACCAGCAGGAGCGGCGAGGCGGCCCAGATCGCGAGCAGCACGATCTTGCGCTTGATGTTGTAGCCGACCTTGATCTCTTCCTTGTAGTCGTCGGTGGCCTGGTTGACCTGATCGTAGCCCCGGGGCTCGAAGAACAGATGGCCGATCTGCCGGGTGGTCATGGCGACCAGCCAGCCGATCAGGGCCGCCATCGCCGGATCGGAGAAGGCCAGCACGTAGGCGACAAGGAAGCTCGTCGCGCTGACGAAGTGCAGCGACTGGTTGACGAGGCTATGATGATAATAGCGATGATCGTCCCAGCGCTGCACTTTCAGCGCATCGAAAAAGCCACTCATGTGGGTGCTTTCCTTGTTTATGGAGGGGGAGCGGAGTCTTGCTTCTTCCTTGGGTCGACCACAGCGTCTGACTTTATAACGCGCGCCGGTTACAATTGAGCGACGGCGCGCCCGCGGCGTTCCTCAGGCGGCCTTGCACGCCGGGCCGGCAAACCTAGATTCACAGGGAAAGCCAGCAGGAGCCCCCGATGCCAGCCCTCAACCACATCATCGTTCCGGCCAAGGACAAACACGCCTCGGCGCAGTTCCTGGCCGACATCCTCGGGGTGAAGGTCGAAGCGCCGTGGGGACATTTCGTGCCGGTGCGCACGAGCAACGGCGTGACGCTCGACTTCGTCGATTCCAAGGACGTGCGCACGCAGCACTACGCCTTCCTCGTCGACGACGCGGAATTCGACGCCGGGTTTGCGAAGATCAAGGACCGGGGCATTCCCTACTACGCACGCCCCGACAAGAGCGGCCCCGGCGAGATCAACCGCTACTGGGGCGGCCGCGGTGTCTACTTCGAGGACCCCGATGGCCACCTGCTCGAGCTGATCACCAAGCCCTACGGCGATCTGGCAGACCTCCGCTAGGCGGGCCAGGTCGCCGGCTCACCCGCCTTGATCCACTCCGCATAATCCTTCTTGGTCTGATCGTTGGGCGGATAGACTCCCGGTATTTCCCGGCCTTGGCCGATGCGGATGGCGACGAACTTCTCCAGCCGTTCCTGCTCGAAGGAATCGCGCGCCACCTCGTCGGCGAGATGGCGCGGCACGACGATGGCGCCGTCCTCGTCGGCCACGATCACGTCGCCGGGATAGACCGGCACGCCGCAGATGCCGACCGGCGTCTGCACCTCGACGGGATGCAGGTTGGCCATGCTGGGCGGCGCCGCGGCAGCCGAGCAGTAGACCGGGAAGTCGAACTTGCCGATCACCGGCGTGTCGCGCATGGCGCCGTCGCTCAGCACGCCCGCCACGCCGCGCACCTTGAGCCTGAGCGCCAGGATATCGCCCAGGGTGCCGGAGCGCGTGTTGCCCTCGGTGCCGATCACCAGCACGCAGCCGGCCGGCGTCTCCTCGATTGCCGCGCGCTGGGCGCTCGGCGGATCGTTGGGCGTCGGCGGCTTGTCGAGGTCCTCGCGGCTCGGAATGTAGCGCAGGGTGAAGGCCGGCCCCACCATCCGCGTCGCGTTGGGATTGAGCGGCCTGACACCGTTGATCGCCGTGTTGCGAAAGCCGCGCTTCAGCATCTGCATCGAGACGGTGGCCGTGCTCGCATACAGGAAGTTCTTGATGATCTCGGCCGACAGCGGCGTGGTGGTCATTGCATTTCACTCCCTCGTTTCAGTCACCCCTCCTCCCCCGTCATACGGGGGAGGTGCCCCGCAGGGGCGGAGGGGGAGAGCCTCAATCGAAGCGCCCATCCATCTCCCGACGATACAGCGCCTCGAAGATGGTTTCGACGACAGAGTCAGTCCGAGACAGCACAGCGCCATTCCAGAAACGCAAGACACGAAAGCCGTTCGATCGCAGGAATGCGTCGCGACTAGCATCGTACGGTGCGTCCATGGCGTGTTGGCTGCCATCAATCTCTACGACAATCGCCGCTTCGAGGCAGACGAAATCACAAACGTACCGTCCTATCGAATGCTGCCGACGGAATTTGACGCCGTTGAGTTGTCGACGCCGCAAACGACTCCAAAGGCATCGTTCGGCTTCGGTGGCGTTGTTGCGAAGATCGCGGACGTAGTCGTTCACCCACTTAGTCAGCCACTATTTTGAGACGAGAATATGGTGGAGATACAATCTCCCGTTGCTTTCCCCCTCCCTAGCCCTCCCCCGTAAGACGGGGGCGGGGACATGAGGTCGGAACTTTATCATTTCCTCCCCCGTTTTACGGGGGAGGTGCCCCGCAGGGGCGGAGGGGGAAGGTTACAACAACGAACCCTGATTGCCGGTGCCGCCGTCGCGGCGGCGTGGTGCCGGCGACGGCGCGGGCTTGGCCGTGCCGCCCGGTCCGTCCGTCACCCTGGCGCCGACACGACCGTCGGCGAACTCGATGCTGATCGTCTGGCCCGTGCTCGCGCCGGCAGCGGCCAGTACCGGCGCACCATCCTGGTCGCGCACCAGGGCGAAGCCTCGCGTGAGCACGGAATGGAAGGAATAGCTTTCGAGCAGCTTGGCCGCCTGGTCGATCTGGCGCTCTCCCTGTGCGAGCAGGTCGGCGCTGTGACGCTTCAGTCGATCGCCGAACTGTTCGAGCCGATCGGAGGTGCGCTCGATCTTCTGCAGAGTGTCGCCCTTGAAGCGCTCCATCGCGCTCCTGAGCGCGCGCGTTTCGCCGATCAGCAACTGTTCCTTGGCCTGAATGACAGCGTGCGGCTGCACGAGTCGGGCGGCGGCCAGTGCATGGCCGTGGCGTTCGACCAGTTGGCGTGCGGCCAGCGACAACCGCTCGCCACTGACATCGAGCCGCTGCTGGCGTTCCTCGATCAGGCGGCGCGGGTCGCCCAGCCCGCGGGCGAGACCCGCGAGTTCCATGGTCGATTCGCGCAGCAGGCGAGTCATGCCGCCGGCCAACCGCTTGGCGTAATCCAAGGTCTCGGTCACGAGGTCGGCGCGCACCGGCACCGCCATCTCGGCCGCAGCACTCGGTGTCGGCGCCCGCCGGTCCGACGCGAAGTCGATCAGGGTGGTGTCGGTCTCGTGGCCCACCGCGGAGATCAGCGGGATCTCCGAGGCGGCCGCGGCACGCACCACGATCTCCTCGTTGAAGGCCCAGAGATCCTCCAGGCTGCCGCCGCCGCGCGCCACGATCAGCACGTCGGGCCGTGGCACGACGCCACCTGGTGTCAGCCTGTTGAAACCCGCGATCGCCGCCGCCACTTCTGCCGCGGCCTTCTCGCCCTGGACGGCCACAGGCCACACCAGCACATGGCACGGGAAGCGGTCGGCCAGGCGATGCAGGATGTCGCGGATCACGGCGCCCGAGGGCGAGGTCACGACGCCGATCACCTCGGGCAGGAACGGCAGCGCCCGCTTGCGCTCGAGATCGAACAGGCCTTCGGCCTGCAGCTTCTTGCGCCGATCCTCCAGCAGTTTCAGCAGCGCGCCCTCGCCTGCCAGTTCGAGGCGATCGACGATGATCTGGTAGCGCGAGGAACCGGCGTAGGTCGTGAGCTTGCCGGTGGCAATGACCTCCAGCCCTTCCTCGATCTTGATACCCAGGCGCGGGATCGTGCCCTTCCAGGCGACGCCGTCGATCACGGCGTTCTCGTCCTTCAGGCGGAAATAGCAGTGGCCGGAGCGCGGAAACGAGGGCTGGCTGATCTCGCCGCGCACGCGGACCCGCGGGAACGCCGTCTCGATCTCGCGCTTCAGCGCAAACGAGAGCTCGGAGACGGAGAATTCCGGGACGTTGCTGACGGTGGCGCTGGCGGGGGGAAGATCGGAGTTTTCCATGGGCGGCGGCAGCCTAGCCGCTTGTGCCCACGGCGCAAACTGTGGTCAAAGCCTCGCCATGCGAATCCTCGTGGTGGGCGGCGGCGGCCGCGAACATGCGCTGTGCTGGGCGATTTCGGCCTCGCCACTGTGCACCAAGCTGTTTTGCGCCCCAGGCAACGCCGGCATCGCCCAGGTTGCCGAATGCGTCGATGTCGGTGCCGAGGATATCGCGGGCCAGGTGGCGCTGGCCCGGCGCCTGAAGATCGATTTTGTCGTGATCGGCCCCGACGCCCCGCTGGTCGCGGGCATGGCCGACGGTTTTACGGCGGCGGGCATCAAGGTTTTCGGACCGTCCAAGGCCGCGGCCCAGCTCGAAGGCTCCAAGAGCTTCACCAAGGAGCTCTGCCGGCGCCACAACATCCCGACGGCGGCCTACGAGCGCTTCACCGACCTCGACAAGGCGATCGCCTATGTCAAGGCCGCCCATCTCAAGACTGGGGGCGCGCCGATCGTGGTCAAGGCCGACGGCCTTGCCGCCGGCAAGGGCGTGATCATGGCCGAGACGGTCGACCAGGCAATCGAGGCCGTGCGCGACATGCTGGCGGGCAACCGCTTCGGCGCGGCGGGCTCGGCGGTGGTGATCGAAGAATTCATGGAAGGCGAAGAGGTGAGCCTGTTCGCGCTCTGCGACGGCGAACACGTGCTGCCGCTCGTGGGCGCCCAGGACCACAAGCGCGCCTTCGACGGCGACAAGGGTCCCAACACCGGCGGCATGGGCGCCTATTCGCCCGTGCCCCTCCTCGATGCGGCGATGTCGGAACGCGCGATGCGCGAGATCATCCTGCCCACCGTGCGCGCCATGAAGGCGGAAGGCGTGCCCTTCAAGGGCGTGCTCTATGCCGGCCTGATGATCGACGGGAATGGTCCGCGCCTCGTCGAGTACAACTGCCGCTTCGGCGATCCCGAATGCCAGGTGCTGATGATGCGGCTGAAATCCGACCTCGTGCCGGCGCTGATCGCCTGCGCCGATGGCGGGCTCGCCCATCTCGACCTGCGCTGGTCCGACCAGGCCGCCCTCACCGTCATCCTGGCGACCCGGGGATATCCCGACGCCTATTCAAAGGGCAGCGAGATCCGCGGCCTCGCCGAGGCCGCCAAGGTCGAGGGCGTGGAAATCTTCCATGCCGGAACCAAGGCGGACGGCACGCGCCTCCTGGCCAGCGGCGGACGGGTGCTGAACGTCACCGCCATGGCGCCCACCGTCGAGGAGGCCCGAGCCCGCGCCTATCGCGCCGTCGACCTGATCGACTGGCCGGAGGGCTTTTGCCGGCGCGATATCGCATGGCGGGCAGTCGGCCGGAAGCCGTGACACCCGAGGGTCACGACCGCTAAGTTAGGGCCATGCCCGACATGATCACCGAGTCCCAGCGCCTCCTCGCGCAGCTGCGCTTTCCCTGCGGCGACGTGCCGGAACCCGGCGACATCAAGAACGTCGCCCCCGGCATCTATTGGCTGCGCATGCCGCTGCCGTTCCAACTCAACCACATCAACCTGTGGCTGGTCGAGGAGAAGGACGGCTGGACCATCGTCGACACCGGCATCAACACGCAGGCGACGCGCGACTTGTGGGAGAAGATCTTCACGACCCGTCTCGGCGGCAAGCCGGTGACGCGCGTGATCGCCACCCACCTGCATCCCGACCATGTCGGCCTGGCCGGCTGGCTGTGCGAGCGCTGGAACGCGCCGCTCCTGATGACGCTGGGCGAATACATGAGCGCCGTCGCCGCGCGCAACGACTTCATCGAGAACGAGGATCTGCGCGCGGCCCATCTCACGCGCAACGGTGTGCCGGCCGAGAGCATCGCGCTGTTCCATCGCCACAAGGGCGGCTACGCCATGGGCGTGGCGCCGCTGCCGACCGCCTTCCAGCGCATGATCCATGCCCACCCGATCACCCTGGGCGGCCACCGCTGGGACGTGATCGTGGGCCGCGGCCACGCGCCCGAGCATGCCTCGCTGTGGTGCCCCGAACTCAACGTGCTGATCGCGGGCGACCAGGTATTGCCCAAGATCAGCACCAATGTCGGCGTCTGGCCGAACGAGCCGCTGGCCGATGCGCTCACCTGGTTCCTGGACGGCTTCTCGCGCTTCCGTCGCCTGCCGGCCGATGCGCTGGTGCTGCCCAGTCACGGCTTTCCCTTCATCGGCATGCATACGCGGCTCGACCAGCTCGTGGCCCACCACGACGCGCGGCTGAACGACATCACCCACGCCATCGCCCGGCGCGGCGCCGAGGGCGCCACAGGCTGGGACATGGTGCCGGTGCTGTTTCCGCGCCACCTCGACAACAACCAGATCGTCTTCGCCTTCGGCGAGACCCTGGCGCACCTCCACTGCCTCGAAACCCGCGCCCGCGTGAAGCGCACGGTGGTCGACGGCGTCCACCGCTTCGTGGCCCTGGTCGACGTGCATACCCAGCCGCCGTCCGACGATTCGGACGCCGAGGTCATGGATATCGGCCAGACCTGACGGCTGATGCGCGTCGATCTCTTCGACTTCGAACTGCCACAGGATCTCATCGCCCAGCGGCCGGTCTCGCCGAGGGACGCGGCGCGGCTGCTCGACGTGGCGCCGGATGGACTTCACGACCGCGGCGTCCGCGACCTGCCCGGCCTGCTGCGCAAGGGCGACCTGCTGGTCTTCAACGACACCAAGGTGATCCCCGCCCGCCTGCTGGGCACGCGCCCCGGGGGTGGCAAGGTCGAGGCGCTGCTGATCCGCGATTTCGGCCACGGCCGCTGGCTCGCCTTCGCTCGGCCGACCAAGCGGCTCCGGATCGGAGATGCGCTGGCCTTCGCGGGCGGCCTCGGCAGCACAATCGAGGCCAAAAATGACGACGGCTCGATCGTGCTCGCCTTCGATCGCGCCGGCCCCGAATTTGTCACAGCCCTCGAGCGGGGCGGTGCGGTACCGCTGCCGCCGTACATCCGCGGCGGCACCGCCGACGCGCAGGACCGCGCCGATTACCAGACCCTGTTCGCCAAGCATGACGGTTCCGTCGCCGCCCCCACCGCCGGGCTTCATTTCACGCCGGCTCTCATGGCTGCCCTGGCGGACGCCGGCATCGCCACGGCCGGCGTCACGTTGCACGTCGGCGCCGGCACCTTCCAGCCGGTGCGCACCCTCGATACCGACCAGCATGTCATGCACGCCGAATGGGGCGAGGTCCCGCAGGCCACCGCCGATGCCATCGCCGCAGCCGGGCGCGTGGTCTCGATCGGCACGACCTCGCTGCGACTGCTCGAATCTGTTGCTCGCACTGGCCCGATGCGCGCCTGGACCGGCGAAACCGACATCTTCATCACACCGGGCTTTCAGTTTCGCGTCGTCGATCTCCTGCTCACCAACTTCCATCTGCCGCGGTCGACGCTTTTCATGCTGGTGGCGGCCTTCGCGGGGCTGGAGCGCATCAAGGCCGCCTATGCGCACGCCGTCGCCGAGCGATACCGCTTCTATTCCTACGGCGATTGTTGTCTGTTGCGGCGATGAGTCTTTTCTTCGAGCTTCTGGGCAGCGATGGCCTCGCCCGCCGTGGCCGGATCACGACGGCGCACGGCACGGTCGAGACGCCGGCCTTCATGCCGGTCGGCACGGCCGGCACCGTGAAGGCGATGCTGCCGCAGTCGGTCGCCGAGACCGGCGCCGAGATCGTGCTGGGCAACACCTTCCACCTGATGCTGCGCCCGGGGGCAGAGCGCGTGGCCGCCCTTGGCGGCCTGCACAAGTTCATGAACTGGCCGGGGCCGATCCTGACCGATTCGGGCGGCTTCCAGGTGATGTCGCTCAAGGAGCTGCGCAAGCTCGACGCCGACGGCGTCACCTTCCGCTCGCCACTCGACGGCTCTGAGCATCGACTCACGCCCGAGCGTTCGATCGAGATCCAACGCCTGCTCGATGCCGACATCACAATGTCGTTCGACGAGTGCACGACCTGGCCGGTCGAAGAGGCCGCCGCCGCCGCGTCCATGCGGCTCTCCATGAAATGGGCCGAGCGCGGCAAGCGCGCCTTCACCGAGCGGCCGGGCTACGGACTGTTCGGCATCGTCCAGGGCAGCGTCTTTTCGGCGTTGCGCGCGGAGAGCGTGAAGGCGCTCGCGGCCATCGGCTTCGACGGCTATGCCATCGGCGGTCTGGCCGTGGGCGAAGGCCAGGAGATGATGCTCGCCACACTCGACACCACCGTGCCGCAGTTGCCGGCCGACCGGCCGCGCTACCTGATGGGCGTCGGCCGGCCGGCCGACATCGTGGGTGCGGTCCGGCGCGGCATCGACATGTTCGACTGCGTGATGCCGACGCGCGGCGGCCGCACGGCCCAGGCTTTTACCCGCCGCGGCGAACTCAACCTGCGCAACGCGCGACACCGCGACGATCCGCGGCCGATCGACGAGCGCTGCGCCTGCCCGGCCTGCGCCCACCACAGCCGCGCCTATCTGCACCACCTGATCCGCAGCGAAGAGATCCTCGCCTCGATGCTGCTCACCTGGCACAACCTTCACTATTATCAGGACATCATGCGCGGCTTGCGCGGCGCCATCGAAGGCAACTCACTCGGTCACTGGATCGCCGCATTCGCGAGCGAACAAGACCGAGGAGATATCCCACCCCTCTGACGGAGAGTACCGCATGCCGAATGAGGCGTTGATCGTGGTCGATATGCAAAACGATTTCTGCGAAGGCGGCGCCCTCGCCGTCCCCGGCGCCAGCGGTATCCTGCCGCTGGTCAACCGGCTGATCGGCCGCCACGACCACGTCGTCCTGACCCAGGACTGGCATCCGCCGGGTCATGCCTCCTTCGCCAGTTCCTGGGCCGACGCCGCGCCCTTCAGCACCGTCAAGTTCCCCTACGGCCCGCAGATCCTGTGGCCGGATCACTGCGTGCAGGGCACGCCGGGCGCCGCGTTCCATCCCGAGCTCGAGGCGACCAAGGCGCAGATGGTCGTGCGCAAGGGTTTCCATGCCGGCATCGATTCCTACTCGGCGTTCCGCGAGAACGACCGCATGACCCGCACCGGCCTCGACGGCTACCTGAAGGCCCGGGGCTTCACTAGGTTGATCTTCTGCGGCCTGGCGCTCGACTACTGCGTCGCCTGGTCGGCGATCGATGCCCGTCAGGCGGGCTTCGACGTCGCCGTCGTTGTCGAGGCTACCGCCGCCATCGATCTCGAAGGCAGCCGCCGGCGCATGCTCACCGAAATGCGCCAGGGCGGCATCAATCTCAACGCGACGGCCTAGGTCCTAGACGCGCTCCAGCGCCAGCGCGATGCCCTGGCCGACGCCAATGCACATGGTGGCAAGCGCGCGCTTGCCGCCGGTGGCCTCAAGCTGGTTGAGCGCAGTGATCATCAGCCGGCCGCCTGACGCGCCCAGCGGATGGCCGAGCGCAATGGCGCCGCCGTTGGGGTTCACGTTCTCCGCATCGTCGGCCAAGCCGAGCTGGCGCAGCACGGCCAGTGCCTGGGCGGCAAACGCCTCGTTGAGTTCGATGGTGTCGAAATCCTTGAGGGTCATGCCGAGCTTGGCCAGCAGCTTCTGAGTGGCCGGCACCGGGCCGATGCCCATGACGCGCGGCGGCACGCCGGCCGACACGGTCCCCAGGATGCGCGCCCGCGGCGTCAGCCCATTGGCGCGGGCGGCGGCCTCCGAGGCGATGATCATGGCGCAGGCGCCGTCGTTCAGGCCGGAGGAATTGCCCGCCGTCACCGAACCGCCCTCGCGGAACGCCGCCGACAGCTTGGACAGCGTCTCCATCGTGGTGTCGCCGCGCGGATGCTCGTCCTTGTCGACGATGATCTCGGTCTTGCCCTTCTTGACGCAGACCTTGACGATTTCCTTGTCGAAGAAGCCGCGGTCCTGGGCCGACTTGCAGCGGCGCTGGCTGCGGTAGGCGAAGGCGTCCTGGTCGGTGCGGCTGATCTGATGTTCGCCGGCAACATTCTCGGCGGTCTGGCCCATCGGGTCGACACCGTAAGCCGCCTTCATGCGCGGATTGACGAAGCGCCAACCCAGCACCGTGTCCTCGAGCTTCATCGAGCGGTCGAAAGCGCTTTCCGGTTTACCCATGACGTAGGGCGAGCGGGTCATGCCCTCGACGCCACCCGCGATCATCATGTCGGCCTCGCCGAGTTTCACCGCGCGGGCCGCGTGACCTGCCGCCTCGAGACCGGAGCCGCAGAGGCGATTGACCGTGGCCCCCGCCACCTCGACTGGCAAGCCCGCCAGCAGCCCCGCCATGCGCGCGACATTGCGGTTGTCCTCGCCCGCCTGGTTGACGCAGCCGTAGATCACGTCGTCGATGGCGCCCCAATCGACATTGGCATTGCGCTGCATCAGCGCCTTGATCGGATGAGCGGCGAGATCGTCGACCCGCATGGCGCCCAGGCCACCGTTGTAGCGGCCGACGGGGGTGCGAATAGCGTCGCAAATGAAGGCTTCGGTCATCTTGGGTACTCCCAACTCACAAATTATCATTGTCGGGGTACCACCCGGTCGAGCCGTTTGCCAATGCCTCCGGCCACGCTCTATAGGCAGAGAAGCTATGCGCGATGTCGCCTGAACAGCGACGGAAAAAAATCCGGGATCGGGTTCGCCTCGTAGCCTGCCCCACCGTGCAAGCGATTGATCGTCCGGCTTTTTTCCTCTCGATCCCATTCTCGGCGTGTCGCTCAAACGGCGACATTTTTCGAACCCGATTCGGGGATTTTTTGGCCGGGAAATGCTGACGATAGGTTGAATTCCTACCGAATGGGAATCATCCTGTCAAGCCCGGCGGAACACGGCATATTGGGCATAGCCGCGATACGGCCGCTCGAAGGTAAGCAGCGTGCCTGCATCGAAGGCGGCTAACGCCGCCTCCAGACCGTCGCGCGGATCGACATGGAACTGCGCCAGCCAGGTCCGCAGCCCGCGGCGGAACCAGCGCGGCAATTCCTCCTGGCCGCCGAAATCGACGATGTGCAGCTCGCCGCCAGGCTGCACCCAGGCCATCGCCTGGCCGAGCGCCATGCGCCACTCGGGGATCATCGACAGGCTATAGGACAGGAAGATCCGCGAGAAGCCGGGCACGCCGAACAGCGGCGCGGGATCGAACCGGGTGGCGTCGGCGCAGGCGAGGCGAATGCGCGGCGACAGACCGTCACGCGCGACCTTGGCGCGGGCCGTCTCGAGCATCGCGGCCGAAATGTCGATGCCGTGGAACTTCGCGTGTGGATAGGCACCCGCCGCCGCCACGAGATTGCGCGCCGTGCCGCAGCCGATCTCCAGCACCTGGCCACCCGACGGCGGCGACAGGCGCTCGATCAGTCGATCGCGGCCCAGCAGGTAATACTTGCGGGTACTGTCGTAGAGATGGCGCTGCCGGCGATAGATGCGGTCCATCAGGTTGGACATGGCGACGGTGTCGCTCACTGATCAACCTGCCAGCACGTAGAGATGGAAGCCGCCGTATATCGCCGAGCGGTCGTGTGCCGTGAATTCCCGCGAGGCCGCGGCCTCGTAGCGCCAGCGCTCCAGCAGCGCCGGATGGAGGCGGCCTTCCAGCAACGACGGTTCGGCCGCGGTCCTGAAAATCACGCGCGCTTCGGGTCGCGCCGTGCGCGTGATCTCGGCCCACAGCGCATTGAGCTGGTCGTCAGTCATCCAGTCCTGGGCATCGAGCAGCACATAGCGGTCGCGCGAGGCGGCGGGACACGAAGCGAGATATTCGGTGACCGAGCGGTTCATCACTTCGACCCGGTCGGCGCGGGCACGCACGATGTCGAACTGCTCGCGCCGCAGATAGGGCGGCAGCGGCCCCTGATCACCGCCGCCGTAGCCGCGGCCAAAAGCCTGCCAGGCGAAGTAGTTGTCATTGAGGCTGAAACCGCAGGCCAGGCGCTCCACTCTTTCGCGCAGGACCGCGCTCATGCCACGGCCGCCCGCCAGCGCCTCGTACTGAGCCGGCGGAATGCCGAGGCCGTAGAGCGAGAGACGGTTGCCGGTCGCCCAGCGCACCGCGCGGCGGTCAAACAGCGGCGCCAGCGCCGTCTCGAAGAAGTGGCGCTGTTCGTCCAGCGTGCGGGCGCTCAGCAGCTCGCGCAGGTCGACGCCATGGAGTCGCGCGGCGGCGTGGGCGAGGCCGATGAAACGGCCCAACAGGCCGTGACGATAGGCGTTGCGCGCGAAGATCGAGATCCGTCGCCGGCCAAAGTGCTGCAGGCTGCGGCCCTGCCAGTAGACACGGCTCTCGGCATCGAGATGCGGCGCGATCAGCCGGTCGTAGGCCGCGACATTGGCCGCGTCATCAGCCGCACCGAAGAAGCGGTAGAACATTTCCCACGACGGCAGGCGGCTCGCCGCCACCAGCTTCAGGCGGTTGAGCGCCACATGGGCCTGGCTGAGATCGACCGCCGTGATTCGCGCCGGCCCCGCCGTGAGGTAGGAGAGCACGTTGCAGCCGCCCGAGGCGATCGCCACGACGTGGCTTTCGGGCGCAAGCGCCAACGCCTCGAGGTCGATCTCGGGATCTTCCCAGATCTGGGTATAGACGAGGCCACGGAACAGCCGTTCGAAGACATGCTCCAGGAGTCCCTCGCGGGACAGAACCCGATTGCGGCGAACCGCCTCTTTCAGGCGGACATTGCTCTCATCCCGCGGATAGGCCAACCAGACAACTCCGGCTCTACTCAACCTGCGCAACATATCCACCCCAGGTGCCAGTTTGATGACAGACACGTACTTGACGGGATGTCCGGTTAGAGGGAGTTTGCCACCATGACCACGCAAGGATTCACCGTCTTCGACTCGCCGATCGGAGCCTGCGGCATCGCCTGGAGCGCGCGCGGTATCGCCGGCCTGCAATTGCCCGAAGCGACAGCCGAGGCGACGCGAGCACGGCTGCGGCGGCGCTGGCCCGACGCGGTCGAGAGCGAACCGCCGCCGGCCGTCGGCCGCGCCATCGAGCACGTGCTGGGGCTGTTGAAAGGCAAAGCGATGGATCTCGCCGACATTCCCCTCGACCTCGAGGCCGCGCCGGACTTCCATCGCAAGGTCTACGAGGTGGCGCGCACCATCCCGCCCGGCCACACCATGACCTATGGCGAGATCGCCAAGCGTCTCGGCGTGCCGCATGAATCACGCGAGGTTGGCCAGGCGCTCGGCCGCAATCCCATCGCCATCATCGTGCCCTGCCACCGCGTGCTGGGAGCCGACGGCAAGATGGGCGGCTTCTCGGCCAACGGCGGTGTCTCGACCAAGCGGCGCATGCTCGAGATCGAGGGCGCGCCTGAAGTCGGTGCCGGGCCATTGTTCGCCCCACGATGAGCGGCTTTCCGTTCCGGCCGACCAAGGCGGTGGCGCATCTCAAAGCGGCCGATCAGGCACTGGCCAGCATCATCGAGGCGGTCGGGCCATTCCGCATGGAACTCAAAGCCTCGCGCAGCCTGTTCGGCGCGCTGGCCGAGGCCATCGTCTACCAGCAGCTTTCCAACAAGGCTGCGGCCACCATCTACGGCCGCGTGGAAGCGCTCTATCCGCGCGCGACGTCGGGTTTTACGCCTCGCCATATCCTGGCGACGCCCGACGAGAAACTGCGCGGCTGCGGCCTGTCGCGCGCCAAAGTTCTGGCCGTCCAGGACCTGGCACGCCGCGTGGCGGGCGGCGAGTTGCCGACACTCGAGGAGGCGCACGGTCTCACCGACGCCGAGCTGATCGAGCGCCTGGTAAAAGTGCGCGGCATCGGCCGCTGGAGCGCCGAGATGTTCCTGATGTTCCGCCTGGGCCGCCCCGATGTTCTGCCGCTCGACGACTACAGCCTCCGCAAGGCCTATGCGAAGGCTTTCAGGAAGCGCGCACTGCCCTCGCCGCAGGCCCTCGAAAGAGCCAGCGAGAGATGGCGGCCCTACCGCACGGTCGCGAGCTGGTATCTGTGGCGGGCGCTCGAAGCGCCTTAGAGCGTCGACTTTTCGCGAAGCTCGATCTTCGGCTCGGCTTCGTTGACGAGCGAGCGAATGCTGGCGGCCAAGGCCCTGATGCGCGGACCGATTTCGGCCTCGAGCTGCCCGGACTGCAGCCGAAAAGCCGGGATCCCGCAGTTGATGGCAAAGGATTGGTCCGAGCTTCGGGCATGAAACAGCGGCGCGGCGACCGCGTGAATGGACGGCATGTACTCGCCGGGGCACGTGCAGAAGCCGCGGTCCGCGCATTGCCGAATCCCGGCGCGATACCTGTCTCGGCGCTCGGACCACAGCGATGCATCGTCCGCCTCCAGCCGCTCTTCCAGATGTGCTGCCTCGACGGCGGGCAGTATCGCGGCCGCGGCGCGCCCCATCGCCGTGCTGACGACGGGAATCGGCAGGCCGATGTCGGGAACATGTGGTCCGACGTGCCCCGATCTTGCCGACTCGACATAAATCATCGTGGTTCCATCGAGCAAGCCGATCGAAACCGTCCCGCGCACGCTCTCGGCGAGCTCGTGCATCAGCGGTCGCGCGACCTGGCGAAACGGCATGCCGGCGAGAAGCGGACGGGCCATTCGCAATGCCCGAGCACCAGGACGGTACTTGGCCAACTTCTTGTCGTAGCGAAGGTAGCCGAGTTCGCCGAGCGTGTGCGTCAAACGCGCAACGGTCGGCCGGGGAATGCCGGTCCGCTCCGAGAGTTCCAAGTTGCCGAGCACGGTCGCACCGACATCGAACGCCTCAAGCACGACGAGCCCTTTCGCCAGCGTCGTGGCGAAAGCCGGGTCACCGGCATTCTCCTCGAGCACCGCTTTCACCGAAGATGATGGTGCTTTAACCATTGAGCCTCCAGGATTCGATTCTTTGTCCACTATTCGGACAGAATTATCGATTTGAGTCCATATTATAGGCGATCGGCAGTATGCTCCCTTCAAAATATGGAGGAAAGAATGCTGAAGCGTCGTGGAGTGCTGGCCGGTGCCGCCGGACTGATGATCGTGCCGGCCGCCGCCGTGCGCGCACAGTCCTGGCCGAGCCAGCCGATAAAGATCGTCGTGCCCTATGGCCCAGGGGGCGCCGCCGACGCCGTCGGTCGCATAGCCGCGGAGAAGATGGCGGCGCTGATCGGCCAGCAGGTCATCGTCGAGAACAAGGCCGGCGGCAACACCATCATCGCCATGGCGGCGGTGGCGAAATCCAGGCCCGACGGTCACACGCTCCTGCTCGGCAGCACGACGCTCGCCACCAACGTGGCTCTCGGCTTCAAGCAGCCCTTCGATCCGCTGAAGGATTTTCAGACGATCTCCACGATCGCCGATATCCACGACCTGATCGCAACGAACAAGGACCTGCCGATCAAGGACTATGCTTCGTTCGCCGCCTGGGTGAACGGCCAGCCCGACAAGGTGCGCTTCGCCTGCTCCGGCATCGGCAACCAGCCGCATCTCTGGGGCGAACTCTTCCGCACGCGAACCAGGCTCAAGATGGAGGTCGTGGGCTACAAGGGCTCGGCGGACGCCATCCGCGACGTCATGGCCGGCCACGTGCCGATGGTCGTCGACGTCGTGGTCCCCACCGGCAACCATGTGAGGCAGGGGCGTCTGACGGGAATCTGCCTCGCAGCCACCGAACGCTCCGCCATCTGTCCAGACGTGCCAACGGTCGTCGAACTCGGCATGCCGGACCTCGTGAGTTCGGCATTCTTCGGAATCGTCGGCCCCGCGGGCCTGCCGGGCGCCATCGTCGAGCGTCTCAATAGGCTCTGTCTCGAAATCCTCAAGGACGAGGGCGTGAAGAAGAGGTTCGCGGAGCTGGGCTTCGTCACCACCGGCAGCACCCCTGCGGCCTTCCTCGATCGGGTGAAATTCGAGACCGGGCGCTGGACCAAGGTGGTGAAGGAAAACGACATCAAGGTCGAGGGTTGACGGCCGAACGCCATCTCCTTTCGGACAGTGCCGACGGCCAGGGATGCGGCGGGCGATATGTCCGCGCTTGTTCGCGAAGGTTTCATGCCCAGGAAGCCGAATCTGCCCCGATCCCAGGGCATTTCGCGCGCCCGTGAGCCATGGTCGCCGCTCAGACTCACCCTCACCCCAGACCCTTGAGAAGGTCCGCGAGAAATGGCGGCCCTATCGCACGGTAGCGTGCTGGTATCTATGGCGACTACCAGACATAGCGTAACCCTGTCCTCTTTTGAACAGTGTGAACGACACGCGATGGGGCATATATTGCACCCGCGCGTCGTCGCACCGAAAGGGGGTCATCATGGCAAAGAAAGCCCATTCAACCTTTGATCCCAAGGCGTTTCTCGCCACCGTGAGTCACGGTCGCAGCGTGGCGGAGTACCACAAGGGCGGTGTCGTTTTCCTGCAGTCGAGCCCGGCCGACGCCGTCTTCTACATCCAGAAGGGCAAGATCAAGATCGTCGTCGCGTCCAAGCAGGGCAAGGAAGCGGTAGTGGCGCTGCTGGGGCCGGGTGAGTTCTTCGGCGAGGGATGCCTGATCGGCCAGCCGCAGCGTCTGGCGACAGCCAGGGCGTTGGTCGACAGCGAGGTCACACGGGTCGGCAAGGCCGAGATGATCCGCGTGCTTCACGCCGAACCCTCCTTCGGCGAGCTGTTCATCGCCCACCTGCTCACCCGCAACAGCCGCGTCGAGGAGGATCTGGTCGATCAGCTCTTCAACTCGAGCGAAAAGCGGCTGGCCCGCACGCTGCTTCTGCTGGCGAACTTCGGCAAGGAAGGCGGCCCGCAGCCCATCACCACCCCCATGAGCCAGGAAACACTGGCCGAGATCATCGGCACCACACGCCCACGCGTGAGCCATTTCATGAACAAATTCAGGAATTTGGGCTTCATCAACTACAACGGCCACCTGCAGGTTCACAGTTCCCTGCTGAGCGTCCTGTTGCGCGACGAGGCTTGAGAGGGTCACCACAATATCTTTGGCAGTGGTCAATAGAGGACAGACTCCCGAGCTCCCCAACTGCCACTGCTTGATGGGGTACCGTTCAAAGAAGGAGATGCGTTGCGGTACCCGAGCAAGGGGGACCCCACCATGCTGCATCTCGTCGACTCGGCTGCCTCGCCGACCGTCCCTCGAACCGACGAAGAAACCCATCGTCTTGCGCTGGTGAAGCGCTACGAGATCCTCGACACGCCGCCCGAGGCCGCGTTCGATCGCATCACAGCGCTGGCTGCTGATCTCTTCAAGGCGCCGATCTCGATCATCAGCTTCCTCGACCGCGACCGCCTCTGGTTCAAGTCGCACCACGGCCTCGACATGGCAGAAGTTCGCTGGGGTGCGGGCACCGACGTCTCGACCATGGAGACGATGATCCGTGGCGCTTTCGGGTTGGGCTTTTTCGTAAGCGTGCCGCTCACCACGGACGAGGGCGACGATCTCGGCGCGCTTTGCGTGATCGATCACCGGCCTCGACAGGTCGACGCGCAGCAGCTTCGCCAGCTCCGGACGCTGGCCGCTCTGGTCACGGACCGGCTGGAACTGCGCCTGACCACCCGCCGCGCCGCGGCGCGAGCCGAGATTCTGGTTGGCGAGATCGATCATCGCGCCATGAACAGCCTGCAGTTGATTGCCAGCCTGCTCAACCTGCAGAGCCGGGTCGTGCAGGTGCCCGAGACCTCCCAGCAGCTCACGATCGCCGCCAATCGCGTGCTGGCCGTGGCGCGCGTGCATCGGAATTTTTCCATCGACGAGACCGTCGAGCGCGTGCCAGTCCTGGCCTATCTAGTCCGGCTGTGCGGCGATCTTTCGGATAGCCTCGCAGTCGACATTCACGTCGAAGGCACCGAAGCGAGCGTGCCGGCAAAGCAGATGCTGACGATCGGCCTGATCGTGAACGAACTTGCGACCAACGCGAAGAAGCACGGGGCCGGACCGATCAAAGTCACCTTCAGGTCGGGCGCTGCAGGCCACGAGCTTTGCGTGCTCGACGAGGGCGAGGGCCTGCCGGAAGGCTTCACAGCGGACCAACACAAAGGCAGTGGTCTCGGCATCAAGGTGGTGACGGCCTTGGTGAGCCAACTCGAGGGGCGGCTTTCCGCCGGGCCCAATCCCGCCGGCCGGGGCGCCTGCTTTACCGTCACCTTCCCGGGCGAAGCAACGGAGGCCGATACGCCGGCCCGCGACATCAAGGTAAAGACCCGTTCAGCCGTGCCACTGGAGTGACACATCCGCCGTGACATAATCGGCGCATGGCCCTTCCGTTCTCCAATACCGTCGACCGCACGCTCGAACGCCTGCGCACCGCCTTCATCGACACCGCCCGCGGCGCCCGCGAGGTGGTGGGTGCCCCGCTCCGTCCCGACCTGCCCGACGACGACGTGCCGCGGCTGAAGAGCCGCATCGACGCCTGCCTGGCAGCCAAGGGCGGCGAGACGGCGCGGCGCGGCCGCGCCGCCGATCTCGGCCAGACCTATCTCTCGCTCACGCCCGCCGGACGAAAGAAGTTTTTGCTAACGCTCGCCCACGACTACGGCCTGCCGCGCGAGGCCGCGATGGCTGCAGTCGATCGCTGGCGCGCCTCCAAGGAACCGGCACGGGCGCTGCGCCGGGCGCTGGAGCCGCCGGCGGTGCGGCTGCTGCACGAGTTCGTGGGCGTGCCGCAGGGCGTGAAGTTCGTGGTCGACCTCAGGGCCGAGCTGCTGGCGCTCGGCAAGAGCGATGCCGCGGCGCGGGCGCTGAGCGAAGACCTCAGGCCCCTGCTCGGTGCCTGGTTCGACGTCGGCTTCCTCGACCTGGTGCGCATCGACTGGCAATCGCCGGCATCGCTCCTGGAGAAGCTCGTGGCCTACGAGGCCGTCCACGCCATCCGCTCGTGGCGCGACATCAAGAACCGGCTCGATTCGGACCGCCGCTGCTTTGCATTCTTCCACCCGCGCATGCCCGACGAGCCGTTGATCTTCGTCGAGGTCGCCCTGGTGGCGGGCCTCGCCGGCAACGTGCAGCGCCTGCTCGACGCGCGCGCCGAGACGAGCGACCCGGGCGAGGCCAACACCGCGATCTTCTATTCCATCTCCAACTGCCAGCAGGGCCTGGCAGGCATCAGCTTCGGCAACTTCCTGATCAAGCGCGTGGCCGAACAGCTCGCGCATGAGCTGCCGAGGATCAAGGACTTCGCGACGCTGTCGCCCATTCCCAGTCTGCGCCAGCAAATCGATACCCAGCTGAAGAACGAGGGTGACGATGCGTTGACGCAATCCGAGATCGCTTCCCTGGTGCCGGTGATCGACGAAGCCGCGGGCGCCGCGGCGGTCGCCGCGCTGCTCCGCCGGCCGAACTGGTGGCAAGTGCCGGCCATCAACAAGGCGCTCCGGCCAATCCTGTCGCGGCTGGCGGCGCTGTATCTCACGACGGCCGACGACAAGGGCCGCGCGCTCGACCGCGTGACGCATTTCCATCTCGGCAACGGCGCCATCGTCGAGCGGCTGAACTGGCTGGCCGACACCAGCGCCAACGGTTTCAGGCAGTCCTACGCCATGATGGTGAACTACCGCTACAAGCTGGGCGACGTCGACGCCAACCACGAGGCCTATTCGAACGGCCGGATCGTCGCCAGCCGTGAAGTGCGCGCACTGGCGAAGGGCTAGGGCGCGCTACTTGTTCAGGTAGTTGAGCTTCAGGCCCGGCCGCGGCCATTCGAAGCTCACCAGCTTGCCGGTCATGGAAAGCGTGGCGAAAGCCGTGCGGAGGTCCTTGCCGCCGAAGCAGACGTTGGTGACCATCGGGTCGGGCAGCTTGTATTGGGTCACGGATTTTCCGTCGGGTGAGATGTCGGAGACGGCGCCGGTGATCAGCGTGGCGACGCAGATGTGGCCGGCCGAATCGACGGCCAGCGAATCGAACATCTGGTAGCCGCCGAGGCCCGCGATCACCCGGCCCTTCTCGCCGCGGTAGGGGCCGTTGGCATCCTTGATGGTGCCCGGCGCCGAAAGGTCGAACGCCCAGCAGCGTGCCGTCGGCGTCTCCACGACATAGAGCGTCTTCTCGTCGGGCGAGAGGCCGCAGCCGTTGGGGCGCTCCAGCGGGAAGACCTTCTGCTCGATCTTCGAGCCGTCGGCCTTGGCGTAGTAGACGGCGCCGCGGTCGCTGTCGTGCTCGCGCGTCTTGCCGAGGTCGGTGAACCAGAAGCCGCCGGCATTGTCGAACACGATGTCGTTGGGACCGTTCAGCTTGCGGCCGTCGCACGAATCATAAAGCGTCTCGACCTTGCCGGTCTCGGGATCGACCGTCTGGATCGAGCCGCCCTTGTAGGAGGCGGGCTGGGTGCCGGGGAACAGCCGGCCGTCGGGTCGCTTGATCCAGTTGAAGCCGCCGTTGTTGCAGACATAGATCTTGCCCTTCGGCCCTACCGCGGCGCCGTTGGGCCCGCCGGGCATCTTGGCCACGATGTGCTGCTTGCCGTCGGGCATGACGCGGGTCAGCGTCTCGCGCGCGATCTCGACCAGGATCACCGAGCCGTCGGGCATGGCGATCGGGCCTTCGGGGAACTGCAGGCCCGAAGTGATTTCCTTGTGCGGCGTCGTCATGGTCGTCTCCCCTATTTACCCTTGAAGTCCGGCTTGCGCTTGGCGAGGAAGGCAGCGACGCCTTCCTTGAAATCGTCGCTGCGGCCAAGCTCGCGCTGGTAGTCGCGCTCCAGGTCGAGTTGCGCCGAGAGGTCGTTGGCGCTGGATCGGTCGAGCGCGCCCTTGATGCGCGCCAGTGCAAGCGTGGGCCCGTCGGCGAGCTTGCGCGCGATCTCGGTGGCGGTCGCCATCAGCACGGCATCGTCGACCACATCCCAGATCAGGCCCCATTCCTTGGCCTTTTCGGCCGGGATCTGCGGCGCCAGCATGGCGAGTGCGCGGGCGCGCTGATCGCCCGCCAGACGCGGCAGGAACCAGGTACTGCCGCCGTCGGGCAACAGGCCGATGCGGGCAAAGGCCTGCAGGAACGAGGCCGACTTTCCCGCGATGGCGATGTCGGAGGCGAGCGCGAAGCTCATGCCGACACCGGCCGCCACGCCGTTCACCGCCGAGACGATGGGCTTGGGGATGGTGCGCATGAGGCGGATCACGGGATTGAAGTATTTGTCGAGCGCGGCGCCGGAATCGGCGGTGGCGCTCGCGTCGCGGTCGGGATCGGCCAAGTCGGCGCCGGCGCAGAAGCCGCGGCCCGCGCCGGTGATCAGCACGGCGCGCACCGAGGTGTCGGCCGCCAGCTCCTCCCAGCAGGTTTTTATCTCGGCGATCATCTTGCGCGACACGGCGTTCAGCCGATCGGGCGCGTTGAAGGTGAGCGTCGCCAGCCCATTGTCGCGGGCGAGCAGGATCTTTTCATAGGCCATGGTGTCAGCGTCCCGTGAAGTTGGCCGGCCGCTTGGCGAGGAAGGCGGCCACGCCTTCCTTGAAGTCGGCGCTGCGGCCCAGTTCGCGCTGGGCGTCGCGCTCGAGATCGAGCTGCTGGTCGAGCGTGTTGGTGCCGGCGCGGTTCATGGCGTCCTTGATGGCGGCGTAGGAACGCGTCGGGCCCGCGGCGAGCTTGCGTGCAACCTTCGTGGCCTCATCCATCAGGGCGGCATCGTCGACCACCTGCCAGACCATGCCCATGCGTTCGGCCTCCCCGGCCGGCACCGACGTGCCCAGCATGGCGAGCGCCCGGGCCCGGGCATCGCCCACCGTGTGCGGCAGGAACCAGGTGCCGCCCAGGTCAGGAATCAGAGAAATACGCACGAACGCCTGGTCGAAGCGGGCGGACCGCGCCGCCAGTACGATGTCGCAGGCCAGCGCCAGGTTGGCGCCGCCGCCGGCCGCGACGCCGTTCACCGCCGCTACCACGGGCTTGGGCAGCGCGCGGATAGCGCGGATCATGGGGTTGTAGAGCCGGTCCATCACGGCGCCAACATCGGGCTGGCCGTCGGGCCCGACCGCGCCGGTGCCGGAGCCGGCCAGATCGGCGCCGGCGCAGAAGCCACGGCCGGTGCCGGTGATCAGAACGGAGCGCACCGCGACATCGTCGCGGGCGCGGGCGAACGCGCGGATCATTGCCTCGATCAGGGGCTGGCTCATGGCGTTGAGCCGTTGCGGGCGGTTGAGGGTGAGGGCAAGGACGGGTGTTTCTTCCATGAAGCCCAGACTGGCATGCGCCCACCCTCACGCCAACCGGGGCCGCGCCAACCGGTCGCGTCGCAGGGCGGCACGCGGTCCCGTATGTCCCTTGGCAATGGCCAGCATCCTGATCCTGGTCGGCACCGAATCGGGCAATGCCCAGATGGTGGCCGACGCGCTGCAACCGGTGCTCAAGGGCGCCGGCCATGCTGTCGACGTCAGCGACAAGGCGGCCGGCGCCGCCGATTTCCTCGGCAACGACGTGCTGCTCGTGATCTGCGCCACGCACGGCTCGGGCGACATCCCGACCAACATCCTGCCGCTGGCCGAGACGCTGGAGCGCGACAAGCCCGATCTCTCCGGTCATCGCTACGGCATCATCGCGCTGGGCGACATGACCTACCAGGACACCTTCTGCGGCGCCGGCAAGAAGCTGGACGAGGTCTTCGCGCAGTGCGGCGCCACACGCATCGGCGAGCGGCTCGAGGTCGACGCCTCGTCGCAGCCGCTGCCCGACGAGGAGGCGCTCGCTTGGATCGAGGGCTGGAAGGTGCTGGTCTAGCCGGAGATTCCGAACCGGTCGTCGAGCCAGTCGAGCGCCCGCTGGTTCAGGAGCGTACGGTTCCTCATCTCGCAGTGATCGCCCGCGCCTTCGGTCGCCGTGAAGCGGAGAAACGTCTTGGGACAGCGCAGCTTGTCGAAGAACGATTCCGAGCTGGCAGACAGCGGATCCTTCTCAGCGTGCGTCATCAGGGTCGGACATTGGATCTGCTCCACCCGCCCCTCCATGGTGAACAGCTCGGCCGCGCTCAGATAGTCGCGTAGATTGTCGACGCCATGGACCCAGTAGCCGCGCTGGATGATGCTCCAGCGCATCTTGCGGTCGCCCAGGATGACGTGCTCGAGGCGATCGAGAATGTCTTGGTCGAGATCGCCGAGATACGCCACCGCCTCGCGTGTCGCCCCCATCTTGACCGCATAGTCGCGGAAGCCGCCGGCGATGCTCCATTGTCCGGGATCGGCGATCAGGGCGGCGATGCGCTGCTCGCCCGACGCCGCGCGCGGTGCCAGATGGCCACCCAGGCTCCAGCCGCAGAGCGCGATGCGGGCCGGATCGACGACCGGCAGCGTAAGGGCGAAATCGACCACGGCAGCGATGACTGTCTCCCAGTCGGGCCGCTGCCGCACGCCCTCCTCGTACAGCATCGCGCCCTGCCCCGGACCGTCGAACAGGAGGCAGTGATAGCCGCGTCGCGACGCCGCCACCGCCGAAGCGAAGTAGATGTCGGTGACGGTGGCATCGTAGCCGTTGATCAGGATAAGCAGCGGTCGAACGTCCCGCTCGTGCCCCAGAGCCGGAATGAGATAAGCCGGCATCGGCACCGGCCCGAAGGGGATCCGCCGCGGCTCGATCGGGATGCGGGAGAGGCCAAGCCCCTTGTCGAGGGTCACCGTCTGCCGCCGGAACGCCGCGAGCAGGCGCGGGTCCACCGGCTCGCCATAGAGCGGATGGTAGGAGGTCGCATAGAAGCTGCTGGCCTTCAGGAAGAGCGCCCGCGCACTGGCGCGATGGCCCTTGGCAAGCGCCGTCTCCGCCTCCGCGGCCGCGCGATCGGCCGCCACCTTCCAGGCGTCGTGAAAAGCGCCGTCGTCGCCGCCACCGACCGCCTGGGCGACGGCGAGGATCTCGCCGAAATCACCGCCACCGTAGGGAATGTAGGCCAGGGGCCAGGTCCCGAAATCGTCATGAAAATCGCTCCTGAACAGCACACCCATGGCAGCTCTCCGAATGGATCTCAGTCCGGCAGCGTATAGATCTCGACCGGCTTCGGCACGCCGCGCAGGCGGTGGGTGCCCAGCGATTTCATCGGCTGCGCACAAACCTCGTTGAAATCGGCCGAGGCGCAGACCTGGACCCCAAGTGCCTTCGTGAGGCCCTCCAGCCGCGAGGCGCGGTTGACGGCTGAGCCGATGACGGTGAAGTCGAGCCGGTCCTCGGTGCCGACATTGCCGAACGTCACCGTGCCGACGTGCAGGCCGATGCCGAAGCGCACCGGCTCGGCGCCACCGGCGGCGCGCGCCTCGTTGGCCGCCTCGATGTCGCCGATCACCTGGCGTGCGGCATTGAGCGCGCCGGCCGTCACCATGGGCAGGAACAGCGCATCCTCCGCCGGGAAATAGGCCATCACGCCGTCGCCGACGAATTTCAGGATCTCGCCGCCGTGCGCCGCCAGCGCATTGCCGACAAGCTGGAAATAGTTGTTCAGGAGTTCCAGCAGTTCGTTGGGTGGCAACCGCTCGTTGAGGCCGGTGAAGTCGCGCAGGTCGGAGAACCACAGCACGGCGCGGATCTCCTCGCCATCGCCGCGACGGATCGCGCCTTTGAGAATGCGCTGGCCGACCTGGCGGCCGAGGTAGGTGTTGGCCACCGTGTCGGCGATGCTGTGCTCGATGTGCATCTCCGTCACCGCACCCATCATGTCGATGAGGCGATGCATGTCGTCGATGTCGGCGGAGGAGAAGCCGCCTTCATGGTCGGTGGCGAAAGTGACGACCGGCATCGGCCGGCCATGCGAGATGCGCATCGGGAGCGCGTAGTAGTCGGTGCCACCGGCGGCGCGAACCTCGTGCAGCACTTCGTGGTTGCTTTCGTCGAGCTCGGCCAGCCGGTAGCGCACGGGCCGGACCTGCTCGCGGGCTTCCTGCATGGGGCTGCCGATATAGGCCGGCGTGAACTCGACGCCGTAACCGCGCACGATCGCCTGCACCGGCTCGCCGCGGCGCCACATGAAGCCCATCGCCTGAAGCTGCGGATGGATGAGCTGCAGGCCGATGTAGAAACGCCAGACCGGCAGGCCCGTCTCGACCACGCGGTCCATCAGCTGCGCGATGAAATCGGCCGGCGTCGTGAGCAGGCGGCCGTCGCGCATGAGCCATTCCGCGACCGGGGCCAGCCGGTCGCGTGCGGGAACCCCCGCGTTCAGGAACCCACCACGGCGGCAACTTCCTCGCCGGAGGTGCGGAACACCCGGCTGGCCGAGACGTCGGCGATCTTGTCGATGTTGGCCGCGACATCCTCGATGGTCGGCGCGCGGCCTGCAATGCGCACGCCTTCGGCCTCGCGGTATTCGATGCGGGCAAAGGTGCCGGCGCCGGCGCTCCAGATGTCGCCGGTGCGCTGGCATTGCTCGCTGCAGAGCCAGGCCACCATCGGCGAGACGAACTCCGGCCGGAGCTTGTGCAGCACTTCTGGCGTCATCAGGCTCTCGGTCATGCGCGTGGCGGCCACCGGCGCCAGCGCGTTGATCATGATGTTGTACTTCTGGCCCTCGAGGCGAAGTGCATTCATGAAGCCCACGACCGCGAGCTTGGCGCCACCATAGTTGGCCTGGCCGAAGGTGCCGTAGATGCCTGAGTTCGACGAGGTGACGACGACGCGGCCGTAGGACTTGGCGCGCAGGATCGGCCAGGCCGCGTGCGTCACATAGGCGGTGCCGAGGAAATGCACTTTTACGACAAAGTCGAAATCCTCTGTCGTCATGTTGTGGAAGGTCTTGTCGCGCAGCACACCCGCGTTGTTGACCACGATGTCGACCGTGCCGAAGGAATCGACGGCGGTCTTGACGATGTTGGCGGCGCTCTTCGGGTCGGCCACCGAATCGTAGTTGGGCACGGCCAGGCCACCCGCCGCCTTGATCTCGGCCACCACCTTGTCGGCTGCAGCATGGTCGCCGCCTTTGCCGTCGACGGCGCCGCCGGGATCGTTCACCACGACCCTGGCGCCGCGGCTCGCCAGCAGCAGCGCATGCGCGCGGCCGAGCCCGTTGCCGGCACCGGTGACGATGGCGACGCGATTGTCGAAGCGGATGGTCATTCCCGTGTCTCCCTCATCATGCCGGAGACACCATGTTGGATATTCCGAGCCGGTTTCAAGAGCGCTGCAGAATCACCACCGATGCTACGGCTTCTTCCATGCCGATGACGCCGCCGCCGTTTTCGGCGAGTGCGACTTCCGCGCCCTTGACCTGGCGAGGCCCGGCCTCGCCGCGGAGCTGCGCCGCGAGTTCGGCCAGCATCGAGAGACCCGTGGCGCCGACCGGATGGCCCTTCGACACGAGACCGCCCGATGTGTTGACCGGCAGCTTGCCGCCGGGACCGGTGGCGCCGGAGCCCACGAACCTGCCGCCCTCGCCCTCCGGGCAGAAGCGCAACATCTCGCACTGGTAGATCTCACAGAAGCTGGTGGCGTCGTGCACTTCGGCGACGTCGATATCCTCGGGCCCCAGCCCCGCCATCTTATAGGCCTTGTCGGCAGCGGCGTGGGTCAGGCCGGGCCGGTCGAGTTCGCGGTACATGCCACCGGAAAAGCCGACACCGGCAATTTTTATGGCGCGCGCCTGCACCTCCTTGGGCAGTTTCTCGAGATAGTCCTTCGAGCACAGCAGCGCCGCCGCCGCGCCATCGCCGATCGGCGCGCACATGGCGCGGGTCAGCGGATACGACACCGGCCGATCCTGCAGCACGGCCTCTGGCGTCATCTGGAAGCGGTACTGCGCCTTCTCGTTCAGCGCGCCGTAGTTGTGGTTCTTGGCGGCGCCGGCGGCGATCTGCTCCTGCGTCGTGCCGTACTTCCACATGTGCCACTTGGCCTGCATGGCGTAGGTGTCCATGAAGATGGTGCGGTCGGGTCCTGTCTCGAACTTCGAACCGATCAGGCTGCCGACCTTGTTCATTTCCTCGAGCAGCCTCTCATGCTGGCTGGTGATGTAGCCCTGGTTGAAGAGACCCGCCGTGCGCTCGGGCGCGTCGGGGCTGAAAAGCTTTTCGATGCCGATGCAGAACGAGAGCTCATGGGTGCCGGCCAGCACGTCCTTCCAGGCGCCCATGAAGGCGGTCGAGGCGGTCGCACAGGCGTTCTCGACGTTGAACATCGGCACGCGCTCGGGAAACAGCCCCTCCTCGACCAGTGGCTGGAACAGCGCCTGGCCGCGGATCGAGTTCTGGCCCCAGAAGCCCATGCCGCAATTGCCGAGCCAGCCGGACTCGATATCGGCGCCGGTCTTCATGCCGGCGTCGGAAAGTGCGCCGAGATAGGCCTCGCGCGCGAGATCGCCGAAGCTGAGCCCCGGGTGCTTCTTGAAGACCGTGGTGTAGGCGCCGATCACGTAGACGTCGCGCATGGCAGCGTTTCTCCAGGTTGGCTTTCCGGCCATTTGAGCGTATCCAATCGCCCTGCGCTAGCCACCCTTCGCTGCTCCGCAGCTTTGGAGAACCAACATGGCCGCAACGGCCCCGGCAAGACCCCTCAATGTCGACAGCACCATCACCGAGCTGAAGAAGCTTTACGGCGACCGCGTCAGCACGGCGCACGCCGTGCGCGAGCAGCATGGCAAGGACATTTCATACCACGAGGCGCACCTGCCCGACGCCGTGGTGTTCGCCGAATCGGTCGAGGAAGTGCAGCAGATCGTCCAACTCTGCGCCCGGCTGAAGACCCCCATCATCGCCTTCGGCACCGGCACCTCGCTGGAGGGCCACATCAGCGCGCCCAACGGCGGCATCTCGCTCGACGTCAGCCGCATGAATAGCGTGCTGCAGGTGAACGAGGCCGACCTCGACGTGGTGGTCCAGCCCGGCGTCACCCGCAAGCAGCTCAACGAATATATCCGCGACACCGGGCTCTTCTTCCCGATCGATCCCGGCGCCGACGCCTCGATCGGCGGCATGGCGAGCACCCGCGCCTCGGGCACCAACGCGGTGCGCTACGGCACCATGCGCGAGAACGTCCTGTCGCTGCAGGTCGTCACCGCCGACGGAAGGCTGATGCGGCTCGGCCGGCGTTCGCGCAAGTCGAGCGCGGGCTACGACCTGGTAAAACTGTTCGTGGGCTCCGAGGGGACGCTGGGCATCATCACCGAGGTGACGCTCCGCCTCTACGGCATTCCCGAATCGATGGTCGCGGCGACCTGCGCTTTCGACAGTCTCGAAGGCGCGGTCAATACCGTGATCCAGACCATCCAGTCCGGCATCCCGGTGGCGCGCATCGAGCTGATGGACACCGAGACGGTCGATACCGTGAACAAGTATTCCAAGCTCAGCCTGCCGGCGAAGAACCTGCTCCTGCTGGAGTTCCACGGCACCGAGGCCGGCACCAGGGAACAGGCCGAGATGGTGCAGGCGCTCGCCGCCGAGAATGGCGGCGGCGACTTTGCCTGGACCAGCCAGGCCGAGGAGCGCAGCAAGATGTGGCAGGCCCGCCATGATGCCGCCTGGGCGGCCAAGGCCGCCAAGCCCGGCTGGGGCATGTGGGCGACCGACGTGTGCGTGCCGATCTCACGCCTGGCCGAATGCATCCTCGAGACCCAGAAGGATATCGTGGCGAACAAGCTCTACGCCCCCATCGTCGGCCATGTCGGCGATGGCAATTTCCATCTGACCATGATGGTCGATCCCGACGACCCGACCTACCTGACACGGGCGGAAGGCCTCAACGACCGCATGATCGCGCGGGCACAGAACCTCGGCGGCACCTGCACCGGCGAGCACGGCGTCGGCATCGGCAAGATCAAGTACCTCTACGAGGAGCATGGCGAGGCGATGTCGCTGATGCGCTCGATCAAGAAGGCGCTCGACCCCGACAACATCATGAACCCGGGCAAGATCATCGGGCCGATCAACTGACAGGCAACAAAAAAGGGCCGGCTTTCGCCGGCCCTTTGCATTTTTGTGCGCTGTCACTTGGCCGCCTGCACCATGATCTCGACCTTGAGCGCCGGATTGGCGAGCTTGGCCTCGACCGTGGCGCGCGCCGGCGTGTTGCCCGGCGACACCCAGGCGTCCCACACTTCGTTCATCTGGCCCCAGGTGCCGATGTCGGTCAGCCAGATGTTGGCCGACAGGATCTTCGACTTGTCGGTGCCGGCCTCGGCCAGGAACTTGTCGATCTTGGCCAGAATCTGGGCGGTCTGACCCTTTACGTCGGCCTTGGCATCGTCGGCGGTGAGGCCGGCAAGGTAGACCGTGTTGCCATGGACCACCGCGCTCGACATGCGGGCACCGGCGTTGATACGTGTGACGCTCATAGTCTGTCTCCTCCTTGGGAACTCGAAGCGCCGCGACCTTAGCAGAGGCTAGATCGCCGCGACGACCACGATTTCGACCTTCATCTTCGGGTCATTGAGCTGGGCCTGTACCGTTGCTCGGGCCGGCGCCTGGCCGGGCACCACCCAAGCGTCCCAGACCGCGTTCATCGCCGCGAAATCGCCGATGTCGGCCAGAAAGATGGTGGCCGTCAGCAGCTTCGACTTGTCCGTGCCGGCGCGCTTCAGCAGGGCGTCTATTTCGCTCAGCGCTTGGCCAACCTGGCCCGCGATGTCGAGCGAGGTGTCCTCCGGGATCATGCCCGAGAGATGGATGCGGTCGCCGTGCACCACGGCTTCGCTCAGCCGCGGGCCGGGGTCGATGCGCTTCACGTCGGTCATGGTCTCGTCTCCCTGTCGATGGCGATGACATGCAGCGGCGCCTCGTGGCCCGTGATCGGCAGCACGCCGAGGTCGCGGCAGCGCGCCCTGATCCGGACCGGCAGGGGGCTGGACCGCTCCGCGGCGTCCATCGCCTCCTTGCTCATCAGGATGCCGGCGTCGTGCTGGCGCGTCATGGCCTCGAGCCGGTTGGCGACGTTCACGGTGTCGCCGAGCGTAGTGAACTCGAGCCGGTCCGCGATGCCGACATTGCCCTGGATCACCGGCCCGTAGTGGAGGCCGAGCGCCACGGTCGTGGCGACGTAGCCGCGTTGGATCCGGGTGGAATTCCAGCGATCGATCGTGTCGAGCACCTCGACGGCGCACAGCAGCGCGTCGCGCGCGTCGTAGGGCGCCTTCTCCGGCGCGCCGAACACGGCCATGACACCGTCGCCGAGAAACTTGTCGATCGAGCCGTTGTGGCGGAACACGACCGGCACGATGCGCTGATGAAAAGCGCGCACCGCCTCGATCACTTGTTCCGGCGTGAAAGCCTCCATGCGCCGGGTCGAGCCGATAATGTCGACGAACAGCACGGCCGCCGTCTGCGCACGGCCGCCGTCGAGCGACTGAACGTCCTCGGCCAGGCGGTTGGCCACGGCGGGCGAGAAGAAACGGCCGAGGTTGGCGCGCTGGAACTCCGCCTGCACGGCGCGCTCGACATGACGGCGCGCCCGCCAGATCGCCCCGGCGATCAGGCAGGTGGTGATGGCGAGCAGCACCACCTGGTTCATCATGAAAACCCAGGGCTCGACGTTCTGGATCTGCATGAGCTGGCGCAGCAGGTCGTAGGGCCCGTCGGACACAAACCCCTTGAACGAATCGACATATGTGGCGACGTAGAGCACCCAGGCAAACGATGCGATGAGGCCGAGCGTGGCGGCGATGCCCGAGAGCAGCACAACCTTGACCGAGAAGGTGAGCGCGCTGCTCGCGACATAGGCCACGAGATAGAGGAAGGCCGAGCGGCGCAGCCAGGTCTGCAACGCCCATTCGTTCCAGTCGCCGTCGGGCATGTGGCTGGCGAGGACGATGATGGCGACGTCGGCCAGGGCGCAGACGGCCTGGATCGCCAGCATGTAGGGGCTCGTGCGGCTGCGGTAGGCGATCCAGCCGACGACGAAGAAGAGCGCAGCCGCACCCAGCAGGAACGGCAGCCGGCCGAGCGACGCGGAGAGAACCACCCAGACCACGACGGCACCGAGCGCGATGACGCGCGCCTTGAAGGCGAAGGCGAAGCCGCTCATCTCCTCCAGGTGGAGGCGCTCTCGCCAGCCTGGCGAACCGTCTTCGGACGGTTGGACGGTCTCATCGGCCACGGCGGGCGTTCTTCCTCGCTTCGCTCCTCGGGGAGTGCCGCGACCCTAAAGCACATTCCGGCTGGCCGGAACAAGAGGGCGTCGCTTCGCAGGACGGCTCTGGCGGCAGGTTCATGCGGCCATGGGCCACCACTTCGCGATAAGGTCGCCGACCGGAGGAAGTGCCATGACCATTCGCCGCCCACTCGACGGGATGCTCGTTCTCGATCTCGGGCAGATCTACAACGGCCCCTATTGCGGCCTGCAGCTCGCCTTCATGGGCGCACGGGTGCTCAAGATCGAGCCGCCGGAGGGCGACGTGGTCCGCCGCCGCAAACGCGAGGTCGAGCCCTATCCGCTGGTCATGCTGAACTCCAACAAGGAGTCGGTGGTGCTCGACCTCAAGCAGCAACGCGGCAAGGCGATCTTGCTCGAACTCGTCGCCAAGGCCGACGTGCTGATCGAAAATTTCGCCGCGGGCGTGATGGATCGCCTCGGTCTCGGCTACGAGGTGCTGAGCAAGCTCAACCCGCGCCTGGTCTATGGCGGCAGCTCGGGCTTCGGCCTCGACGGGCCCTATCGCGACCTTCCCGCCATGGACGTCACCGTCCAGGCGATGAGCGGCATCACCAACGCCACCGGCGATGCCGACGGCCCGCCGACCAAGGCGGGTGCCGCCGTGTGCGATTTCCTGGCGGGCATCCACCTCTGCGCCGGCGTCCTGGGGGCGCTGGTCCAACGTGAGCGGACCGGCAAAGGCCAGCGCGTCGAGGTGGCCATGCATGAAGCGGCGGTAACGTCGCTCGCCTCGGCCATGGGCGCCGTCATGGACGGCGATACCAACGTGCCCGACCGCACGGGCAACAGGCATCCTGCGCTCGCCATGGCGCCGTACAACACCTACCCCTGCGCCGACGGCTACGTGGCGATCTTCACCGCCGCCGAGCGGCACTGGCATTCGATGTGCCGGATGCTGGGTCGTCCCGAGCTGCTCGAAGACCCCGGGCTGTCGAGCACGGTAGGCCGGGCCAAGCGCATGGCAGAGGTCGACGACATTGTATCGGCCTGGACGCTGACGCGCTCGAAGGCCGAAGTGCTGAAACTCCTCAACGAGGCGCATGTGCCCTGCGCGCCGGTCAAGACGGCGCGCGAGGTGGCGACCGATCCCCATCTCGAGGCCCGCGGATTCTGGGTCGACATAAACCATCCACGCCGCGGCAAGACCCGCGTGCCGATCTCGGCGATCCGGCTCCACACCGGCGGCAAGTCGGAGATTCGCTCGCCGGCGCCGACGCTCGGACAGCACACCGATTCGGTTCTTGGCGAGTTGCTTGCGCTCAAGGCCGATGAGCTGGCCCGCCTGCGCACCGACGGCGTCACAAGGCCCGTGACGGAGAAGAAGGCTTAGACGAAAGACTTACCTCCCCCGTCTCGGGGGAGGAGAAATGAAATCACGCCCGTTCGCGGATATCGGAGAATTTTATCTTCGGGCTCTTCTCGGCGACGTAACCCAGCTCCCAGGCGTTGCGCGCCAGGAACACCGGCGAGCCGTCGCGGTCCTCCGACATGCCGCCGCGGTTGGCTGACATGAACTCTTCCAGGTCGGCCTTGGTCTCGGCCGAGATCCAGCGCGCGGTCTCGAACGGCGCCGGCTCGAGGTCGATCTTGATCTGGTACTCGGCATCGACACGCGTCTTCAGCACGTCGAACTGCAGCTCGCCGACCACGCCCACGATATGGTCGCCGCCGATGACGCGGCGGAACACCTGCGTCACGCCCTCCTCGGCCAGATCCTCCAGGGCGCGCTTCAATTGCTTGGACTTCATCGGGTCTTCCAGCCGCACCCGGCGCAGGATT
>JAUXWB010000525.1 GCA_030684475.1 Reyranella sp. | reverse complement strand
ACCCTGGCCGAGATCTGCGCCACGCGGACCAACGCCGAAGGGGTGGCGCTGCTCGGCAAGTCCAACGTGCCGCACGGCCCGGTCAACACGCTCGACGACCTGTTCGTCGATCCGCAACTCGAGGCCACCGGCTTCTGGAAGGAAGTCGACCATCCGACCGAAGGCCGGCTGCGCATGCCCGATATCCCGCCGCGCTTCAGCAAGACCAAGCCCGAGGTGACGCGCCTGCAGCCCAGGCTGGGCGAGCACAGCGTCGAGGTTCTCAAGGAAGCCGGCTTTACGGTTGGCGAGATCGACGCCATGCTCAAGACCGGCGCGACAAAGACGGCATAGACCGTCGCAGTAAACCCGTCGCGCCGCAGGGAGGAAGAGAATGACCGTTCGTCCGTCGCGGCGTGGGGTGTTGCGCTTTGGTTCCATTGCCGCCGCCGCCGCGGCTCTGCCGGCTACCGCCATCGCCCAGGCACCTTGGCCGAGCAGGGCCTGGTCTGGATCGACTTGGTGAAGGGCCTGAACCTCGAGCCGCAATAAGACTTTGACGCCTACCGCACGTTTGATATAGGAGTATCGTGATAGAGAAATACAACTTATAGTTGTAATGATTCGCGGGGCATTGCAACATGTCGCCTGAACTCTATGTGGGCCCGCTCACGACCTATTACGACGGATCGTGGAGGGTGACCGAGGGACCCCTCGTCCGGAAAGAGCCTCGGCCAGAAGACACCAAAATGGTGAGGATGGCCGTCTACAAATTTGACGAAAAGCCGGCGAAAAAGCCGCCGGCGCGGCAAGCTGAAATCGAAGCGTGGCGAGATCAAATCAACCACGAGTTCGGTTCTGTTTTGCCGTCGCCTCTGGTCTGGAATGAGGCGAGCAGTCTCTCTGCCGCGGCCAGTCCAGATTTTGAGGCGTTGAAGCTCTGGATAGCTTCACTCGACAATCCGGACTTGAGGGTGAAGTCGAATTGGAATGCCCTGCAGCGGCCGGCCGTCTCCACGCGTATGGTTGAACGTTTCTCCCATATCTTTCATGCACCGGATCTCTGGCTTCCCGCCAAGTTCGACTTTTCTATCGAGACGAGCGATCCAAAAGGAAAGCCGGCGGTGTTGGGTTCGACCATCTCTCTACTGCATCAACTCGATGATCTGAACGAACTCTCGTGGAAGGCTTCCCTCGACGTAGTTGAGGAGTGGAACTTGTTGCTGCCGGGTACCGGTAGCTCGCTCGAGAACGCCGCGAGGTACAGCTTTTGCGAAGCCTTCCTCGCGGCGCGACATGCCTGCGACGCCCATCTTCCAATGAAATTCGATGTTGAGTGACTAGCGTCTGAAGCTGTCGGGCAGGGCCACCGCCTCAGAGCCAACATCGCGCTTCCATGCCTCGATGGCTGTGCGTTTTGCGCATCAAGGTATTTGCATTCGAGTCTTTTCACGGGATAACTCATCCTATATATCAACTGCAAGTGGTATCGTCGCCAACGCGCCTCATAATGAAATAGGGACCCTCTCCATGGCCCTCGACGTCTATGTCGGGTCGTTGACACGTTATTACGCCAACGTGGGTTGCCGCATCGCGCGTGCCGATACGCCGGCGGACAGTGTGAAGGATCCCGAGCGCATCACCCCGGCCATCCTGGCATGGCGCGCGGCGCTGAGCGAAAGGCTCGGCGACAATATTCAGGCGCCGCTCGACTGGGAGGAAACGCTTGCGGCGGCGCATTTCACCGGCCGGCCGGGGTGGGACGGGCTCGCGGCCCTGGTGCTGTGGGCGGCCTATGCCGAGCATCCCGCGCTCCGTCGCCCCGACATGCTGCGCGAAGAGTGGGAAAACGACCCGGCGCTCGCGCGCAGCGCCGCCGAGGGCTTCCGCTCGCGCTACTCCCATCTCGTGCGCCATGTCGAACTGTGGCTGCCCAGTCCGTTCCCGTTCACCTTCGACGGCAAGGACGTCGACGGGCACCGGGTCGTCCTCGGCTCGGCGCCGACGTTGCAGCGCCAGCACGCCGATCTCAACGGAGCGACCTGGAAGGCCTGGGACGGCGCGGTGGCGGGTTGGGGCCGGAGGCCGCCGTCCGATGACGCGTCGCTGGAGCTGCGCGCCCGCTACGGCTTCGCTGCGATGGTGAAAGCTGTCCAGCAGGCGATCGATCATCGCTTGCCGATGAAACTGGACTATTGACGCGAAACCGCCCGCAACGCGGGGGCGTTGCGGGCGGTCGACTCCGCCGATCAGGGAGGAGAGATCAGGCCGTAGGTGCGGCCGGCGGCGGCTCGGTGACCGTGGGCGGCCGGCCGTGGCGGTCGTTCATGAACTGGTCGAACTCGGCGCGGTCCTTGGCGGCCCGCAGCTTGTCGAGATAGTCCCGGAACTCGCGCTGATCCTCCTCGAGCTTGCGCAGGGTCTCCTCGCGGTATTCGTCGAAGGCGACGTTGCCGCTGGAGGCGTCGCGGCCCCAGCGATGACGGCGTTTCCCGTCGCGGAACTCGGCGCGGGCGGTGCTGCCGTCCGGCGTGTTCCAATGGCCATAGCGCTTCGAGCAAAACATGCGTCCACTCCATTTCAGATAAACCAGAAGGGCGATGCCGATCGGCCAGAACAGGATGAAACTGAGGACCACCAGGGCGATCCACGCCGGCCTGCCGATGTCGTCTATTTTTGAGATCAGGCCCATGTGGAGCCCCCCTTTTTGCTGCTGTTAACGATGTAAATGTTAACGACATTTACATTGGGTATTCCAGCCCGGAGAGTCAAGGGGTGGCCCGACGGTAATCAGGCCTTTTGTGGGAAACCCAGCCCCTGGAGGTAGATGAGGACCTCCGATTCGAGCAACTCCTCGGCCGTCATGGGCAGCGGCCGGCGCCCCGCATCGCCACGCCCGAACAGTGAGGCGATGCCGTGCGACATCGACCAGATGTGCAGGCTCATCATCAGGGCGGGCGGCCGTTTTCCGGCCGGCAGCAGGGTGACCAGCATGTCGGCCGCCGCCCGCAGCACGCCGAAGGCGCGGTCGGAGGCGGCGCGCAGGTCGGGGCTTAGATCCGGCGGCAGGCCCGACTCGAACATGGCGGCGTAGTAGGCCGGCTCGGCGCGGGCGAAGGCGAGGTAGGCCTTGCCGACGTTGTGGAACGCCGTCATCAGGTCGGGCTTGCCGCCGTTCCAGCCGGTGGTGAGCATCGCCTCGAAGCGCTGGAAGCCCTCGCGCGCCACGTCGGCCAGCAGCGCCTCGCGGTCGCGGAAGTGGCGGTAGGGTGCGGCCGGACTGAC
>JAUXWB010000520.1 GCA_030684475.1 Reyranella sp. | reverse complement strand
CACCGGTCTCCGGATCGGGCATCAGGCAGGCCTCGGCTTCCCGGTGCTGCAGGTCGAAGACCTCGGCCAGCGCCCCGGCGGCGCCGCTCAGCGCCGGATGGTCGGTCATCGAGGCAACCTTGTCGCCGCCGACCCAGAGGGCGCGGCCATCGCGCAAGCCCTGCAGGAACTGCTTTCCCGTGCGTGCCGCCATCTGCCGCTCCTCCCGAGGTGGTTTTCTTGATCTGGATGCCGGATTGGCGCAATCGACCCTAGTCAAGCGGCCGGCATGCCGAAACAATGAAAGGAATCATGAAACGCATAACCAACCGTTATGATGCTCCCTCCGGGCGGATACTGCCGGCGGCAGGCGAGCACGACCTGGTGGCACGGCTGCACAAGGTCAATCTCGACCTCCTGCCGGTGCTGCACGAACTGTTGCGCACCCGCAGCGTCACCCGCACCGCGCAGTCGCTCGGCATCACCCAGCCCGCCGTGAGCCGGGCGCAGCGGCAGTTGCGCGGCGCCTTCGACGACCAGCTCCTGATCTCGCCCGGCCGCGACACCCATCTCACCGAACGGGCGGCAGCGCTGGCCGGGCCGCTCGGCCGGGCGCTCGGCGAACTCGACCTGCTGCTGACGCCCACCGGTCCGTTCGACCCGGCGACCGAGGCGGTGCATATGGTGATCAACACGGCTGACTACGTCACCCAACTCCTGGCCCCGATCCTGGCCGAGATCTGCGCCCGCGAGGCGCCGCACGTCGTGCTGGAGTTCACCTGGACCGGCACGCGCACCGCCGAGGACCTGGCGAAGATCGATTTCATGATCGGCCCGCGCGCCTTCGGCGAAACCCTGGGCAAGAAGGTCGGCCGGCTGCCGCTGTGGCGCGACGAGATGGTGTGCATCGCCGCCGCCGCCAACCAGGCGATCCCGGCACGCCTCACCCCGGCCCAGTTCCAGGCCCTGCGTTACGTCGCCTTCCGGCGCAGCCCGCGCACGCCGCAGGACGTGCGCGTCCTCTTGCAGCCGACCTCGACGTTCGAGACGGCGCCGGTCTGCACCACCTCGAGCTTCCTGGTGCTGGGCGCGATCGTCGGGAAGTCGGACTGCGTCGCTCTGGTGCCGCGCAAGGTGGCGCGGGAGCTGGCGCGCGCGGAAAAGCTGCGCTTCATCGAGATTGCCTATCCGCGCAAGCAGTTGCTGATCGACGCCTACTGGAGCCCGGCGACCAACAGCCGGCGCGGCCGCGCCTGGTTCCGCGCGCTGCTGGCCCGCGCCGCCGCCCAACTGGACTAGGCGATCACTTCGTCGGGTCGGTCAGATCCTCGAATTCCTTGAGGTGGCTCGGCGCCCATCTATGGTCGCGGGCCTGGACAATCCAGCGATTAAGGAACGCCCAGCGCCGGCGGCCGGCCTTCACCCAGACACGGCCGATCTCGAATTCGGTGGCGAGCAGGTAGATGCCGAGCACGAAGAAGATCCAGCCCTGCAGGATGGGCAGCAGGCCACCCACCACCGACATCACGAGGCAGCCCAGGACCGCCAACGCCATCAGCGGCTTGCGCATTGCCGACCTATAGATGAATGGGCTTTTCCCACGCCGCCAGCGCCGCTTCCTTGAGCGCCTCGTTGACGGTCGGATGGGCGTGGCAGATGCGGCCGATGTCCTCGGCCGAGGCTTGGAATTCCATGGCCAGCGCCGCCTCACCAATCATCGTGCCGGCCTCGGCGCCGAAGATGTGCACTCCCAGCACGCGATCGGTGGTCTTGTCGGACAGGACCTTCACGAAACCCTCCGTCGCCGCATTCGCGCGGCTGCGCGGATCGGCGGTGAAAGGATACTTGCCGACCTTGTAGGCAACGCCCGCGGCTTTCAGTTGTTCCTCGGTCTTGCCGACCCACGCCACCTCGGGCTGGGTGTAGACGACCGACGGCACGAGATCCCAGTTCACGTGGCCCTTCTGGCCAGCCAGCGTCTCGACGCAGGCGATGCCATCCTCGCTCGCCTTGTGGGCGAGCATGGGTCCATCGATCACGTCGCCGATGGCGTAGATGCCGGGCACCGAGGTCTGGAAATGCGCGTCGACAGCGATGCGGCCGCGTTCGGTGAGTTTTACGCCGACCTTGTCGAGGCCGAGGCCTGCCACATAGGGACGGCGGCCGATGGCCACCAGCACGACGTCGGCTTCGAGCGTCTCGGCCGTACCGCCCCCTTTGGCAGGCTCTACCGTCAGCGTCACGCCAGCGCCAGTCGTCTCCGCCTTGGTGACCTTCGCACCCAGCTTGAACTTCAACCCCTGCTTGGTGAGTGCGCGCTGGAAGAACTTGGTGATCTCGTCGTCGATGCCCGCGCAGATGCGATCGAGGAACTCGACCACCGTCACCTCGGCGCCAAGCCGCCGCCACACCGAGCCAAGTTCGAGGCCGATGATGCCGGCGCCGACCACCACGAGGTGCTTCGGCACGGAGGCGAGCTCAAGCGCGCCGGTCGAGGACACGATCTTCTTCTCGTCGATGATGACGCCGGGCAGCGGCGTCACTTCCGAACCGGCGGCGATCAGGATACTCTTGGCCGTGACCGTGTCCTTCACCGCGCCGTCAGGGCCGATCACCGAGACCTTGCCGGCGGCCTCGATGCGGCCAGCCTCGATCCGACCATGGCCCTGCAACCAGGTGATCTTGTTCTTCTTGAACAGGAACTCGATGCCCTTGGTGGTGGCACCAACGACCTCGTCCTTGCGCTTCATCATCTGCGCGAAATCGAGCGTGGGCGATCCGACCACGATGCCGTGCTGGGCGAGATCGTGGCCGGTCTCCTCGAACAGATGCGAGGACTGCAGCAGCGCCTTGGAGGGGATGCAGCCGACGTTGAGGCACGTGCCGCCGAGCGTGGCGCGCTTCTCGACCACGGCCACCTTCATGCCGAGCTGGGCGGCGCGGATCGCCGCCACATAGCCGCCGGGGCCGGCGCCGATCACGACGAGGTCGAAGGTCTCATTCGCCATGATGCTGTCCTCACACGCCGAGCAGCAGGCGCTCGGGATCCTCTATGCATTCCTTGACCCGCACCAGGAACAGCACAGCCTCGCGGCCGTCGATGATGCGGTGGTCGTACGACATGGCGAGATACATCATAGGCCGCGCCTTGATCTCGCCGCCCACGACCATGGGACGCTGCTGGATCTTGTGCATGCCGAGGATGCCGGACTGCGGCGGATTGAGGATCGGCGTCGACATCAGCGAGCCGTAGACGCCTCCGTTGGAGATGGTGAAGGTGCCGCCGGTCAGGTCGGCGATCGAGAGCTTGCCGTCGCGCGCCTTGCGGCCGAGCTCGCCGATGCCCTTCTCGATGCCAGCGAAGTCGAGCGCGTCGGCATCGCGCAGCACCGGCACCACCAGGCCCTGCGGCGTGCCGACGGCGACGCCGATGTCGTAGTAGTTCTTGTAGACGAGCTCATCGCCCTCGATCTCGGCATTGACCGACGGTAGTTCCTTCAGTCCGGCGATGCAGGCTTTGACGAAGAACGACATGAAGCCCAGCCGTGCGCCGTGCTTCTTCTCGAAATCCTCCTTCAGCCGCTCGCGCAGCGCCATCACATTGGTCATATCCACCTCGTTGAAGGTGGTGAGCATGGCCGCGGTGTTCTGCGCCTCCTTGAGGCGGTTGGCGATGGTGCGGCGCAGACGCGTCATGCGCACCCGCTCTTCGCGCTCGGCGCGCGACCGCGGACCGGCGGGAACGGCCGGCTTGGCGACCGGCGCCTGCGGGATCGATACCGAATCGAGCGCCGCGAGCACGTCGGCCTTGGTCGCGCGGCCGCCCTTGCCGCTGGGCTCGATTGCCGTGGCGGCAACGCCCTTCTCCTCGGCGAGCTTGCGCACGGCGGGACCCGAGGCGGCAAGATTGGCCCCGGATGGCGGTGATGCGGGCGCCGCCGCCGGAGGAGGCGCGGGCTTCGGCGCGGCGGGCGCCGGCGCAGCGGCGGGCTTGGCTGGAGCTGCAGCAGCGGCGCCCCCTGCTCCCGCTGTACTTGCTTCGATGTGGCAGAGCACGGCGCCCACCTGGATGGTGGCGCCTTCTTCCACGGCGAGATCGGCGATGCTGCCGGCCACCGACGCATTGACCTCGACCGTGACCTTGTCGGTCTCGAGCTCGCACAGCGGCTGGTCGATCGTCACCGCATCGCCCACTTTCACCAGCCACTTGGCGACGGTCGCCTCGGTGACCGATTCACCCAGTGCCGGAACCTTGATCTCGACGACCATGTCCAAAAACCCCTTCTCTGCCCGCGCCTAACTAAGTGTCAGCGCGCGGTCGACCAGATCGGTCTGTTCCTTGAGATGCGTGCGCGCCGAACCCGTCGCCGTCGAGGCCGCTTCCGGCCGGCCGATATAGACCGGCCGCTTGGCCTTGACGTTGGCGCTCGACAGCGCTCGTTCAATGCGGCGGTCGATGAAATGCCAGGCGCCCATGTTCTCGGGCTCCTCCTGGCACCACACCACCTCGGCATTGGGGTACTGCGCGAGCCTGACGCCCAGCCGGCTGAACGGGAACGGATAGAGCTGCTCGATCCTCATGATCGCGATGTCGTCGACCTTGCGCTTGCGGCGCTCGGCGACGAGATCGAAATAGACCTTGCCCGAGCACAGCACGACGCGACGGATCTTGGCCGGATCGGCGAGCTGGTCGGTCTCCGCCAGGATGCGGCGGAACGACGAGCCCGGCCCGAAATCGGCCAGCGTCGACACGCACTCCTTATGGCGCAGCAGCGATTTCGGCGTCATGACGATCAGCGGCTTGCGGAAGGACCGGCGCATCTGGCGGCGCAGCGCGTGGAAGTAGTTGGCCGGCGTCGTCGGATTGATGACCTGCCAGTTGTCCTCGGCCGAGAGTTCCAGGTAGCGCTCGAGCCGGGCCGAGCTGTGCTCCGGCCCCTGGCCCTCGTAGCCGTGCGGCAGCAACATCACGAGGCCGTTCATGCGCAGCCACTTGCTCTCGCCGG
>JAUXWB010000519.1 GCA_030684475.1 Reyranella sp. | reverse complement strand
AAACGACCCGTCACTACCGTCGCGGGGCAGTGTCCGGGCCGCCGTCGGCGCCAAAGGTTTACGGCTGCGCGCGTATGATCGATTCGCGTCAGGTTTGCGACAGCCTCCCGGGACGGCCGGATAAGGGAGGCCAACGACAATGTTCTTGATCGGCAGGGACTGCGCCCACGCCCCAGTAGCCTTGCGACCGCGTCCTAGGACTTGGCCCCTTGCATCACCCGCCTGTGGAGAGCGGGACGGCACCAGTCACGACAAGGAGCCGTCCCGTGCAAAGTGACCGGGCGGCTCGGCCTTTGAAGTCAGGCCTCGTGCGACGATATCAAAAATATAGGACGAATCCGGCGAAACCTGCAAATATCCTATTGCATTCCTGCCACGCGTATTTCGCCGGGCTGCTGGCAGTGCCAGCAGCGAGCCGTGGCAGGAATGCCGATGGCGTCATGAGGCGAACCTGGTGCTGCGGCGACAGATAGACGGATCTGACGTTCAGCACGTGTCCGACGACGAATGAGGCGGGGATCGAACCACGATCCGGCAAGCCATTCAGCCGGCATGTGGGCCTATCCGTCCGGTCTCGATGGACTCACCTCGTCACACGCGACCCGAACAGAGCCGCCATGCGCTTCTCGATCTCCACGATGACGAGCAGCGCGATGCCCACCGCCACGATCGCCGCACCGTCGGCAAGCGAGACGGGGCGCGTGCCGAAAACCGCCTGCATCGGCGGCAGGTAGGTAAAGGCGAGCTGGGCCAGGACGACCACCGCGACGCCGATCAGGACGGCGCGGGTGCCGAGCACGCCCTGCCACGTCAGCGACGTGCCGTGAACGTAGCGCACGCTGAAGAGATAGAAGATCTCCATCACGACCAGCGTGTTCACCGCCATGGTGCGTGCCGTCTCGACCGGAAGTCCACGGCTCTCCGCCCAGGCGAAAATCCCGAAGGTCCCGACGACCACCAGGCCCGAGACGAACAGGATCCGCCACAGGAGTCGGCCGGAGAGCAGCCGCTGCTTCGCCGGCCGCGCGGGACGGCGCATGGCGCCCGGCTCGGTCGGCTCGAAGGCCAGCGTGAGGCCGAGCGCGACCGCGGTGACCATGTTGACCCACAGTATCTGGACCGGCGTCACCGGCAGGGTCAGGCCGAACAGGATGGCGAGGATGATCGTGAGTGCCTCGCCGCCGTTGGTCGGCAGCGTCCAGGCGATTACCTTGGTGAGGTTGTCGTAGACGGTGCGTCCCTCGCGGACCGCGGCCACGATGGAGGCGAAGTTGTCGTCGGCGAGCACCATCTCGCTCGCCTCCTTGGCCGCCTCCGTGCCTTTGCCACCCATGGCGACGCCGACATCGGCGCGCTTCAGCGCCGGTGCATCGTTCACCCCGTCGCCGGTCATGGCAATCACGGAGCCGTCCGACTGCAGCGCCTCGACGAGACGAAGCTTGTGCTCGGGGCTGGTGCGGGCGAAGACCGTCGACTCCCGAGCATGACGATTGAAGCCGGCTTCGTCGAGTGCGTCGAGGTCCTGTCCGGTGACCGCCACGGGATCGTCGGCGAGCCCGAGCTGCACCGCAATGGCGCGTGCGGTGGCGGCATGATCGCCGGTGATCATCTTGACCCGGATGCCGGCGGACCGGCACTCGGCGACGGCCGCGACGGCTTCGGGACGAGGCGGATCGATCAGGCCGACGAGGCCGAGCAGAGTCAGTCGGCCCTCGACGTCGGCGGGCGCGATTGCGCCGCTGTCCTCTTCCATGGTCCGGCGGGCGACACCGATGACCCGCTGCCCATTGGCCGCGAGCCTGTTGATCTGTCGCTGCCACCAATCGGCATCGATCGGCCTGTCGCCTTCGAGCGTGGCCATGCGATCGCACATCTCGACGATGCGTTCGGGAGCGCCCTTGACATAGATCGCCGGTCGACGATCCTGGCGAGCATTCAAGGTCGCCATGTAGCGGTGGCGCGAATCGAAGGGGATTTCGTCGCGGCGAGCGAAGCCCGTCCGGGCGGCCGTGGCGTCGTGCCCTGCCTTGATGGCCAGCGAGACCAGGGCGCCTTCCATCGGATCGCCATCGACGATCCACTCTTCGCCCGATTGCCGGAGCTCGGCATCGTTGCACAGGAGTGATGCCAGCGTGAGCTCCTCAAGGACGGGATCGGCGGCCGGATCAACGGCATCCGCGGCCTCGACGCGAAAGCGGCCCTCCGGCCGATAGCCCACCCCTTCGACCTCGATCCGCCGATCCGCCGTCACGACGGCGGTCACGGTCATCTCGTTGCGGGTGAGCGTGCCGGTCTTGTCGGAGCAGATCACCGAGACGGCGCCGAGCGTCTCCACGGCGGGCAGGCGACGAATGATTGCATTGCGCTGCGCCATGCGCTGCACGCCGACGGCGAGCGTGATGGTCATGACGGCGGGCAGTCCTTCGGGAATTGCCGCGACAGCCAGGCCGACGACGACCATGAAAGCATCGTCCAGGGCATAAGCCTGCACGAACACGGCGTACAGGAACACGAGCCCCGACGCGGCGATGACCACGACGGTGACCTGCCGCGCGAACTGGTCCATCTGCCGCACGAGCGGGGTCGCCAGCTGCTCCACGGCGCCGATCATTGCGCTGATCCGCCCGAGCTCCGTGGCCGCGCCCGTGCCCACCGCAACGCCCGAGCCTTGTCCCGCGGTGACGAACGTGCCCGAGTGGGCCATGCACAGGCGGTCGCCCAGCGGGGCGCTGGCGTCAACGGGCGCGATCGCCTTGTCGACAGGCACCGACTCGCCCGTCAGGATGGCCTCGTCGACCCGGAGATTGCGCGCCTTGACGAGGCGCAGATCGGCCGGCACGCGGTCGCCGGCCTCGAGCAGGACCAGGTCGCCGGGCACGACCTCATCGGCGGGAATCGTCTGGCGACGGCCGTCGCGAATCACCGAGGCGTGCGGATCGATCAGGCCGCGGATCGCCTCGAGCGCCTTCTCCGCGCGCCCCTCCTGGACGAAGCCGATGATCGCGTTGGCGACGACCACGGCGAAAATCACCAGGGCATCGGTGGTGTGGCCGATCGCCGCCGCCAGGACACCGGCCGCCAGCAGCACGTAGATGAGAAGGTTGTGGAATTGCAGGGCAAGGCGCATGAGCACGCCGCGACTGCGGCCGCGCGGCAGCCGGTTCGGCCCCCAGATCGCGAGCTGCTGCGCCGCCTCGCTCGCGCCAAGCCCCTCGAGTCGGGTTCCAAGCACCTCCAGGGCCTCCGAAGGCCCGAGGGCATGCCAGGCGCGATCCAGGTCAATGCGCCCGTCAGCACCCAATGACGCGACCGACGACGACGACGATGAGCTGGCCAATTCTGACGTCGGCTTCTGCACCATCATCTGCTCCTTCTTTCGCCAGCGGGCCACCTGGCGGAGCTTCAGTCGATCCGGACGGGGCGCTTCGAGCATACTGTAGCTGAAGCCCGACCACTTGTATCGACCTCCAGCGTTAGGATTGCGGAGGTCGACGTCAGCAGAAGTGTCGTCCTCATCACGGCACCGGATTCCGGATACGACTTCTTGCTGTGCCGCAGACCGGTCGAAAGCACCTCCTCCCCTCGTTGCCAATCACCGCCGCCGATGTGACCCTCCTTTCAAACTCGGAGGACACCGCTATGCGAGACCCGCGCGCCCTGATCGACACTGCCACACTCGCCGCTTCGCTCGGCGATCCGACGCTGCGGGTGTTCGACTGCACGACCTACCTGAACCCAACGCCCGCCGGCTCGCCCGAGCCCTACATCGCCGTACCCGGCCGCAAGACATTCGAGGATGGCCACATTCCGGGCGCCGACTTCCTCGACCTGCAGGGGGAATTCTCCGATACCTCTACGCATCTGCACTTCATGATGCCGTCGGTCGCACAATTGGAGGCCGCGTTCGGGCGGCACGGCGTCGGGCCCGGCACGCGTGTCGTGCTCTACAGCATCGGTACGCCGATGTGGGCCACGCGCTTCTGGTGGATGCT
>JAUXWB010000493.1 GCA_030684475.1 Reyranella sp. | reverse complement strand
GGGCTGCAAGACAGGCGTCGAGATCTATTTCGACGACAATCTCGCGGAACTTGCCGAGATGTATCCGGAACTGGCCGCGGCGGTCGACGGACGAGACAAGGTGGTGAATTTCACCTGGGGTGGGAATTTCGCGGAAGGGGGTACCGCGCTTGCCCTGGCAGCCGCGTTGGCGACGCTGGGTGACGCCATCATTTACCACCCTCAGGATGCAGCCTGTCTTACCAGTGCACAGTCCGCTGAAGAGGCCCGAAAGTTGTTCCAACTGGCCAAGACCGAGGGCTATCGTGCCCGCGACGAATAGGAACGTATAAGGAACATTTCTGTTGATATCAGCGCCTCCCACGCTTATTTTTGGTGATGGAATGGGCTCCGGTTTCCCAGCGCATCTGGGACATGAAATATCGATTCCGACACCCCTCCGGGCAGGCCGATGCCGACCTGGAGGCCACGTGGTGGCGCGTGGCGCGGGCACTGGCGGTGCCGGAGCGCGACCCTGAGCTTTGGGCGGGGCGGTTCCACGAGGCCTTGTCGGGTTTCAAGTTCCTGCCGGCCGGCCGCGTCATTGCAGGCGCCGGTACGGGCCGCAGCGTCACGCTCTTCAACTGCTTCGTCATGGGAACAATCGGCGATGACATGTCGTCGATCTTCGAGAACCTGCGCGAGGCGGCGCTCACCATGCAGCAGGGCGGGGGCATCGGGCACGATTTCTCGACGCTCCGCCCGCAGGGCGCACCTGTGAAGGGTGTCGGTGCCGACGCGTCGGGGCCGCTGTCATTCATGGACGTGTGGGACGCCATGTGCCGCACCATCATGAGTGCGGGTTCGCGCCGCGGCGCCATGATGGCGACGTTGCGCTGCGATCATCCCGACATAGAAGCTTTCGTCGATGCCAAGCGCGATCCGGCACGCCTGCGCATGTTCAACGTCTCCGTGCTGGTTACGGATGACTTCATGAAGGCGGTCAAGGACGATGCCGACTGGAACCTCGTGTTCGGCGGCAAGACCTTCAAGACGGTGAAGGCGAAGGCATTGTGGGAACGCGTCATGCGCGCGACCTACGACGTCGCGGAACCCGGCATGATCTTCATCGACGGGGTCAATCGTCGGAACAACCTGCACTACTGCGAGAACATCCAGGCGACCAATCCCTGCGGTGAGCAGCCGTTGCCGCCCTACGGTGCCTGCCTGCTGGGCTCGATCAATCTCGCGGCGCTGGTGAAGGATCCGTTCTCCCCAGGCGCGCGGCTCGATCTCGAGGCGCTGGAACGGCTGGTGCCGGTCGCGGTCCGCATGCTCGACAACGTTGTCGACGTGTCGCGTTTTCCCCTGCCGCAGCAGGACAAGGAGGCGAAGGCCAAGCGCCGCATCGGGCTCGGCGTCACGGGCCTGGCCGATGCGCTGATCTTCTGCGGCGTGCGCTATGGCTCATCCGAGGCGGTGCGGTTGACGCGTGAGTGGCTGGGCGCGGTCCAGCGATTCTCCTACCTCGCCTCGGCCGATATCGCCGCCGAGAAAGGCAGCTTCGAACTCTACGATCGCACCAAGTACCTAGCCGGCGAGACGCTCCGCGGCCTGCCCGAGGATTTGCGCACCGCCATCGGCCGCTACGGCATCCGCAATGCGCTGCTGAACTCGATCGCCCCCACCGGCACGATCTCGCTTCTGGCCGACAACGTTTCCTCCGGCATCGAGCCGGTGTTTGCCTTCGGCTATGTGCGCCATGTGCTGCAGCCCGATGGCAGCAAGCGCGAGGAGAGCGTGGAGGATCATGCGTTCCGCGTCTGGCGTGAGCTCAAAGGCAACGAGGCGCCGCCGCCCGATGTGTTCGTCGATGCCCAGACGCTCTCGCCCGCCGATCATCTCGCCATGCAGGCGGCGGCCCAGGATTTCGTCGACAGCTCGATCTCCAAGACCATCAACCTGCCGCGCGATATCTCGTTCGAGGCTTTCAAGGGCGTCTACGAGGAGGCCTATGCGCAGGGCTGCAAGGGCTGCACGACTTATCGGCCGAACGACGTGACGGGCGCGGTCCTGGAAGTGAGACCCGCGGAAGTGCCCCGCCCCTTGTCTTTGGCCGTGCCGGCACTCGTCCCGGCCGCACGCGAGGACGGCGTGGTCTATATCGCCCAGCCGCTCGACCGGCCGGAGGACTTGCCGGGCCGGACCTACAAGATCAAATGGCCGGGCAGCGACCACGCGATCTACATCACCATCAACGACGTGATGCAGGATGGCCGCCGCCGGCCGTTCGAGATCTTCATCAACTCCAAGAACATGGAACATTATGCCTGGACCGTGGCGCTCACCCGCATGATCTCGGCGGTGTTCCGCCGGGGTGGCGACGTGTCGTTCGTGGTCGAGGAGCTGAAGGCCGTGTTCGATCCGCGCGGCGGCCAGTGGATGGAGGGCCGCTACGTGCCCTCCCTGCTGGCGGCGATCGGCGGCGTGATCGAACGCCACCTGATCGAGATCGGATTCCTGGGCCCCGCAGACGAGCCGCTGCTGACGGAGGCGGCCGACCAGCGAATCCGGCTGGCGGCCGGCGCCCGCGAGCCGTCAGGAGGCGGCAGCGCGACGACGATGGGCCAATGCCCGAATTGCGGCGCCGCCTCGCTCACCCACCAGGAAGGCTGCGACGTCTGCCTCAACTGCGGCTACTCGCGCTGCGGCTGAATCGCGGCTTCGGCGCATGGCCGGCTCAGCTCTCGCCGCGTGATTTGGCCCTTGATTTGCCATATGAGTGGCCACAAATCCGGGCCGAGTAGGGAGACACACGTATGATACGGCGGGCAATCTTGGCGGCGATGCTGGTGGTCGGCGGCGTGGCGTTGGCCGCTTCGCCGGATGTCGTCGCGCAACCGCTGCCGAGCAGCCGGAGCGATCTGGTCTACTCATATGCCCCGCTGGTCAAGCGCGTATCGCCGGCCGTCGTCAACATCTACACGACGACGACGGCGCGAGTGCAACGCCGCCTGCCGTTCCCGTTTCCCGGCATGCCGCAGGCCGGCGAGCGGGTGCAGAACTCGCTGGGATCGGGTGTGCTGGTTCGGCCCGACGGGTTGATCGTGACCAACGCCCACGTGGTCAAGGGCGCCGAGGAGATCCGGGTCGTTCTGGCCGACCGGCGCGAGTTCGAGGCCAAGGTCCTCACCCATGACGATCGCTACGATCTGGCGCTGTTGCGCATCGACGTTGCGGGCGAGAAGTTTCCGTTCCTCGAGATGCGCGATTCGGACTCGATCGAGGTCGGCGATGTCGTATTGGCCATCGGCAATCCGTTCGGGCTCACCCAGACCGTGACCAGCGGCATCGTCTCCGCGGTCGCGCGCAGCGCCGGCGGGATCAACGACTCGAATTTCTTCCTGCAGACCGATGCCGCCATCAACCCCGGCAATTCCGGCGGCGCTCTGGTCAGCCTCGACGGACGGCTGATTGGGATCAATACGGCGATCTACTCTCAGTCCGGCGGATCGGTCGGCATCGGCTTCGCAATACCGTCGAACATCGTGGGCCGCATGGTAACCATCGGCGAGCAGGGCGGCCGTATCGTGCGGCCGTGGCTCGGCGTCAGCATGCAACGCGTGACCCCCGATCTTGCCTCTGGTTTTGGCTTGTCGCGGCCGGCCGGTCTTGTGGTCAAGGAGGTCTTCGCAAATGGTCCCGGTGCAGTGGCGGGACTCAAGCGCAACGACGTGATCGTGGCGCTGCGTGACCAGCCGATCGACGACGAGGCGAGCCTCAGGTTCCGTCTTTCAACGCTTCACGTCGAGGCGACCGTGCCGGTGCGGGTCATCCGTGCCGGCAAGGAGATGACTCTCCAATTGAAGCTGGCGGCGCCACCCGAGGATCCGCCGCGCGACCGTTCATCGCTCGATGGCCGTCAACCGCTCTCCGGTGCCACCGTGGTCAACATGTCACCGGCCGTGGCGGAAGAATTGGGTCTCGTCGAATGGCGGCACGGTGTCACCGTCGTCGAGGTCAAGCCGGGCGCCTACGCCGGCCGCTTTGTCCGGCCGGGCGACATGATCCTGGCGACCAACGGTCAGGACGTGAAGAGCGTCGCCGACCTCAAGAAGCGTCTCGCCGCCGGAATCTCCAGCGTCTCGATCGGTCGCGAGGGCATGGTGTCCACCGTCCAGTTCCGCTGAGACGTGGTAGCGTCGGATCGTGCCGGCTGAACTCTTTGCCTCACTCGCTCCGACGCCGCTCGCCGAACGCCTGCGGCCGCGAGCGCTCGCCGAGATTCTGGGGCAAGACCATCTGCTTGGGCCGGAAGGGCCGCTCGGCCGCATGCTGGCGGCGCGCAAGCTCAGTTCGTTGATCCTGTGGGGGCCGCCGGGCTGCGGCAAGACGACGACCGCCCGGTTGCTGGCCGAAGCCACCGACCTGCATTTCGAGCCGCTGTCGGCGGTGTTCTCGGGCGTCGCCGATTTGCGCAAGGTCTTCGAGGCGGCACGCCAGCGGCGCAAGGACGGCAAGGGCACGCTGCTGTTCGTCGATGAGATCCACCGCTTCAACCGTGCCCAGCAGGACGGCTTCCTGCCCTACGTCGAGGACGGCACAGTCACCCTGATCGGCGCGACTACCGAGAATCCATCTTTCGAGCTCAATGCCGCGCTCCTGTCGCGCTGCCAGGTGCTGGTGCTACGCCGTCTCGACGAGGCGGCACTCGAGACCTTGCTGATGCGGGTCGAGGAGGCACTGGATCGAAAGCTCCCCATTGACGAGACGGGCCGGCAGGCGTTGTTCGCCATGGCAGACGGCGACGGCCGCTACCTGATCGGGCTGGCAGAGCAACTTGCCCAGCTCAAGGAAAAGGGACCGCTGTCACCGGCCAGACTGGCGACGCTGCTGCAGAAGCGCGCGCCGCTCTACGACAAGGCGCAGGAAGCGCATTACAACCTGATCAGCGCGTTGCACAAGTCGCTGCGCGGCTCCGACGTCGACGCGGCGCTCTACTGGTTCGTCCGCATGCTGGATGGCGGCGAGGATCCGAAATACATCGCCCGCCGGCTGGTCCGCTTTGCCGTGGAAGATATCGGCATGGCCGATCCGCAGGCGCTTACCCAGACGCTCGCGGCGTGGGACACCTACGACCGTCTCGGCTCGCCCGAGGGCGAACTCGCAATCGCCCAGGCGGTGATCTATCTCGGCACCGCGCCGAAATCGAATGCGGGCTATGTGGCCTACGGTAGCGCCAAGCGGGCCGCCAAGACCCATGGCTCGCTGACGCCGCCGATGCACATCCTGAATGCGCCGACCAAGCTCATGAAGGAGATCGGCTACGGCCAGGGCTACGAGTACGACCACAACGCCGCCGACGGCTTTTCCGGGCAGAACTACTTTCCC
>JAUXWB010000484.1 GCA_030684475.1 Reyranella sp. | reverse complement strand
ACTACGGTTATCGGCTCGGCCTGCTCGGCGCTCCCTCGCGCTTCCTGTCGGCGGGTGCGCCTTTAGGATTCTCGCTGTTGATCGACCATCTCGGGGCCAACGTGCTCTTCATCTCGTCGGGGCTTTGTCTGGCGTCCCTTGCGGCGCTTTGCCTGCTGCGCCGCACGGCGCCAGCTCCTGCGCATGCCGACTGAGCGCGAACCTTCGGTGCGACACGGCATATTCGTCGCCATCGCGGCGCTGATCGGCGTGTTCGCCACCACGCCCGGCCAGACCGTCGGCGTATCGGCCTTCATCGATCCGATCTCGGCCGATCTCGGCCTCGATCGCGCGCACGTCCTGGTGCTCTACAGCCTGGGCACGTTCCTCGGCATCCTGACGGCGCCATTCATCGGCAAGCTGATCGACCGGTTCGGGCCGCGCCGCCTGATCGTGCCGGCGGTCGCCGCGGTCGTCCTGGCCTGCGGCGTCATGAGCCTCGCCCACGATGCCTGGTCGCTGGGGCTGGGCTTCCTCGTCCTGCGCGCCGCCGCCATTGCCGGCTTGAGCCTCGTCACCATGCAGATGGTCAATCTCTGGTTCGACCGCTTTCGCGGCCGCGTCACCGCGCTTGCGATGATGGGCCTCGCCCTGGGCGGTCTCGTCATTCCGCCGCTGGTCGAGCCGATCATCCAGGGTCCGGGTTGGCGCACCGCCTACATCGCGCTGGCAGTCGGCGTCCTCGCGATCATGCTGCCGGTGGGGCTGGCGTTCTATCGCAACCGGCCGGAGGAAACAGGTGTCGCCCGTGACTTCGGTCGCGTGTCCGCCGGCGCCACCGCCATGCCGGCAATCGGCCTCACGCTGGCCGAGAGCATGCGGACGAATGCCTTCTGGTACTTCAGCGCCCTCACCGTGCTCTCCAACGGCGTCGGCACCGCACTCATGCTCGACCACGTCCGCGCCATGGCGGAGGCCGGGCTGGCGCGCGACAATGCCATCGGTCTGCTGGGGGCGATGACGACGACCCAGGCGGTCGCCACGCTCGGCAGCGGCGCGCTCATCGACCGCTTCGGCGCGCGGCCGGTCGGCCTCCTCGGCCTCTGCCTCCTCGGCTTTTCCGTTGCCTGCCTGTGGACGAGTCCCGCGCTCGCCGGCGGCCTTGCCTACGCGGTGACGCTGGGCGCCATGATCGGCACCCTGCAGGTCGTCTATTCGGCCGGGCTCGCGGAGTCCTTCGGCCTCAAATATCTCGGGACCATCCGCGGCACCCTGTTCGTGATCGGCGTTTCCGGCGCGGCAGCGGGACCGCTGGCTTTCCTGTGGTCTCCGGCCGCCGCCTACGTGATTTTTCTTGGGATCACCGTCGTTGCTGCCACACTCGGCCTCGTCGGCATGCGGTTCGGGGCTCGAGGGACGTGACGGGGACAAGCGGGGCACAGTCGGGCGCGAAGCTCGTCGCCGTCGTCTGCACCGCGCAGATCTTCGTGCAGATCGGGGCGGGCTTCTGGCCGGCGCTCTTGCCGCAGATGATGCAGCTCTGGCAGCTCACCAACAGCGAGGCCGGCTGGATCACCGCGATCTTCTTCGGCACCTACATGGTCTCGGTGCCGCTGCTGGTGACACTCACAGACCGGGTCGACGCCAAGCGGGTCTACCTGTTCGGTGTCGCCTGCACGGTGGCGGGACATCTCCTGTTCGGCCTCTTTGCCGACGGCTTCTGGTCGGCGCTGGCCACGCGCGCGCTGGCCGGCATCGGCTGGGCCGGCACCTACATGACCGGGCTGAAACTGCTGGCCGACCAGGTCGATGCCAGGATGATGTCGCGTGCCGTCACGGGACACGCCGCCAGCATCGGCATCTCCGGCGCCCTCTCCTTCCTGCTGGGCGATGTGCTGGCCCAGCAGTTCGGCTGGCGCTCGGCCTTCACGATCTCCGCCGGCACGGCCTTCATCGCCTGGCTGATGGTGGCCTTCGTCGTGCCGTGGCGCGCCACCCCGCCGCCGCGCGCAAAGGGGCCCATGGAGAAACAGCCCGCCCTGTTCGATTTCCGCCCGGTCGTGCGCAACACCTCGGCGTTCGCCTATTCCGTCGTCTATTGCGTGCACACGCTCGAGATGAGCGCGCTGCGCGGCTGGGGCGTGGCCTTCCTCGCCTTCGTCGCGAGCTACACCGGCGTCGCCGGCGAGACGCTGTCGCCGGCGCTGGTCGTCACCCTGCTGGCCCTGCTCGGCACCTTGACCAGCATCGTCGGCAACGAGGCCTCGATCCGCTTCGGCCGCCGACGCCTCGTGGCGACGGCCATGATCCTGTCGATCCTGTTCGCATCGGTCGTGGGCTTCCTGGGTTCGACCAGCTACTGGCTCGCCGTGGTGCTGCTGATCACCTACGGCATGGTAGTGTGGCTGGATTCGTCGTCCGTGACGGCGGGTGCGGCGGGCAATGCCGAGCCGGCGCGGCGCGGCGCCACCCTCGCGGTCCATTCGACCCTGGGCTACGCTGGCGGCTTCGTCGGCCCGCTGGTCGTCGGCTGGACGCTGGATCTGGCGGGCGGCATGTCGCCGATGGCCTGGGGGCTGGCCTTCCTCGTCGTGGCGGTACTGATGCTGCTGGCGCTGGCTGCATTCCTGCTCATGCGGCCGCGCGAACTCGAGGGCGACCGCGGCCGCTGAGGGCGACACCTCGGAGGACGACACCTCAGAGGGCTGGCCCTCAGTTGCTGTTCACGATGCGCTTGACGATGAAGCTCCGGCCTTCGCGTTCGACCTCGAAGCGCACCTTGTCGCCGGGCGTGAGGCCGGTCAGCGACTCGGTGTTCTCGACGGCAAAGTTCCGGGTGCCGCCTTCCAGCAGGAGTTGCGGAATCGCCGGATAGTCGAGCGTGATCTTGCCGGCGGTGCGGTCGACGGCGACGACACGACCGGACGCAAGCGGTCCGCTCGGCGCGGCGTGCACGGTGCCCGAAGTTTCGTCCGCATAGTAATGAGGCCAGGGGTCGACCATCGTTTCCGCCGCCACGACCGACCCGGCCAAGCCAATCGTCGCAACCAGCGTGAATATTCCGAGTATCGATTTTTGGGACATTGTCATCCCTCCGTAACCTCATCTGGGAACTCCTGGGTCCAATGCCAGAGGTTTCGTGAGAGTTACCGGCGTGCTTTCCCTCACATTTTCGGGAGCAACGTCGTCACGCCGCCTGCTTGGAGTCGCCGATCCCGTCGACGTGCACCGGCAGCAGGAACGTGATCGCCCAGCAGGCCGCCAGCATGACCGCGGATCCCGCGAGACAGGCCGCCATGCCGCCAAGCTGATACAGCGCGCCCGACAGAAGGATGCCGAGCAGGCGGCCGGTCGCGTTGGCGGCGTAGTAGAAGCCCACGTCCTCGGCGGCCTTCTCGGAGCCGGCATAGGCGAGGATCAGATAGGAGTGCAGCGAGGAGTTGACGGCGAACGGCAGACCGAAGAGGGCGAGGCCCACGACCACCACGATGTCGGGCCGCCAGAGATCCGGGCTCTGCAGCAGGAGAGCAAGCACCAAAGGCACGGCGACGAGCAGGCCCGCCCACAGCCGCGCGTTCGGCACCTCGCGACTGAGCCCGTCGGCGCTGCGGGCGACCAGGGCGGGCGCGATCGCCTGAATGCCGCCGTAGGCGATGGTCCATGCCGCCAGGAAGGCGCCGACTTCGACGAAGCGCCAACCGGCGGCGTAGAGGAAGACCGGCAAGCCGACCACGAACCAGACATCCCGCGCGCCGAACAGGAAAACTCGCGCTGCGGCGAGGAGATTGACGCTGCGCGATTTGGAAAACAGCTCGCGCATCGTCCTGGAAGCCTTCGCCTTGCCGAGCTGGCGCGGCAGCAGCAGCAGGCCGGCAGCGAGAATGACACCGATCAGGGCGGCCAACAGCCAGAGCGCCGGCACGAACCCCGTCACCTCCAGCAGCAGGCCGCCGACGAAGAAGCCCAGGCCCTTCATCGCGTTCTTCGAGCCGGTGAACCAGGCCACCCACTTGAAGAGCTGCCCCGCGCCTTCTGCCGCCGTTGCCTTGATCGCCGACTTCGAGGCTGTCTTCGTGAAGTCCTTGGCCAGCCCGGCGATACCCTGCGCGGCGACGACCCAGGCGACGGATGCGGCGGCAGTCCAGGCCGGGTCGAGCGCCGACAACATGACCAGTCCGGCAATCTGAAGCGCTTGGCCGACCGCCAGCATGCGCGGGATACCGAAGCGCGTCGCCAGCCAGCCGCCGCCGAGATTGGCGACGATACCGGCAAATTCATAGAGCAGGAACAGGAACGCCAGGGTGAACGGCGAATAGCCGAGCTTGAAGAAATGCAGCAGCACGAGCATGCGGAGAGCGCCGTCCACCAGGGTAAAACCCCAGTAGGACGCGGTGACGATGAGATAGTCGCGAACCGCCGGCGCCATCACGCCTCCGCTTCGATCACCATTTTGGCGATGTCAACCATGCGGCAGACATAACCCATCTCGTTATCGTACCACGCATAGACTTTCAGCAGCGTGCCGTCGGTCACCATGGTGCTGGGCGCATCGACGATCGAGCTCCGCGTGTCGTTGCAGTAGTCGGCCGACACCAGCGGCCGCGTCTCGTATCCAAGGATCCCGGCGAGAGAACCCTTGGCAGCCGCCGCGAACAGCTCGTTGACCTCGGTCTCGGTCGTCGGGCGCTTGAGTTCGAGGACGCAGTCGGTGAGGCTGGCGTTGAGCACCGGCACGCGGACGGCATGGCCGTTCAGCTTACCCTTGAGTTCCGGGTAGATCAGCGCGATGGCGGTGGCGCTGCCCGTCGTGGTCGGCTGCAGCGACAGCATGGCCGACCGCGCGCGGCGCAAATCCTTGTGCGGCGAATCGACGACGACGTTGGTGTTGGTCGGATCGTGGATGGTGGTGATCTGGCCATGTCTGATTCCGATGGCCTCGTGGATCACCTTGACCACCGGCGCCAGGCAGTTCGTCGTGCAGGAAGCCGCGGTCAACAGACGATGACGCTGCGGCTCATAAAGGTGATCGTTGACGCCGACGACGATGTTGAGCGCACGTTCGTCCTTGACCGGGGCCGCAACGATGACCCGCTTCACGCCGCGGTCGAAATAGGCATTTAGCTGCTCCGGTTTCAGGAACTTGCCGGTGCATTCGAGAACGATGTCGCAGCCGAGATCGCCCCACGCAACGTCGGACGGCGATGCCGCCGAGCTGAAGCCGAGATACTTGCCGCCGACCGCAATGCCCTTCTCGCCGTCGACCTCGAAAGAGCCGTGCCAGCGGCCATGGATGCTGTCGAATTCGAGAAGATGAGCCGTCGCCGCGGCGCCGCCCTTGATCTCGTTCAGGTGCACGACCTCGAGACGATTGCCGGCGCGCGGGTCGTCCGCCGCGCGATGCACCCCGCCGAACGCCGCGCGGAGCGCCAGCCGGCCCATTCGGCCCATGCCGTTGATGCCAACCCTCATATCATTCTCCGCCAAACCGATGTGCAGTTGCTGTCGCCGGTCGACCGAGGCGTAGGACAGGTTGATGACGATATCGAGACGTCAGTCGACTATTCTGCGGCGCTCGTTGAGCGCGCCCCCTTCGACACGCCGACCCGCCGTGCAACGGCCGGGCCGGCCTCGTACCAGTGTTTGCTGGCGTTCACGATCTTGACGACCGACAGCATCACCGGAACCTCGATCAGGACGCCGACCACGGTGGCCAGCGCCGCGCCCGAGGAAAAGCCGAACAGGCTGATCGCCGCGGCGACCGCGAGTTCGAAGAAGTTGCTGGCGCCGATCAGCGCCGACGGCGCCGCCACGCAATGGGCTTCACCCGTCGCCCGGTTCAGGAAATAGGCGAGCCCTGAGTTGAAGTAGACCTGGATCAGGATGGGCACGGCCAGCAACGCGATGATCAGCGGCTGGTCGATGATCTGCTCGCCCTGGAAGCCGAACAGCAGCACCAGCGTGGCCAGCAGCGCGACCAGGGAAGCCGGCTGCAGGCGCGCGAGCAGCCGGTTCAATCCCGCCTGCCCCCCGCGCGCGAGGGCAGTGCCTCGGATGAGCTGGGCGAGGATGACGGGGACGACAATGTAGAGCCCGACCGAAAGCAGGAGCGTCTGCCACGGCACGGTGATGGCCGACAGGCCGAGCAGCAGGCCCACGATCGGGGCGAAGGCGAAGACCATGATCGAGTCGTTGAGGGCGACCTGCGTCAGCGTGAAGTCGGGTTCGCCGTCGGACAGGTTGCTCCAGACGAACACCATCGCCGTGCAGGGCGCCGCCGCGAGCAGGATGAGGCCCGCGATGTAGCTGTCGATCTGGTCCGCCGGCAGCCAGGGCGCGAAGAGATAGCCGATGAACAGCCAACCGAGTGCGGCCATCGAGAAGGGTTTTACCGCCCAGTTGATGAACAATGTCACGCCGATGCCGCGCCAGTGCTCGCGGACCTTGCCGATGGCCGCGAAGTCGACCTTCACCAGCATGGGGATGATCATGAGCCAGACGAGGACGGCGACCGGCAGGTTGACGTGCGCGATCTCGGCGGCACCGACGGCGTGAAAGACCGCGGGAAAGAAATGGCCCAGCGCGATGCCCACGACGATGCACAGCGCGACCCACAGGGTCAGGTAGCGTTCGAAGAGCGACATCAGTTGGGCCGAACCGTCCGCGCTGCGCGCCGGCGCACGAGGGTGGCGGACTCGGGTTCGCACACCGGCACGCGACAGGCGGCATCGCTGCCGCAGCAATTGTCGGTGAGGAATTCCATCAGGCCGTTCATGGCGTCGTAGTTCACGGTGTAGATCAGCGAGCGTCCGTCGCGCCGCACCTGCAGCAGCCCGGCGTGCCTGAGCTGCGCCAGATGAAACGACAGCGTCGGTGGGGCGATCTTCAGCCGCTCGGCGATCTGGCCGGGCGGCAGGCCGTCGAGGCCCGCCTGCACCAGCAGCCGGAACACGTCCAGCCGGTGCTCCTGGGCGAGCGCAGCAAGGGCCGGCACAGCGGCTGTCGCTTCCATGCTTCGAAAAATATCAAATTGTATCCGACAAGTCGAGCCTCGGATCGGCCCGGCCGATCTCAGGAGCGTTCATGGCCAATCAGCTGGCGACGAAGAAACCCCGACAAGGCATCGATGCCAGCCACAGCGATAATGATCAGAATGATCATCAGGCTGGCCTGGCCGAACTCGTACACACGCAACCGGTCAGCCAACTGGTATCCGATTCCGCCGGCGCCGACGATGCCAAGGATCGTCGCCGAGCGGGTATTGGACTCCCACATGTAGAGAGTTGCCGACAGCATGTTGGGCAGAACCTGCGGTACGATGCCCAGCGCTATGCCGTCGAGCCAAGTTCCTCCCGAGGCGCGCACGCCCTCGGTCGGGTTCTTCGACGCATTGTCGATCGCCTCCGAATAGAGCTTGGCGAGGGTGCCGAGATCGACAATGGCAATGGCCATGATTCCGGCGAGCGGGCCCAGCCCGATGGCGCGGACGAACACAAGTGCCCACACCAGATGGTCGAGGCAGCGCAGCGAATCGGAGAAGCGGCGAAAGCCGAACTGGAGGATGCGTATCGGGAAGGTCGTGCGCGCGCAAAAAAATGCGAGCGGCAAAGCCAGGGTGGCGCCGATCAGGGTTCCGAGAAACGCCATCGCAATCGTTTCCAGAAGGGCAAACACGAACTCCGGCAGATGCTCGAACCCCGATGGCACGAGCATTAGCAGTAGCGCATCGCCGAGTTTGGGCAGGCCCATGATCAACTTGGGACCGATGATCTCCGAAAGCCAGGCGGCATAGGCAAGCACGATCCCGGCGATGGCCCATGCGGCAACTGACCTGATGCGTTGCGACCGGGGCCGGGTCACGGCGGCGAGCAGGCGCTCACCGCGTTCCGTAGGCGCAAGTGGGTCGTGGCCATGAAGGTCCACGCGATTGACCGCTCCCTCAGGCATGGGACCCCATGAATCCGGCGAGCCTGAGCCGCGCCCATTCGCTCGTCATGTCGATCAGCACCACCGCGACGAAGACGAGGATCAGGATTGCTCCAGCATCATCGAAGTAGTTCAGGCTTATCGACTCGTATAGTTCCATGCCGATGCCGCCGGCGCCAACGAAGCCGATCACGGTAGCGGTGCGGACATTGATTTCGAAGCGCCACAGCGTATAGGACACGAAATTCGGTAGCACTTGCGGCAGGACGCCGACGACGATTTCATCAGCCCAGGTGCCGCCCGACGCGCGCACGCCCTCGATCGGACCGGGGTCGATATTCTCATTTACCTCGGCAAACAGCTTGCCCTGCGCTCCTGCCGTGTGAACGAGGATCGCGAGTACGCCGGCCAATGGTCCCAGACCGAAGGCGAAGAGAAAGAGCAGCGCCCATACGAGGTCCGGCACCGTACGGGCGACTTCCAAGCCGCGTCGGACAACGAACACGGTCAAGGAGGATGCGCCGAGATTGCGCGCGGCGAAGAAGCTCAACCCGCCGCCGATCAAGGTGCCCGCCGCCGTGGCGAAGACCGCCATCATCACCGTGGTCCAAAGCAGGCGCAGCCATTTGCCGAGCCCCCAGTACCATTCGCCCAGATCGGAGGTGAGGCTTCCGGGGCGAAGCTTGGGCACCATCCCGCTGAGAAATTCGGTGACCCGCGGCAGGCCCTGAATGAGGCGCCACGGATCGAATTGGCTGACATGTACGGCGAAGGCGAGAGCCGCCAGAAACGCCAGCACGGCAAGACTTCCGCGCCGCAGCCGCGCATTGCGTTGCACCTGCCAAGCGAGCGAGAAGGCGTCGAGAGATGAGGATGCGAGGACAGTCATCGGCGGCCACCGGGATAGGCGGCCGTGCAGCCGGGCGGCCGCACGGCGCGGTCCCCGATGTCAGCTCTTCTTACGCTGATCCTTGAGCTGCTTGCGCATCTCGACCGTGGTCTCGTAGGCCGAATGATCCACCGGCACGAAGCCCTTGGTCTTGCCCTTCGCGACGGCTTCGGCCAAGGCCATGTTTTCCTTGTGCAAGTTGATGAACAAGTCGCGCAGTTCGGCCTCCAGGTCCTTGGGCATATCGGCCCGGACGATGATCGGTGGCGGCGGCACCAGGTTCGACTCCCAGATGACGCGAATCTGGTCGCGCTTGAGCATGCCCTTGTCGATCATCGTGCGGATCTGGCCGTAGCCGTCGCCTTTGGTCGTCCAGGTGAAGGCGGCCTCGTATGTTCCGTTGAGAACGCCAAGCACCGACTGCGTGTGACCACCCGATACCGGCGATTTGAAGAACGAGTCGACCGGCTTGCCCATCTTGTTGAATTCGACGGTAGGCACGAGATATCCAGACTGCGAATTCGGCTCGGTGCGAGCGACCGACTTGCCGGCGAGATCCTCGAATTTCTGGTAGGGGCTGCCGGCTTTCACGATCAGCACGGAGTTGTAACCTAGGTTGCCGTCCTGGTCGGTCGCCGTGACCAGCGGCTTCACGCAGCCGTTGCAGTCCAGCCACGACCCCGAGTAGGCCGACGGACTCGTCCACGCCATCTGGATCTGGCCTGCAACCAGCGCATTGTTGATGCCAATGAACTCCGTCGCGGTGAATATCTTGACGGGAACACCAAGCTTCTTCGAAGCGTAGGCGGCGAAGCCGTCCATCGTCGAACTCGTCTGCGTCTGCGTCTCGACGGGAATCACGCCGAAGCTGATCTCCTTGTATTTTTCGCGCCAGTTCTGCGCCAACGCACTGGTCGACGAAACCGCAAGAACCAGCACGCTGGTCAACAGGGTTTTCCTCAGCATCTCTTTGCCTCCCGTCTGTGGTCGATGATCGATGATTGGTCGTCCGGCAGGCTCATGCCGCCTCGCGAACGCTCTCTTCGTCGGTGTCGAGAGCTTCGCCGTAGACATCCGACAATACCGCATCACTCAATGCGTGAACCGGCCCATCGAAGACCAGTCGGCCATCGCGCAGTCCGATTACTCGGTCGGCGTAGGCTCGGGCAATTTCGAGGCTATGGAGATTGCAGATGACGGTGATGTTGCGCTCGGTGTTGATCCACTTCAGCGTGTCCATCACCAGCCGCGTGTTGCGCGGATCGAGCGAGGCAACCGGCTCATCCGCGAGGATCAAGCGCGGTGACTGCATGAGCGCTCGTGCGATCGCAACGCGCTGCTGTTGTCCTCCGGAGAGACGTTCGGCACGCTCCAGCGCCTTGTCGATCAGGCCGAGATCGTCCAAGGCGGAAGCCGCCCGCAACCTCTCGGCGCGCGTATAAAGGCGCAACAGGCGACGGACCTGGGGAATCTCCGTGCTCGCTCCCACCATCACATTGGTCAGGACGTCGAGACGCGGAGAGAGGTTGAAGCCCTGGAAGATCATCGCCGCCTGAGCACGCCAGCGGCGGAGATCGTCCCCCAAGAGCTGCGTGACCTTCCGCCCCTCGAACTCGATGCTGCCGCTGGTGGGTTCGATCAGGCGGTTGATCAGACGTAGGAAGGTGGACTTTCCGGCTCCCGATCGGCCGATGATCGCCACCATCTGACCGTTGGGAATCCTGACCGACACGTCGCTCAAGGCCAGCGTTCGCGCGTACTGCTTGGTCAACCCTTGAATCGAAAGCATGTGCGCGCGACCCCATCGAAAACGTTGTCTTGGCACCGCTAACAGCCCGCCGTGACAGAAGCGTGAAAATTGGATGACGCTTGTCGTCCGGACTTTCTTTGAGGTTGATAAGTCGGAACGGCCCGATCGGGACATCCCGAGGCCGGGATTGCAATCGCCGGGACGTCGGTTGGCTTGTCCACCGGCCAAGGCGATCCGCCGCGCTTCTGTATCGGAGCTGTAACCGAACCGTCGCGGCGGCGCAGTCTGCGGCCGGTACCCAGCCAAAGAGGCGAATGATCGAGGTTCCGATGCTGCGGCTGGAAGGCGTTGTGAAGAGTTTCGGCGACAATCGCGCCGTCGACCAGGTTTCGCTCGAAGTGCCGGCGGGCCAGATGGTGGGCGTGATCGGGCGTTCCGGCGCCGGCAAATCGACCCTGTTGCGCATGATCAACCGCCTGACCGACCCGTCGCACGGGTCGATCCGCTTCGACGAGGTCGACGTGACGGCGCTTCGCGGCCGACCGTTGCGCGAATGGCGCGCCCGCTGCGCCATGATCTTCCAGCAGTTCAATCTGGCCGGGCGGCTCGACGTCCTGACCAACGTGCTGATGGGCCGCCTCAATCATGTCGGCACGACGCAGGCGCTGCTCAAGCTCTGGAGCGAGGACGATCGCGCCATCGCCTTGTCGGCGCTCGACCAGTTCGACATGGCCGGACTGGCGGCGCAACGGGCGGATACACTCTCGGGCGGCCAGCAGCAGAGGGTCGCGATCGCCCGTGCCCTCGTCCAGGAACCCGATCTCATCCTGGCGGACGAGCCCATCGCCTCGCTCGATCCGCGCAACACCAAGGTCGTCATGGATGCGCTGCTGCGCATCAACAAGCATTTCGGCATCACCGTCATCTGCAACCTTCATTCGCTCGATACGGCGCGGGTCTATTGCGACCGGCTGGTCGGCATGGCCCAGGGCAGGGTGGTGTTCGACGACGTGCCGCAGGCGCTCACCGACACCGTCGCCCGCGAACTCTACGGTCTCGACGCCGGCGAGGTCATGGACACGGCCGGCACGGCGCTTCCCTTGCCGGCGCAGGATTTGCGCCCGTCGCTTGCCGTCGCGTGACGTCCCTAAAGATTGCCTCAGTTCACACGAACCATCGGAGTGTTGCCATGATCGATCGACGTTCAGCCCTGGCTCTTGCCGCGGGCGCACTGGCCTTGACCGCTGCCGGTCCTTCCTTCGCCCAGGACTGGAAGGCCAAGTATCCGGAGATCGTCATGGCCATCGTGCCAGCGGAGAATGCAAGCGGCCTGATTGATCGCTTCACGCCGTTCGCGAAGTACCTGGAGAAGGAACTCGGCACAAAGGTCACGTTGCGCGTCGCCAACGACTACACCGCCGTGATCGAGGGCCAGAAGAATCGCCAGATTCATATCGGATTCTATGGTCCGGGCTCCTATGCCCGCGCTTACACGGTTTCCGGGGGCAACACTGTTGCGTTTGCCACCGGGCAGAATGGCGACGGATCCATCGGATACTATTCGGTCGTCTACGTGAAAGCCGATAGCCCGTACAAAACACTCGACGACCTGAAGGGCAAGAAACTTGGACTAGTCGACGTCGAATCGACGTCCGGCTACAAGGCGCCCGTATTCTTCATGTCCCGGGAAGGCAAGGCGCCCAACAAGTTCTTCGCCATTGCGCAGCCGGCAGGGAGCCACGAGAACGCAGTTCTCGCCTTGCAGCAAGGCACCGTCGATGCGGCCACCAACTGGTGGAATTCGGACACTGATTCCAACCTGACGCGCATGATCAACAAAGGCATGCTCAAAAAGGCCGATGGTACGCCGATGAAGTACGAGGATTTCCGCATCGTCTGGAAGTCGCCGCTGCTGGCCGCATCGCCCTTCGCCTATCTCAACGACATGCCCGACGGGCTGAAGAAGGCAATCGCGCAGGCATTTTACGATGCCCAAAAGAAAGACAAGGCGGCGTTCGACAAGCTTTCCGACGGCAAGGATCGCGCGTTCGTGCCCGTGAGCCACAAGGACTATCTCGAGTTCATCGAACTCAACAAGCATCTCGAGGAACTGCGTCGCAAGAAGAGCTAGTGGTCTGCGCCCGGACCCGGGGGTCGCCGTCTTTGCGACCCCCATTCTTTGAGGCACCGCCGTGAGAACCGTCGCGGCTTTACCTCCGGCGCGCCTCGCGCCCCTGGCGCAGGCCTACGCCTCGGCCGTCGCCGCGAAGCGACGCTGGCTGATCGGCGGCACCGTGCTGCTGGCCGCCCTGTCGCTGCTCGCCGGGTGGGTTGGCGAAGTCAACGCGACGAAATTCTGGAACGGCCTGCCGCGGTTCGCGAGCTACTTCTACGACATCCTGCCTAAGCTGCGGCTGGAGACCTTCTTCGCCGATCTCCAGGAGTGGTTCTGGAATCTCGACGGCTGGCTGGCGCTGCTGTGGGACACGCTGCTCATCGCCTACCTCGGCACGCTGTCGGGAGCCATCGCCGGATTCTGCCTGTGCTTCCTGGCGTCCGCCAATCTGACGCGGTCGACGTCGCTGCGCTTCGCCGCGCGCCGCACGCTGGAATGCTGCCGCACCGTGCCCGAAATCGTGTTTGCCCTGATGTTCGTCTATGCCTTCGGCTTCGGGCCGATGCCAGGCGTGCTCGCCATCGCGATCCATACTGCCGGCGCACTGGGCAAGCAGTTCTCCGAGGTCGTCGTGAACGTGAACATGCAGCCGGTCGAGGGGCTGACGGCGACCGGGGCCACCTACGTCGAGACCGTCCGCTTCGGTGTCGTTCCCCAGGTCGTCTCGAATTTCGTCAGCTACTCGCTGCTGCGCTTCGAGATCAACGTTCGCGGCGCGACGGTCCTGGGCTTCGTGGGCGCCGGCGGCATCGGCAAGGAGCTCATCTCGTCGATCCGGCAGTTCTACTACGCCGACGTGAGCGCCATTCTGGTGATCGTCATCGGCACGGTCTTCCTCATCGACTGGCTGACCGAGATCCTGCGTCATAAACTTTTGAGCCTGGACGGTCGATGAATTCTCCGGTGAGCCCGTTGCGTGCCCGTGCCGACGCCGACCGCGCCAGCCTGAAGCAGCGCTACCCGGCATCCTTCCGGGCGCCGCTCCAGGCGCGTCTCCTGACGCCTGTTATCGTCGCGCTTGCGACAGCTCTTGCCCTCTATGCCTTGTGGCGCTTCGGCTTCTCGCCCGGAAAATTCATCGAGGGGCTGGGCAAGCTCGGCATCGTGATCGGCCTGATGATCCCGCCGAGCCCGGGCAACCAGCTCTGGAGCTACGTCGGAGCGCTCGGCGAGACTTTGTCGATTGCCTTCCTGGGAACGCTCGGGGCGGCGATCCTGGCGCTGCCGGTCAGCATGCTTGCCGCCAAGAACGTGGTCGCGAACCGGATCATCCACATCGCGAGCCGCCGGTTCCTGGATACGATCCGGGGCGTCGATACGCTGATCTGGGCACTCATCTGGATCAACGTCGTGGGCCTCGGGCCGTTTGCCGGCATTCTGGCGATCCTGACATCCGACTTCGGCACCTTCGGCAAGCTCTTCTCCGAGGCCATCGAGGCATCGGACAAGAAGCCCGTCGATGGCGTGCTTTCGGCCGGCGGCTCCGACCTGCAGGGATTCCGCTTTGGCGTGCTGCCGCAGGTCCTGCCGGTACTGCTGAGCCAGGTCCTCTACTACTTCGAGAGCAACACGCGATCGGCCACCATCATCGGCATCGTCGGCGCAGGCGGCATCGGCCTCTACCTCGCCAACGAGATCGCGCAGGCGGAATGGCCACAGGTCGCCTTCCTGATCCTGATGATTTTCGCGACCGTCGCCACGATCGACTGGATTTCAGGGAAGGTGCGCTTCGCCGTGATCGGCACCCGGGGCAGGGCCGCTTGAGCGAAGAGGCTACGCCACCGGCGCCCCTGCCCCGCTACGCCCTCTACTACGCCCCTCGACCGGAGGAGACGCTGGCGGTGGCGGCGAGCCAGTGGCTCGGCCGCAATCCCGAGTCCGGACAGGCGCGCCCCCAACGCCCGGTGCCGGACATCACGGCGGAACGACTGGCGGAGATCACCGCCGAGCCGCGCCTGTACGGCTTTCACGGCACCCTGAAGGCACCCATTGCCCTGGCGGACGGCGTCGGCGAACGCGATTTCGTCGATGCGGTCGGCCACTTTGCCGCCAAGGCCACGCCGCTCGCCGTGCCAGCCCTAGAGCTTGCCGAAATATCGGGCTTCCTCGCCCTGATCCCGGCGGCGCGTTGCCCGGCCCTGGAGGATCTCGCCGACCGCTGCGTCGTGGAGTTCGACGAGTTCCGCCGGCCCGCCGACGAGGCCGAACTGGCGCGCCGTCGCGCCGCCCCCCTCACGCCGCGTCAGGACGCGCTGCTGCTGCGCTGGGGCTATCCCTACGTCCTGGAGCAGTCGCGGTTTCATCTCACACTCACCGGCCGCCTGCCCAACGAGGCGGAGCGGGCAACGATCACGGCGACACTGGGTCAGCGCTTCGGAGGTTTCCTCGACCGGCCGTTGCCCGTCACCGACCTCTGCGTCTTCCGCCAGCCCGACGCGGGCCGGCCCTTCACCGTCCTGGCGCGCTTCAGGCTCGGAGGCGGGCGACGGGTGGCGACCGAAGCGTGGCGATCACCCTGACGAAAGCCTCGGCGGCAGCGTCGAGCGGCCCGTCGTTCGTGATCGTGATCAACCGGGGATCGTGCACGTCATAGGCGTCGCTGCGCTCGAGGCGGCGGGCCGCGGCCGCCTCGTCCTCACGGCCACGCGCGGCCAGGCGCTCGCGCAACCGCTCGGCCGGTGCCGTGATCAGCACCGGATAGGTATCCGGATCGATGCCGGCGACGTCCTGGAAGTGCTCGCGCGAGCCGCTCACGACCACGGTGAGGCCGGCCTTGCGCCAGGCATGAATCTCGCGGCCGATGCCGTAGTGGTTGCCGTGCGCCTGCCAGTGGAAGGCGAACAGACCATGGGTACGGCGGAGCGCGAATTCTTCGCAGCTGAGCGCCACGTGGTTCTCGCCCGACGTTTCCGGCGGCCGCGTGATGTAGCGGTGCGCGAAGACGACCGAGGCGTCGGCCGGCAGCAGGGCGCGGGCGCGACCGAGCACGGAGTCCTTGCCGGCGCCGGAGGGGCCCATGACATAGAACAGCGGCGCAGTGACGAGAGGCGGCATGTCAGACGACGCGCTCGCCTTCGCGCCACACCGTACGCACCAGCGGGGCGCCATCGAGCACGCGCACGCGCACGAGATCGGCGCGGCGCTCCGGCGCAATCTCGCCACGATCGCCGAGGCCGACGGCCCGCGCCGGATTGAGCGAGGCGAGCCGCACCGCTTGCGGCAGCGAGATGCCGGCGCCGCTCGCCGGCAGCTTGAAGACGCCTTCCATCAGGCTGGCCGGCACATAGTCCGACGACAGGATGTCGGCCTGACCCTCGCGCAGGAGATCGATGGCCGCGATGTTACCGGAGTGCGAGCCGCCCATCACCAGGTTGGGGGCGCCGACCAGCACGGAGAGACCTGCCTCGCGTGAGGCTTCCGCTGCCTCCAGCGTGGTCGGAAATTCGGCGATGGTCATGCCGTTCTCGACCGCCTCATCGACATGCGCGCGCGTGGCATCGTCGTGGCTGGCGAGCGGCAGCGCCCGCGCCTGGGCACGGGCGACGACCTCGCTGCGGTTGCGGGCGGCGTTCCTGTGGTGCAGCTCGATCGCGCGGACGCTGAACACCTCGAACTCGGCATTGGTCATGCCGTACTTCTTGGTGTGATAGAGCCTGAGCTTCTCCGGATCGAGGAACTGGCGCTGGCCGGGCGTGTGATCGTTGATTGACACCAGCCCGACCAAGGACAGGTCGATCCAGCGATCGATCGATTCGACCGCATCGTCGGCCACGATCTCGCAACGGAGATGGAGGCGATGCTCGGCGCGGCTCATGCGCCGGTCGCTCACCATGAGCACCGCCTCGATCATGCGCTCGCGGTTCAGCACCCGGTCGGTGTCGCCGCGCACATCACCCAGCGCCAGCGAATCGAACACCGTCGTGATACCGGCGGCGGCGATCTGGGCGTCGTGCGCCATCACGGCGGGCAGGCTCGGCCACTTCACGCCGGGCCGCGGTGCGAAGTGCTTCTCCATGTTGTCGGTATGCAGTTCGACCAGGCCAGGGACCAGGTAGTCGCTGTCGAGGTCGATCGCGCAGGAGGCATGCGAGCGACCGGTCGCGACCTCGACGATGCGGCCATCGCGAACGACGACCGTGCCGTCGAACTCGGCATCGGACGTGACGACCCGGGCATTGGTGAGGATGAACTCGATACTCATGATTGGGCTCCGGGGGGAACGACATCGAGGATGCGCGTCGACACGGCGTCGCGGACGGTGGCGTCGTGGAAGATGCCGACGATCGCCGCGCCGGCGTCGCGGCGCTGGCGGATCAGCTCGACCACACCATTGCAGTTGGCGGCATCGAGCGAGGCCGTCGGCTCGTCGAGCAGAAGGATCGGGTAGTCGACGATCAGGGAACGGGCGATGTTGACCCGCTGCTGCTCGCCGCCGGAGAAGGTCGCCGGCGGCAGCGGCCACAGGCGGGGCGGAATGCCGAGCACGCCGAGCAGGAACTCGGCGCGCCGGCGCGCCTCGGTTTCGCCGGCGCCCAGCCGGATCGCGGGTTCGGCCACGACATCGATCGCCGGCACGCGTGGAATGACCCGCAGGAACTGGCTGACGAAGCCCAGGGTCCGGCGGCGCACGTCCAGGGTCACCCGCGGCTCGGCGCCCGCCAGTTCGACCAGGTCTTTGCGGTGACGGACCCGGATCGAGCCCGAATCGGCGCGGTAGTTGCCGTAGAGGCAGCGCAGCAGCGTGCTCTTGCCGGCGCCCGAAGGGCCGACCAGCGCCACGCACTCGCCGGGCGACACGGCCAGGGCGACGTTGCGCAGCACCGGCAGGGCCAGATCGCCCTGGGCATGGACGACAAAGGACTTGGTGAGACCGGAGACGCGGATGACGGGTGGCATCGGTTCAAATCCCTGGCGTCAGACGGGCAGGATCGAGGCGACGAGCATCTGGGTGTAGGCGTGCTGCGGATCGTCCAGCACCTGGTCGGTGAGGCCGACCTCGACCACCCGGCCGCCCTGCATCACCATCAGGCGGTGGGTGAGCAGGCGCGCGACACCGAGATCGTGCGTCACCAGCACCGCCGACAGATGCAGGTTCTCGACCAGGCCGCGCAGCAGGTCGAGGATGCGCGCCTGCACCGAGACATCGAGGCCGCCAGTCGGCTCGTCCATGAACACCAGCCGCGGATTGCTCACCAGATTGCGGGCGATCTGCAGGCGCTGGCGCATGCCGCCGGAGAAGGCGGTCGGCCGGTCGTCGAGGCGATCGAGTTCGATCTCGACGCGGCCGAGCCAGTCGGTGGCGGTCTGGCGGATTTCGCCATAGTGCCGCTCGCCGATCGCCATCAGCCGCTCGCCGATATTGGCGCCGGCGCTGACGCCCATGCGCAGACCCTCGCGGGCATCCTGGTTGACGAAGCCCCACTCGGTCCGCGTGAGCAGCCGCCGGCGGGCTTCGCTGAGGCCATGGACATCGACCGGGCCCGACGCGGCCGAGTCGTAGGCGACCGATCCGGCATCGGGCGTCATCCGGCCGGCCAGGCAATTCAGCAGCGTGGTCTTGCCCGAGCCCGACTCGCCCACGATGCCCAGCACCTCGCCGGGCCACAGGTCGAAGCTCACGTCGCGGCAGGCGATGCGGCCGCCGAAGCGTTTGGTGACGTCGCGGACCGAGAGGAGCGGCGCGCCGGTCATTTGGCGGGCCCGACCTGCTGCGCCGCCTGCTCCTGGCGTTCCTGACACCAGTCGGTGTCGGAGCAGACGAACATCCGCTTTCCGGCATCGTCGACGATCATCTCGTCGAGAAAGCTCTCCTTGGAGCCGCAGAACGCGCAGCTCTCGCTCCAGGTCTCGATCTCGAACGGGTGATCGTCGAAGTCGAGACTCTTCACCGGCGTGTAGGGCGGCACGGCATAGATGCGCTTCTCTCGGCCGGCGCCGTAGAGCTGCAGCGCCGGATTGCGATCGAGCTTGGGATTGTCGAACTTCGGGATCGGCGAGGGGCTCATGATGTAGCGCCCGTTCACCATCACCGGATAATTGTAGGTCTTGGCGATACGGCCGTGACGGGCGATGCTTTCGTAGAGGCTGACCTGCATGACGCCGTATTCGCTGAGCGCATGCAGCGTGCGGGTCTCGGTCTCGCGCGGCTCGAGCATGCGCAGCGGCTCGGGGATCGGCACCTGGAACACCAGGATCTGGCCCTCTCTGAGCGGCGTCTCCGGCACGCGATGGCGCGTCTGGATGATGGTGGCGTCCTCGGTGCGCGTCGTCGTGGCGACGTCGGCCACCCTGGCGAAGAAGCGGCGGATCGAGACGGCATTGGTGGTGTCGTCGGCGCCCTGGTCGATCACCTTCAGCGTGTCGCTGCGGCCGATGATGGCCGCCGTCACCTGGATACCGCCGGTGCCCCAGCCATAGGGCAGCGGCATCTCGCGACCGCCGAACGGCACCTGGTACCCAGGCACGGCGACCGCCTTCAGGATGGCGCGCCGGATCATCCGCTTGGTCTGCTCGTCGAGGTAGGCGTAGTTGTAGGCGCCCTCATGGACAGAAGTGTCGGGCATGATCTACTCCGCCGCCTGGCTGAGCGCGGCGGCGTGGTTGCGCGCCTCAACTTCGGTGCGCAGCGCGCGAACGACCACGAGTTCCGATTGAAAGTCGACATAGTGCGGCAGCTTCAGGTGCTGGACGAAGCCCGAGGCCTCGACATTGTCGCTGTGCGCCAGCACGAATTCCTCGTCCTGCGCCGGCGACGTCGCGGCCTCGCTGAGCTCCTCGGCCCGCAGCGCCCGGTCGACAAGCGCCATGGCCATCGCCTTGCGCTCGGCGTGACCGAAGGCGAGCCCGTAGCCGCGGGTGAATTGCGGCGGCACGTCGTGCGAGCCCGCGAACTGGTTGACCATGTCGCATTCGGTGACGTCGATCTCGGCAACCTCGATGGCGAAGCCCAGTTCCTCCGGCACGAAGGAGACCGGCACCGACCCGAAGCGGATCTCGCCGACAAAGGGATGGTTGTTGCCGTAGCCGCGCTGCGTCGAGTAGCCCAGCGCCAGCAGGAAACCCTCGTCGCCGCGCGCCAGGTTCTGCAGGCGCACGGGACGCGCCGCCGGCAGCACCAGCGGTTGGCGCGTAAGGTCATCGGCTTTGCCGCCTGTATCCGGCACCGGCTCGAGCATGCCTTCGCGCTCCAGGATGTCGCCGACCCGCGGCAGCGCCGTGGCCGTGTCGGCGGGAGCCGTCGGCGCCTCGGGCCGTTCGGCGGCGGCGGCCAGCGAGAAATCGAGCAGTCGATGGGTGTAGTCGTAGGTCGGGCCCAGCACCTGGCCGCCCGGCACGTCCTTGAAGGTCGACGAGATGCGACGCTCCGCCACCATGCGGCCGGTGTCGAGCGGTTCCGAATCGCCGAAGCGCGGCAGAGTGGTGCGGTAGGCGCGCAGCAGGAAGATCGCTTCGATCAGGTCGCCGCGCGCCTGCTTGATGGCCAGCGCCGCCAGCGCGCGGTCGTAGCAGGAGCCCTCGGTCATGACGCGGTCGACGGCGAGGCCGAGCTGCTGGTCGATCTGGTCGAGCGAGACTTCGGCTATGCCGCGGTCGCCGCGCCGCTTGTCGGCCAGGAGGTCGAGCGAATGGGCGATGGCCGTCTCGCCGCCCTTGACCGCGACATACATGGTCAGGCCTCCACGATGATGCCGCGCGGCAGCGCGAGCAGCTGCGAGCCGGCGGCGAACACGACGTCGACGCCACAGGGGAACAGGCCGTTGTTGGCGGCCCAGTCGAGCCAGAACCCATTGTCGAGGCCGGCGACGGCGACGTTCGCGTGACCATCAATCCCCGGTCCCCGCCAAGTGCGCCCGGGACCGGCGCCGAGCACCGGAACCTCGATCACCAGGGTGGCGGAGCGGTCGGGATAAGCGTCGGTTCCGATGGCGAAATCGTCGAACAGCAAGGCCTGGTCGTGCGCGAGGAGCGCGAAGACTGCCTCGGCCCGGCCGCCGACGATCGGCGCTCCGGTATGGAAGCGCACGAAGTCATGGATCTCGGGGTGGTCGAACTCGGGCGCCAGCCAGAGCGGGGTGTCGCGATCGGCCAGGGTGAGCAGGAAGGCAGCCGTCGCCCGGCAGAGACCGGTCGGCGCCACCAGCGTATCGGCCACGGTCACAATGCGGCCGGGATGGGCGAAGGCTTCGAGCACGCCGCGGAAGACCTGCTGCGACTCGTGCGGCGGATTGACGAAACCCGGCGCGATGTCATGGCTACCCAGCACGGAGTTCATGAGCCGGCCTCCCGGGCAACGGTGAAGAAATCGACCTTGGTGGCGGCCGCCCTGGCGGCCGCGAGGCGATGGCGGGCCTCGGCTTCCGCCGCGAGCGGCGCCAAGATTCTGGTCTCGATCATGTCCTGCCATTCCGGCAGATGGCCGAGCGCGTCGATGGCCGCCACGATCTCCGCCTGGCGCGGGTGGCGACCGCCGACATAGCCGATGCCGATCTGGCCGCTTTGCAGGCGCACGGCCGCGCGGGTCACGGTCATCTCGCCGGCGCAGAAGGGCGGGCCGCTGCCGGAAATGCGGCCCTGGACCATCACCAGGCCGATCTCGGGCCGGCGTAGCATGGTGTAATTCGGCACCCGATCGAGGCCGTTCCACAAAGCCTCCAGGCGTGTCGACGGCGCCTTGGCGAGTAGGGAAAGCCACCTCTGGCGCCGGTCCGGCGCGTCGGCGTCTTGAGCGGTCGATGAGGACATGTGTGCACTCGCGAACAAGCGCACCATCCTCAGACGGCGTTACCGATCGAAGGGCCCTGCGTGAAGTTATCATTACAGCAGGGCCGTTTATCCCGAGGTGGTGCTCCGGCCGAAGAACAGCGGCCGCCGCCCGGTCCCTGGTCTATGCTTGCACTGCCAGCAGCCCGGCAAAATACGCGTGGCAGGAATGCAATAGGAAAGTTGCAAGTTCCGCCGGAATCGTCCTATATTTTTGATATCGTCGCACGAGGCCTGACTTCAAAGGCCGAGCCGCCCGGTCACTTTGCACGGGACGGCTCCTTGTCGTGACTGGTGCCGTCC
>JAUXWB010000467.1 GCA_030684475.1 Reyranella sp. | reverse complement strand
CCTAGCCAATGGCCGGGGAGCTATGTTAGGAACGCCGGAAATCGCCAGCCCCCTTCGGCGAAACGGTATTTGAAGACACGGGAAGGACAAGAGAATGAGCGACATTGCCGAGCGCGTTAAGAAGATCGTGGTGGAGCATCTCGGCGTTGAAGCGGCGCAGGTGAAGGAAGATGCGAAGTTCATCGACGATCTGGGCGCCGACAGCCTCGATACCGTCGAACTGGTGATGGCGTTCGAGGAAGAATTCGCCATCGAGATTCCCGACGACGCTGCCGAGAAGATCCAGACTGTCGGCGACGCCATCGGCTTCATCAAGAGCAACGCGAAGTCCTGATCTTCGCCGGTTCCTGCGGCAGGAAGAGCGGATGATGAGGCGAGTCGTCGTTACGGGCATGGGGATGGTAACGCCGTTGGGTGACGGCGTTGACACCAACTGGCGGCGGCTGATCGCTGCCGAGTCGGGAATCCGTTCGATCCAGGCGTTCGACACGTCGGACCTCGCGACCAGAATCGCGGGCGAAGTGCCTTTGGGCGACAAAGCCAACGGCCACTTCAATGTCGATACCTATATTGTCCCCAAGGATCAGCGCAAACTCGACCGCTTCATCGTCTTCGGGCTTGCCGCTGCCGAACAGGCGGTCGAGGATTCGGGTTGGAAGCCGCAGGACGAGGAAGGACTCACTCGAACCGGCGTCATGATCGGCTCCGGCATCGGCGGCCTGCAAACCATCTACGAGACCTCGCTGGTGCTGAAGGAGCGAGGGCCGCGTCGGGTCAGCCCGTTCTTCATTCCCTCGGCCTTGATCAACCTCGTTTCGGGCCAGGTTTCGATCAAGTACGGCTTCAAGGGGCCGAACCATTCCGTCGTCACCGCCTGCGCCACCGGCGCGCACGCCTTGGGCGACGCGGCACGGCTCATCCAGCTCGAGGATGCCGACGTCATGGTGGCTGGTGGCGCCGAGGCAGCGATCTGCCGCATCGGCATCGCCGGCTTCAACGCCTGTAAGGCCCTTTCGACGGATTTCAACGACACGCCGACCGAGGCGTCACGGCCTTGGGACAAGAGGCGCGACGGCTTCGTCATGGGCGAGGGCGCGGGCTGCGTGGTGCTCGAGGAATACGAGCACGCCAAGAAGCGCGGCGCCAAGATTTACGGCGAGATCATCGGCTATGGCCTGTCGGGCGACGCTTATCACATCACGGCCCCCTCCGAGGATGGTGACGGCGCGATGCGCGCCATGAAGGCGGCGCTGAAGCGCGGCAAGCTCAATACCGACCAGATCGACTATGTGAACGCCCACGGCACCTCGACTATGGCCGACACCATCGAACTCGGTGCCGTGAAGCGGACCTTCGGTGAGGACGTCTACAAGCTTTCGATGTCGTCGACCAAATCGGCCACCGGCCATCTGCTGGGTGCGGCCGGCGCCATTGAGGCGATCTACGCGATCAAGTCGATGAACGACCAGGTCGTGCCGCCGACGCTCAATCTCGAGGAACCGGACGAAGGTTGCGACATCGACCTGGTGCCGAAGCAGGCCAAGCAGCGCAAGGTCCGCTATGCCCTTAGCAACTCGTTCGGCTTCGGCGGCACCAACGCGTCGTTGATCTTCGGTCCCGTTTGATCGCCGGAGGCTGAGGGTGCTCAGCTACTTCCGTTGGGTGCTCTTCTTCGTTGCCCTGTTCGCGACGCTGATGGGTGGCGCGTTGTACCTTGGCCACTCGTTGCTCACTTCCGAAGGCCCGCTTCAGGTTGCCAAGACAGTCGTGATCCCCCGTGGCGCGGGTCCGGTGACGATGGCGAGGGTGCTGCAGGAAGAGGGCATCATCTCGCATGCCCGTCTGTTCCGCATTGCGCTGATGATCGATCCCGCCCCCAAGCCCATCAAGGCCGGCGAATACGAGATTCCGGCACGGACCTCGATGCAGGCCTTGGTAGATCTTCTGCAGTCCGGCAAGCTCGTGCAGCGCCGGCTGACGGTGCCAGAGGGGATGACGACGGCCGAGGTCATCGAGCTGCTTCGCAAGACCGAGGCGCTGGCGGGAGAGATTACGCTCGACGTCAAGGAAGGTGATCTGCTTCCTGAAACCTACTTCTACTCGCGTGACGATACGCGCGACGGCCTGCTGTTGCGCATGAAGGAGGCGATGGAGAAAGCGCTCGATGACGCGTGGCGCAAGCGTGCGCCCGGCTTGCCGTTGGCGAAACGGCGCGACGCTCTGGTGCTGGCGTCGATCATCGAGAAGGAGACCGCTCTTCCCGCCGAACGGGCCAGGGTGTCGGCAGTGTTCATCAACCGGCTGCGACGCCGAATGAAGCTCGAAAGCGACCCGACGACGATCTACGGTCTCACCGGCGGCAAGGCACCGCTCAATCGCGAACTGACGCGCGCCGACCTGCAGTCGACTTCGCCGTACAACACATATGCCGTCGTTGGCCTGCCGCCGGGGCCGATCTGCAATCCCGGCCGCGCGTCGATCGTGGCGGCGACCAATCCGGCGCGCGACCGCTCACTTTTTTTCGTTGCCGACGGTCAGGGTGGGCACGCCTTCGCCACGACCTTGCTCGAACACAATCGCAACGTTGCGCGTTGGCGGGAAATGCAGCGCGAACGCCTGGAACAGTTGCAGTCGCAAACTCCAGCCCAGCCGGTACCGGCGCCCGCCACGCCGGAGTCGGCACGCCCCCGGCAGTGAATCATGCCGGCGATCTTCTTCCTGGCGCTCATCGTGCTGGCGGCCGTGGCTTTCGGCGTTGCCTGGTTCCTTCGGGCCAACCCTTCATCCATCGCCCGGCTGATGCGACCGGTCCTCGTCGTCATGGGCGCCATCGGCATCGGCGGTTTCCTGATCTTCGGCATCAGGTTTCTTCCCAGCATGCTGCCGGAACTGATGGGGCTTGCCGGCTTCGTGATCGCCGCTTTGATTGCCCGGGCGGCGCGTCACCGCTCGTCCGGTGGGTTCAGCTCTCCGGGCACTGGGCAGCGCACGGAAGTTCGCACCGCGATCCTGCAGGCCTGGATCGATCACAGCACCGGGGACGTCGGCGGCACGGTTCTGTCGGGCCGCTTCGTCGGCCGCACGTTGGACTCGCTCGCGGACAACGAGCTGCTCGGACTGCATGCGGACTGCGCGGCAGATCCCGACTCGCTCAAGGTGCTCGAAGCCTACTTCGATCGCCGGTTGGGCGCGGACTGGCGCAATGCCCGCCGACCGCCACCGGGAGGGCCACGAACCGACATGTCACGCGACGAGGCGCTCGCCGTGCTGGGTTTGGCCGAGGGTGCCACCACGGACGAAATCCGCGCCGCCCATCGCCGCCTCATTCAACGCATGCACCCTGATGTCGGTGGAAGCGCCGACCTGGCCGCCCGCATCAACCGGGCAAAGGATGTCTTGCTCGGGGGATGACCTTGCCATGGCCCGTGCTGGCATGGCATCTAGCGCGGCCCCCGGTTTGTCACGCCGACAATCTCTGTCAAATCATTGAATTGTCTATAAAATCCTCCCCCTAAACGAGGTCGATGAAGATGGCGCAGCGTGTTCGTAAAGCTGTTCTGCCGGTCGCCGGACTGGGCACCCGTTTTTTGCCCGCCACCAAGGCAATGCCGAAGGAAATGCTGACGGTCGTCGATCGGCCACTCATCCAGTACGCCGTCGAGGAATGCCTTCAAGCCGGGATCGACGAGTTCGTGTTCATCAGTGGCCGCAACAAGGTCGCTTTGGAGGATCACTTCGACCACGCCTACGAGCTCGAGATGACCTTGCAGCAGCGCAAGAAGGCGCCCGAACTCGCCGAGGCTCAAGGTACCACCATAAAGCCGGGCAACGCGATCTTCACGCGCCAGCAGAAGCCGCTCGGCCTCGGCCATGCGGTGTGGTGCGCGCGCCACTGGATCGGTCGCGAGCCGTTTGCGGTTCTGCTGCCAGACGAGCTCACGCTCGATACGCCGAGCTGCATCGGCCAACTGGCTCAGGCGCACGAGAAGACCGGCGGCAGCGTGGTCGCCGTGATGGACGTGCCGCGCGAGCAGACCAAGAGCTATGGTATCGCCGCGGTGAAAGCGGAAAGGAACGGGCTGGCCGAGATAACCGGCATGGTCGAGAAGCCCAAGCCTGAGGAGGCGCCATCGACCCTGGCGTTGATCGGACGCTACGTGCTGTTGCCCGATGTCTTCGATCATCTCAATCGCCACGAGACCGGCGCCGGCGGTGAAATCCAGCTGACCGACGCCATGGCAAAGATGATTGGCCAATCGCCGTTCCACGCCCTGCGCTACACCGGGCGGCGCTACGATTGCGGTACCCGTCTGGGCTTCCTCGAGGCCAACGTTGCCATCTCGCTGAGCCGGACCGACACCAAGGCCGAGAGCCGTGCCTTGATCGAACGCTTGATGAAAGGCTGACGACATGCGCATTGCCATGATCGGTTCCGGCTATGTCGGACTCGTGTCCGGCGCGTGCTTCGCCCAGTTCGGCCATGACGTCATGTGCGTCGACAAGGACGCCGACAAGATCGCCCGGTTGCGCAAGGGCGAGATGCCGATCTACGAACCCGGCCTCGACAAGCTCGTGACCGATAACGTGCGCGCCGGCCGCCTCGACTTCGGCGTCAACCTTGCCGATGCCGTGGGGAATGCCGATGCCGTGTTCATTGCCGTCGGCACGCCGACCCGGCGCGGCGACGGCCACGCCGACCTGAGTTACGTCTACGCTGCGGCGGCGGAGATCGCCGAGGCGATCCGCGGCTATACCGTCGTGGTTACCAAGTCGACGGTGCCGGTCGGTACGGGCCGCGAAGTCGCCCGCATCATCCGCGAGGCCCGGCCGGCGAACAATTTCGACGTCGCCTCCAATCCGGAGTTCCTACGCGAGGGGGCGGCGATCGAGGATTTTATGAAGCCCGACCGGGTCGTGATCGGCGTCGAAAGTCAGCGGGCCCGTGACGTGATGGCGTCTGTCTACCGGCCGCTCAACCTAATTCAGACACCGATGGTGTTCACCAACATCGAGACAGCAGAGGTCACCAAGTACGCCGGCAACGCTTTCCTTGCGACCAAGATCACCTTCATCAACGAGATTGCCGACCTGTGCGAGAAGGTGGGCGCCGATGTGCACGATGTGGCGCGGGGGATCGGGCTCGATGGTCGCATCGGCCGCAAGTTCCTTCATCCCGGCCCTGGCTTCGGTGGATCGTGTTTTCCCAAGGATACGCTGGCGCTCGCCTACACCGCGCGCGAGGTCAACGCGCCGCAAACGATCGTCGAGCAGGTGATCGAAGTAAACAACGCGCGCAAGAAGCGAATGGCGCGCAAGGTCATCGACTTTTGCGGTGGCTCGGTGGTCGGGATCACGATCGCGGTCCTCGGCCTCACGTTCAAACCCAACACCGACGACATGCGCGACGCTCCCTCGCTCGACATCGTCCCCGCCTTGCAGGCAGCCGGCGCCACCATTGTGGCGTTCGATCCAGAGGGGATGGAGGAGGCGGCGCGCATGCTGCCCGGCGTCGCCTTTGCCGGGACGGCATATGAGGCGGCAAGCGGCGCCGATCTGCTGGTTGTGATCACGGAGTGGCACGAGTTTCGCGGCCTCGATCCGCGGCGTATCAAGGAGTTGATGCGCCAGCCACGCATTGTCGACCTGCGCAATATCTTCAATCCCGACGAAATGCGCGACCTGGGCTTTGCCTACGAGGGGATCGGCCGTCCCAAGCCGCGTACCTAGAGATCATTGTCTTTTCCGGAGCCACTATCATGAGCCAGACGGCGCACAAGTTCGACCCCAGCATCCTGCGCGAGTACGACATTCGTGGGATCGTTGGTGGCACCGTGCATCCAGCGGATGCCCGTGCCATCGGGCGGACTCTCGGTACGCTGGTACGCCGCAAGGGCGGCAAGCACGTCGCGTTGGGCTATGATGGCCGGCACAGCTCACCGGAGCTAGCTGCAGCCTGCATCGATGGACTGACCGAAGCCGGCATTGATGTCACGAGCATCGGCCTCGCCGCAACGCCGATGCTCTACTTCGCCGTCTACCATCTCGATGCCGATGGCGGGATCATGATCACGGGGTCGCACAATCCGCCGGACTACAACGGCTTCAAGATGATGATGGGCAAGAAATCCTTCTTCGGCGCCGACATCCAGACCCTGGGCGCGATGGCGGGCAAGGCCGACTGGGAGAGCGGGCAGGGCAAGGTTGAGAAGATTGACATCCTGGGCGACTATGCCGCGCGGCTGCTGAGGGACGTGAAGCCGGGCAAGAAGCTCAAGGTCGCCTGGGACACCGGCAACGGCGCCGTGGGCGTGTCGATCCGTGCCGTCGTGGACAAACTGACGGGCGAGCATTTCGTGTTGAACGAGAAGGTCGACGGAACGTTTCCCTCGCATCATCCCGACCCGACAGTGCCGAAGAACCTCGAACAGCTCATCGCAGAGGTCAGGAATCGCGGTTGCGACCTCGGTATCGCCTTCGACGGAGACGGCGACCGCATCGGTGCCGTCGACGGCAAGGGACGCATCCTGTGGGGCGATCAGCTCCTCGTGCTTTGGTCGCGCGATGTACTGAAGGCCCATCCCGGCGCCACCATCATCGCCGACGTCAAGGCGAGCCAGGTGCTGTTCGATGAGATCGCCAAGGCGGGCGGCAAGCCGATGATGTTCAAGACCGGCCATTCGCTGATCAAGAGCAAGATGGCCGAGATCGGCGCGCCGCTTGCGGGCGAGATGAGCGGCCACGTCTTCTTTGCCGACACCTTTTACGGCTTCGACGACGCGCTCTACTGCGGTCTGCGTCTGCTCAACATCGTGGCCAACAGCGAGGAAAGCCTGGCCGACATGCGCGATGCCCTGCCACAGGCGGTGAACACGCCGGAGCTGCGGTTCGACTGCGCCGACGAGCGCAAGTTCGGCGTCGTCGATGAGGTAAAGGCGCGACTGTTGAAGGCAGGCGCCAAGCTTTCCGACATCGACGGCGTCCGGGTCAGCACCAAGGATGGCTGGTGGCTGCTGCGCGCCTCGAACACCCAGCCCGTGCTGGTGGCGCGCTGCGAGGCTGCCGACGAGGCGGGTCTCCAGCGGCTCATGGTCGACCTCAAGGCGGCACTTGCGGCGAGTGGCGTCAACCTGCCCGACGATGCCTCGGCCGGCCATCACTGATGCGCTTCTTCTTCTACGGCACCTTGCTCGATCGCGACGTCACGGCACTCGTGCTCGGGCGTCGCTTGCCGCCGCAGGCCTACATGCCGGCGGGTCTGCCGGGATACGCGCGGCGCAAGGTCAAGGGCGGCACCTATCCGGTCGCGATCCCCGACCCGCGCGGCGAAGTGCCGGGGGCGATCGTAGGCGGGCTGAGCGGCCGCGATGTCGCCCGGTTGGCGGCTTATGAAGGGCCCGGCTATCGCATCGCACCGCTTCGGGTGAAGACGGCTGGCGCGATGACAGTGGTCTCGGTGTTCGAGCCGATCCAGACTCGCCTGCAGCCGACCGGAGAGTTCTGGGACCTGACGCTATGGCAGCGTCGTCACAAGCGGGCGTTCGTGGGACGGCTGAAACGGGCTCTTAGCGAGCGCTTGGCGTATTCCAGGCGGTGATCTGCAGCGCCGCGCAGTAGATCTTCTTCTTCTCGAGCTGCTTGCAACCGTCGATCGCCTGTTCCTGCGAGAGGTTGGTGAGGCGCGCGCGGTGGAAGGTGCGGCTCGCCAGCTGCACTTCGTCGACCATCGCGGCTGCCGACTTGGCTTGGGTCGGAAGCGACGCTGCGGCGCGCTCGAGCGCGAGTTGAGCGGCCTGGGCTTCGCTGAACGAGCCGACCTGGATGACCCAGCTCCCGAGCGTGGGCGCGGCGGATGCCGACATGGCAGGAGCGGGGGCCACGAATCCTGCGTACTTCGGATTGACCGTGGCCTGCTGCGTCGCGCCGGCATTGGTCTTGGCGGTTGCGGCCGGTGGACGATAGGCCTCGGCGAAGCTGCTGCCCGGATCGAATTGCGCGGCGGTGTAACGGGCCGATGGCGGCTTGCGCTGGGCCGTCCAGCCTGAGAGCTGCATGGACTGCGCCATGGCAAAGCCGCGGTCCATCAGGTCGGCCATCTGGCGATCCCGACGGCCGGCGCTTTCGCCGCCCATCACCACTCCGATCAGCCGGCGGTTGTCGCGCACTGCCGACATCAAGAGGTTGAAACCGGAGGCCGAGATGTAGCCGGTCTTGAGGCCATCCGCGCCGTCGTAGCTGCCGAGCATGCGGTTGTGAGTGTTGAGCCGCCGTCCGCGGTAGGTGTAGCTCTGAACAGAAAACACCGCATAGTAGTGCGGATAGTCGCGCATCAGGGCACTGGCGAGACGAGTCATATCGCGTGCCGTCGTGACCTGTTCGCGGTGGGGCAGGCCGGAGGCGTTGCGAAACACCGTCGAATTCATGCCGAGCTGGCGCGCTCTCTGAGTCATCAGGCGGGCAAAGTTCGCCTCGTCGCCGCCGAGCGCTTCGGCAAGGACGACGGCGGCATCGTTGGCCGAGCGGGTGACGAGGGCCATCGTTGCGTCGCGCACGATGACCGAACCGCCGGGCGGCAAGCCCATCTTTGTCGGTGGCGCGTTGAGGGCATTCGACGACACCGGCAGCTTGTCGCCCAGCGAAAGCCGGCCGGAATCGAGGGCGGAGAAAGTGAGGTAGATCGTCATCAGCTTGGTGAGTGATGCCGGGTAGCGAAGCTCATCGGCCTGGTCGGACACGAGTTCACGGCCGCTGGTGGCATCGACGATCAAGTAGGCAGCCTTGCCGGAGACCGCAGGATTGGGCACCCACGGTGACGGGTTGTGAATCATTTTCTTCTTGGCGATGGTACGCGCCTTGGACGGTGGCACAGCGCGCTTTGTCGACGCCGACCGGGCGTCGGCGTCCGACGGCGCTATGGGTGCTACGATGGCACCAGCGAAAAGGAAGGCCACGGCAAGCCGGGACAGGCTGACCGCGATGCGCTTGAGGGGAAAGGTCATCGCTCGTTAAGCCACAACAATGTATGTCAATATTTTTGTTCTTTACCAAGATGTTAGGCGAGATTCCTTTTACTTTACTAAAGTTTGTGGGGGTATGCAACTTTTCGCCCGCCGTGCTGCTGCCCCAGTTGGTTCGGAAAATGCTTGAAACCATAGGGGATCGGCGATGAAGCATACGTTCATGGCGGTAGTCGGCTTGGCGCTGGTCATTGCCGGCGGCGCTTGGGCACAGCGGGCAGACCGCAACGTCGACCGGCCGATCGCTCGCAGCTTCAACTGGTTCTCCTATGTGGCGGCTGACGACATTCGGCAGGCCTGCCGAGCGGGTGGCCGCAGTCAGATCCGGCTGGTTTACAATGCGCTCTGGCGTGAGCAGGTGCGGACCTATGAGGTCTTCCTGCAGCCCGACGGCACGGCCGGCCTGAACATTGGCGTGCTGTCGAACCGGACTGACCTCTCGGAGATCACGATCGGCAAACTCTCCGATGTTTTGGCGCCATGGAGCATGAAGCACGGCGAGCGCCTATTGAGTGCCGATGAAGCCCGCGAGTTGGTAGGGCTACTGGAGGAGAGCACGGCCTTCGGCCCACCCCGCGACGGCCTGCGCTTGCCGTACAACGATTTCTGGTGGACCGTCGCGTCTTGCCGCAATGGCATCTGGGGATTTCAGGCCTACCACTACCCGACGGATGGCTTCGCCAACGTACGGTTCGCCGACCGGCTTTTTGCCTGGGACAACGTGCCGGTGCCGGTCCATCGCCCGCGCAAGATGGAACCTGCGGAATTTCGCGGCGGGGAGGCAGATCGATGGATCCTGGTGGTGGGGAAGGATGGCCTGCGGCCGAGGTAGCGAAAGCGGCCGCGCTGCCTATATAATTAGGGAGTATGTTTACCAGGAGCCTGAACCGGACGATGGTCTCTGTGCGTACCGCATGCGAATGGCGCCTCGAGAGCGAGCGGCTGGGCGGCCCCAGCGAGCCGCCCGGCGGGCCACCGCGACAGCCGCCCCGCCGCGACGACGGGGATGGCGACAACGGTGGCCGGACCGGGGCGCTGACGCTCACGCGGACGCGCACGAAGAAGCCGTCGATGTACAAGGTGTTGATGTTGAACGATGACTACACGCCGATGGAGTTCGTGGTCGACGTACTGCAGCATATCTTTCAGAAGAATCGCGACGAGGCGACCCAGATCATGCTGCATGTCCACCAGAAGGGCGTCGGTATCTGCGGTGTCTACACCTACGAGATCGCCGAGACCAAGGTGACGCAAACGGTGGATTACGCCCGCAAAAACCAGCACCCTCTCCAGTGCACATTGGAGAAAGAGTAGTTCGAAGAAGAGTAGTTCGTTTTTCCGTCGAGGTGGTCCGATGTCCATGCTGTCCAAGAACCTCGAGAAGTCCCTCCACCGCGCCTTCGGCCTGGCCGGGGAGCGCCGACATGAATACGCGACGCTGGAACACCTGCTCCTGGCGATGACGGAAGACGAGGACGCGACGCCGGTGCTCAAGTCTTGTGGCGTCGACATCGACCGCCTGCGGCACGATCTCGAAACCTTCGTCGACAATCGTCTCAAGGGCATCGTCACCCAGACGCCGAGCGAACCGCTGCCGACTGCCGGCTTTCAGCGCGTCGTACAGCGGGCCGCCGTGCACGTCCAATCGTCGGGTCGCAACGAGGTGACGGGCGCAAACGTCCTCGTCGCGCTGTTCTCCGAACGCGACAGCCATGCGGTGTCGTTCCTGGAGAACCAGGGGATGACCCGCCTGGATGCGGTCGACTACATCAGCCATGGCAAGGCCAAGGTCCCTGGCCGCGCCCGCGCCCGGCGGGTCAGCGGCTCCGAGGAAGAGGGAGGCGAGGCTGCCACCAAGCAGGGCAACGAGGCGCTGGCCGCCTATTGCGTCGACCTCAACCAGAAGGCACGCGAGGGGCGGGTCGACCCCTTGATTGGCCGCGAGCACGAGGTCGAGCGCACCATCCAGGTCCTGTGCCGGCGCACCAAGAACAATCCGCTCTATGTCGGCGAGCCGGGCGTCGGCAAGACGGCGATCGCCGAGGGCCTGGCGCGCAAGATCGTCGACGGCGAGGTGCCGGAGGTCCTGCGGGATTCGGTGATCTACTCGCTCGATATGGGCGCCCTGCTGGCCGGCACGCGCTATCGCGGCGACTTCGAGGAGCGGCTGAAGGCGGTGCTGAGCGAACTCAAGAAAAAACCCAACTCGGTGCTGTTCATCGACGAGATCCACACCATCATCGGTGCCGGCGCCACGTCGGGCGGCTCGATGGATGCGTCGAACCTGCTGAAGCCGTCGCTGCAGTCGGGCGAGCTGCGCTGCATCGGTTCGACGACCTACAAGGAATACCGCAACCACTTCGAGAAGGACCGTGCGCTCGTCCGCCGTTTCCAGAAGATCGACGTGCCGGAACCTACCGTCGGCGACGCCATCGAGATCATGCGAGGCCTGAAGCCGGTCTACGAGAAGCACCATCACGTTTCCTACACCGACGATGCCATCAAGGCGTCAGTCGAGTTGTCGGCGCGCTACATCCACGATCGCAAGCTGCCCGACAAGGCAATCGACGTGATTGATGAGGTTGGTGCCGCCCAGATGCTGCGCACGCCCGACCAGCGGAAAAAGATCATCGAGGTGCCGGACATCGAAGAGATCGTCGCCAAGATCGCACGCATTCCGCCCAAGAGCGTGTCCAAGGACGATGCCGAGCTGCTGCGCAACATCGACCGCGATCTCAAGACCGTCGTGTTCGGCCAGGATCGGGCGATCGAGCATCTCGCCGCCTCGATCAAGCTCGCCCGGGCAGGCCTGCGCGCGCCGGAGAAGCCGATCGGCAGCTATCTGCTGGCCGGTCCGACCGGCGTCGGCAAGACCGAGGTGACACGGCAGCTCGCACGTCTGCTCGGGCTCGAGCTGATCCGCTTCGACATGTCGGAATACATGGAACGGCACAGCGTCTCGCGCCTGATCGGCGCGCCGCCGGGCTATGTCGGCTTCGACCAGGGCGGTCTGCTGACCGACAAGGTGAACCAGCATCCGCATAGCGTCGTGCTGTTCGACGAGATCGAAAAGGCGCATCCCGACGTCTTCAACGTGCTGCTGCAGGTGATGGACTACGGCAAGCTCACCGATCACAACGGCCGGACGGTCGATTTCCGCAACGTCATCCTGTGCATGACGACTAACGCCGGCGCCGCCGACATCGCCAAGCCGGCACTGGGTTTCGGCCGTGAGCAGCGGCACGACGAGGACGACGACGCGATCAACCGGATGTTCTCGCCGGAATTCCGTAATCGGCTCGATGCCATCATCAAGTTCGCGAGCCTTGGCCCTGAGTCGATGGGCCGAGTCGTCGACAAGTTCGTGGCCGAGCTCGAGGGCCAGCTTGCCGACCGCAAGGTCTTCATCGAACTGAGCGACGGCGCCCGCCGCTGGCTGGCGGAGAAGGGCTACGACAAGACGTTCGGGGCCCGGCCGCTTGGCCGCTTCATCCAGGAGCACATCAAGAAGCCGTTGGCCGAGGAGGTCCTGTTCGGCAAGCTTTCGACCGGCGGCACGGTACGGGTCGACGTCGAAGGCCAGGGCGATGCTGCCAAGCTCGTCTTCGAGTTCCTGCCGCCCGAGCGCGGAGCCTTGCCGCCGGCCAGCCAAGAACCTGTGCTGGCCGAGTGAGCGCTTTCCGGCCGCTCTGGGTCGCCCTGCGCGCCGCGGTGCTCGCCACCGCGGTGTTCTGGGTCGCCCTCTTCATCGTCGACAAGATCGGCTGGCAGGCGCCGCTGGGGATGACGGAGCAGCTGATCTTCTTCGTGATCTTCTTTCTGGGCGTGCTCATGGTCGACAAGAAGTGACGGCTACTCGTTCTCCTTCTTGAACGGCGAGTACTGCATCAACCCTTCGATTTCCTGCTCGACCGCCGGTCGTTCGCGGCTGAGGTAGTCGGCGACGGCGCGGCGGAATCCAGCGTCGGGAATCCAGTGCGCTGAATAGGTTGGCACCGGGAGATAGCCGCGCTGGATCTTGTGGTCACCCTGCGCGCCGGCTTCGACCCGCTGCAGGCCGTGGGCCACGGCATAGTCGATCGCCTGATAGTAGCAGGCCTCGAAATGCAGGAACGCGTGACTCTCCAGGCAGCCCCAGTAGCGGCCATAGAGCGTGTCGTCGCCCTTTAGGTTGAGCGCGCCGCCGACTGGTCGGCCGTCGGCCTCGGCCATGACCAGCACCACCTTGTCGGCCATGGTAGAGCCCAGGATGTCGAAGAAGGCGCGCGTCAGATAGGGCGTGCCCCACTTGCGGCCGCCGGTGTCCATGTAGAAGGCGAAGAAGGCGTCCCAGTGCTCGGGCTTGATGTCGTCACCGCTCAGTGCCCGGATGGTAAGGCCCTCCCGGCGGACCGCCTCGCGCTCCTTCCGGATCGCCTTGCGCTTTCGCGAGGAGAGGGTGCCGAGGAAATCATCGAAGCTCTTGTAGCCCTCGTTGTGCCAGTGGAATTGCTGTCCCAGCCGCAGCAGCCAGCCGCGTTCGCCGAATCGCTTCCATTCGGCCTCGGTGCAGAAAGTGGCATGGACCGAGCTGATGCCGTTGTCGCCGACGATCTTGGCCAGCATGTCGATCATCGCGTCGCGCACGCCGTCGGCGAGGGGGCCCGGCCGCGCGAAAAGCCGCGGGCCCGGCACCGGCGTGAAGGGAATCGCGGCCTGGAGCTTGGGGTAATAGCGTCCGCCGGCGCGCTCGAAGGCCTGCGCCCAGCCGTGGTCGAAGACATACTCGCCCTGTGAGTGGCCCTTGACGTAGAGCGGGACCGCGCCCAGCAGGCCGCCCTCGGAATCTTCCGCCAGCAGGTACTGCGGTTGCCAGCCGGTGCGCCGGCCGACCGACTTCGAGTCCTCCAGGGCCTTCAGGAAACGGTAGCTCAGGAATGGATTGCCGGCGGACCCCGGTGCCAGCGCACAGGCATCCCATTGTCGAGAGTCGACCGCGGCAAGCGTGTCTGCGACACGCAGGCCGATCGTCGGGGAGTCATCCGGCATGAATCGAGCATAGCGCGAATCGTGCCAGGGCGAGGCGAAAACAGTCCCGGGAACTTACTCGGCTGGTTTGTGCGTTCGCGCGACGTCGTCGGCGGATCGGCTGAACCGCTTCTTGGTCCAGGCGCCGATTCGGTCGATGTAGATCAGCATGACCGGCACGACGACCAGGGTGAGGAGCGTCGAGCTGATGAGGCCGCCGATCACCGCATGCGCCATCGGCGCGCGCTGGCTGGCGCCTTCACCCAGGCCCAGCGCCAAGGGCATCATGCCGAACACCATGGCGAGCGTGGTCATCAGGATCGGCCTGAGCCGGATCGAGCCGGCCTCGAGCAGGGCCTCGTTGACCGGGGTGCCGCGGGCCCGCGTCTGATTGAAGAAATCGACCAGCAGAATAGCATTCTTGGTGACCAGACCCATCAGCATGATGAAGCCGATGGCGCTGAAGATGTTGAGCGTGGTTCCGGCGATCAGCAGTCCCAGGAACACGCCGATCAGCGACATCGGCAGCGACATCATGATGGCGATGGGCTGCAGGAAGCTCCCGAACTGCGAAGCCAGGATCAGATAGATCAGGATCACGGCGAGCAGAAGCGCCTGGCCGGCATAGGCGGCGCTTTCGGCCATGTCCTTGGTCGAGCCGCCGAAGACGAAGCGGTAACCCGGCGGCAGCTTGGTTTCGGCCAGGATCTTCTCCAGGTCGCTGCTAGCCTCGCCGGTCGACCGGCCCGCGACGTTGGCGGTGATCTGGACTTCGCGGTTGAGATCGCGACGGTTGATCTGGGAGGCGCCGACGTCGTCGATGATGTCGGCGATCTGGGCGATGTGGACCATGCGCGGCAGGCCGTTCGGCTCGAAGCCGGCGGTGAACCAGATGCGCTGCAGGTCGGCGACGCCAGTGCGCTCGTCGACCGGCAGGCGGACCATGACGGTGTAGTTCTCGCCGTCGGGAGCCCGCCACAGGCTGGTCTCGTCGCCGGCGAACAGCGGCCGCAGGGACTGCGCCACCTGGGCCGAGCCGAGGCCGAGGTCGGAGGCCGCGTCGCGCCGCAACCGCACCGACAGCACCGGCTTGGCGGCTTTCAGGTTGCGGTCGAGGTCGACGATGCCCGGAATGGCGGCGGCGCGGTGCATCACCTCCTGCGACAGCGTGTCGAGCACGGCGGTGTCGGGTCCCTGGAGCGACAGCTGGAGCTGCTTCTGCACGCCGCCGCCGGGGCCGCCCGGAATGTTGATCGACACCAGGACGCCGGGGATGCCGGCCAGGCGCTCGCGGATCGGCTGGGCGAGTTGCTCGGGTGAACGCTTACGCTCGTTGATGGGCTTCAGGCGAAGATAGAGACTCGCCTGGTTCTTGCCGTTGGCGGAGCCGGTATTGACGGTGCCGTAGGTATAGGCGACCTCGGGAAATTCGCGCACCGCGGCATCGACCTGATTGAGCTTGGCCGTCGTGTATTCGAGCGACGATCCGATCGGCGTTTCGATGCTCACGACCTGCTCGCCGAGATCGGCCTGGGGCACGAATTCGAAGCCGATATATTTCGGCAAGGCGAAGCTGCCGAGGAAAGTGCCGAGTGCGATCAGCAGGGTGATCTTGGGCCAGCGCAGCGACCAGCCGAGAATCGTGCGATACAGGCCGTTGGCGCGGTCCTGGGCGGTGTTCACGATGCGGGCGAAGCGGCCGTTGCCGTGCGCCTGGGGGTCGTACCAGATGCTCGAGAGCATCGGATCGAGGGTGAAGGACACGAACAGGGAGATCAGCACCGCAGCCGAGACCATGACGCCGAATTGGAAGAAGAAGCGACCGATGATTCCGCCCATGAAGGCGACCGGCAGGAACACGGCGACGATGCAAAAGGTCGTCGCAAGCACCGCCAACCCGATTTCATTGGTGCCGTCGATCGCGGCCTGACGATGTGTCTTGCCGAAGCCGATATGGCGCATGATGTTCTCTCGCACCACGATAGCATCGTCGATGAGGATGCCGATGGCGAGGCTGAGCGCCATCAGCGTCAGCACGTTCAGCGTGAAGCCGAAGGCCGCCATCACCATGAAGGCGCCGAACACGGAAATTGGGAGCGCCAGGCCGGTGATCACCGTGCTGCGCCACGAGTGCAGGAACAGGAACACGATGCCGATTGTGAGCAGGCCGCCTTCGATCATCGTCTGCTGGACGTTGCTGACCGAGTTCTGGATGCCGCGCGAGCTGTCGCGCACGATCTCGAGCTTGACGTCGGGTGGCACGACGGCCTGAAGCTCGGTAACGGCCCGGCGTACGCCACGAGCGACATCGATGGTGTTCGAACCCTGCGTCTTGACCACGTCGATAGCCAGCGCCCGCTCGCCGTTCTGGGTGGCGACGCTCTCGAGTTCCTGCTGGCCGTCGACCACGGTCGCGACCTGCCGAAGGTAGACCGGGGCGAGGCCGCGGCGGGCCACGATCAGGTCGGCGAAGTTCCCGGGTTCGGCGACGCGGCCGGTGACCTCGATGATGCGGTCGTCGTTGCCGCGGGCGACATTGCCGGCGGGGAAATTCTGGTTCTCGTCCCGGATCGCCTGCATGATGTCGTTGACGCCGACCCGCAGCGAGTGCATGCGGCCTGGATCGAGCTCGATATTGATCTGGCGTTTGACCCCGCCGGCGATGGTGGCGCGCCCGACATCGCGCACGGTCTGCAGGCGCTTGACGATGAGCTGGTCGGCGAGCGTCGTCAGGTCGCGCACCGAGCGAATGTCGGAGCGTACGGCAATTGAAACGATCGGCTGGTCGTCCGGATTGAAGCGCTGGATCAGCGGTTCCTTGATCTCAGGCTTGAAGGCGGCGCGGACCTGTTGGACCTTTTCGCGGACGTCCTGCATGGCGATGGACGACTGAACCGAGAGCTCGAACTCGGCGACGACGATCGATCGTCCCTCCAGTGAGCGCGACGTCAGCGTCTTGAGGCCGGCGATCGCATTGACCGACTCCTCGATCTTGCGGCTGATCTCGGTCTCGACGGTCTCGGGCGCGGCGCCGGGGTACTCGGTGGTGACGACAACGATGGGAAAGTCGACGTTGGGAAACTGGTCGACGCCGAGCTGGCGGTAGGAGAACAGGCCCATCACCAGCAACGCCACCATCATCATGGTGGCGAAGACCGGATTGTCGACGGCGATCTGGGTGAGCTTCATCGCGGGGCGCCTATTTGGTCTCGATGACCTTGACCCTCTGCCCCGCCCGAAGGCCGGGCAGGGGAGCGGAGACGATCTGCATGCCCGATTCGAGGCCCTTCACCTCAACCAATTCCCCGCGCGACCAGGTGCGTACCGCGCCGACCGGCTTGCGCACCAGGGCGCCGTTCTCGATGGCAAGCACGAAGTCGCCCTGGTCGTCCTTGCGCATCGCCGATGCCGGCACGGCCAGCGCATGACTCTTTTCCTGGACGTTGACGGCGCCCATGGCGAACAGGCCGCCGCGCAGCGAGTCGTGGCGGTCGACGATCTCGACATAGACCGGAATCGAGCGCGATCCAGCCTGTGTCGTCGGGCTGATGCGGGTGATGCGGCCGCTGAAGGGACGGTCACCGAATCCTTCAAGCATGACGGTAGCGAGCTGGCCTACGCGCAGGCGCACGACGTCCGCAGCCGGCATCTGCGCCGCGATCTCGACGTGGCTGGTGTCGAGCAGCGCCAGGATCTTGCCGTCGATGGGCAGCGACTCGCCCTGGTTGGCGAGCCGCTCGCCGACCACGCCGTCGAACGGCGCCACGACCCGGGCGTCGGTGAGGTTCCTCATGGCGACCTCGAGTTGCGCCTCGGCGACGGCGACCATCGACAACCGGTTCTCGGCGGTTGCGCGTGCCTGATCAGCAGCGGACTGCGAGACGATGTTGCGCGAAGCGAGTGATTCCTTGTCCGACCGGTCGCGCGACGTCCACCTGGCGTCGGCGCGGGCGGCTTCCAGGGCCGAGCGGCGCTCGTTGACCTTGGCCTGCAGCTCGGACGCCTCGAAGCGCGCCAGCAACTGGCCCTTGGTCACCCGATCGCCCTCACGTACCAGCACTTCGGCCAGGCGGCCAGGGACGCGTGCCTTCACGATCGTCTGGTCGATCGGCTGAGTCGTGCCGGTGAAGCGCACGGTATCGACCAGGCCGCGCGGGCTGATCATATGAAGCTCGGGCAAGATCAGCTCGATGACCTGGTCGGCCGGCTTTCCGGACTGGGTGCTGCCGGCTTGGGCGCTGCCAGCTTGGGCGCTGCCAGCTTGGGTGCTGCCAGCCTGGGTGCTGCCAGCCTGGGTGGACACGCCGCGGCCGCTCTTCCATGCGAAGGCGCCACCCGCCAGGGCAGCGGTGGCGACAGCCGCGACGATCAGGACCGTGCGTCGGGTATTCATGGGCGAAGCCCTTTGAAGATGAAGTCGAGGTAGGCGGCGTAGAACTGGTCGCTGCTGAGCGTGTTGGTCGGATCGTAGGGCGCCAGCGATCGCTTCCAGACGGAGAACATGGCGAGCGGCTGCACGAGGATGACCGCCGTGGTCTCGATGTCTTCTATCCGCCGGAACTCCCTCCGCTGGATGCCGCGCCGCAGTGCACGGGCGAAGAGTTCGCGTCCTCTGAGGTCGAAGTGGGTACAGAAGAAGCGGGCCACGTCGGGAAAATTGCCGGCCTCAGCCAGGATCAGCTTCACGACACCGCCTGCCGGACTTTCCTCGAAGGCCCGGAAGCCGACGACGAGTTCGCGTAGCAGGTCCTCGCTCGCGCCGTCGAAGCGGTCGATCATGTCACTGGCCTCGGCCAGGGGGCCGCCGATCGCCTCGGTGATCACCGCCTTGAAGAGCTCTTCCTTGTTCTTGAAGTAGAGGTAGGGCAGGCCCTTGCTGACCGATGCGGCCTTGGCGACATCCTCGAGTTTGGTGGCGGCGAAGCCCCGAGTGACGAACAGCTCCAAGGCTGCCCGGGCGATCTCGGAGGCACGATCCTCCGGCCGGCGGGTACGGGGTGAGCTGGTATTGACTGACCGGTCAGTATCCATGTTCCGCTATGTAAAGCGGAATCTCGTCGCCTTCAAGGCAGGCAAAAAAAGAGTCCGGCAGACCGAAGTCGCCGGACGCTATATCCAGTTTCGCCTTTCCACCCCCGCAAGCGAAGGTGTCGCGTTGGCATTTAATGCTCGTCTTCTGAAGGTGGCTTCCGGTGGGGGCCGTGAGGGCACCCACGCGGAAGCCGAAAGGCGTTTGGTTAGAGGGGCCAAAGTAAACTTTGGCCTACGCCCTTTCCTGTCTACTGCTTCTTCTTCTTAGCAGCCTTCTTCTTAGCAGCCTTTTTCTTAGCAGCCATAACTGTCTCCTATGG
>JAUXWB010000459.1 GCA_030684475.1 Reyranella sp. | reverse complement strand
GCAGACGATGAGGTCGCACGGCCACATCAGCATCAGGCCGCCGATCATCACCTTGCCGTGGACCAGGGCCAGCGTCGGCTTGGGAATGTTGCGCCAGCGCTCGCAGAAGCCGAGGTAGATCTCCTGCTCGCGCGCATACTGGGCCTCGGCGCCGGGCTTGCCGAAACCGCCCCAGGTGCCGACGGTGTCGTGCTTGGCCATGTTGCCGTGGCCATCGACCTCGCGCAGGTCATGGCCCGAGGAAAAATGCGGCCCGTTGGCCGACAGCACGATCACCTTCGCAGCATCGTCCTGTGCGGCGCGGTCGAAGGCGTCGTTCAGCGCATAGAGGAACGCCGTGTCCTGGGCGTTGCGCGTCTCGGGACGGTTCAGAACGATGCGCGCGATTCCGCTCGGCAACGTCTCGTAGAGAATGGGTGAGGTCGTCATGGCAGGCTCCCGGGTGTTCCGGGAGCCTACCGTACTGGAAGTTCCGCGTCGCTCAGCCGTGCGCGGGAGCCGGCTGGGCCCCCGGCTGAGTGGTCGGCTTGGCGGCGGCTTCCACCACCATGTTCTTCATCGCCTTCTGCAGCTTGTCGAAGGCGCGCACCTCGATCTGGCGCACGCGCTCGCGGCTGATGCCGTACTTGGCGCTGAGGTCTTCGAGCGTCTTGGGCTCGTCGACCAGGCGGCGCTCGACGATGATGTGCTTCTCGCGGTCGGTGAGCTGCCTAAGCGCCGCCGCCAGCATCTGCTTGCGCTGGCCGAGCTCCTGGGTTTCGCCCAGGCGCGTCTCCTGGTTCGGACTCTCGTCGACCAGCCAGTCCTGCCACTCCATGTCGCCCTCGGCCTTCACCGGGGCGTTGAGCGAGGAATCGGGCCCGGCGAGGCGGCGGTTCATGTTCACCACCTCCTCCTCCGGCACGCCGAGGCGGGTCGCGATCTTGGTCACCTGGGCGGGCGTCAGATCGCCCTCCTCGATGGCCTGCATCTGGCCCTTGAGCTTGCGCAGGTTGAAGAACAGCTTCTTCTGCGCCGCCGTGGTGCCCATCTTTACGAGCGACCAGCTGTGCAGGATGTATTCTTGGATCGAGGCGCGGATCCACCACATGGCATAGGTGGCCAGACGGAAGCCGCGGTCCGGATCGAACCGCTTTACCGCCTGCATCATGCCGACATTGCCTTCGGAAATGAGCTCGGCGACCGGCAGGCCGTAGCCGCGATAGCCCATGGCGATCTTGGCCACGAGCCGCAGATGGCTGGTCACGAGCTGATGGGCGGCCTTGGAGTCGCCGTGCTCGCGCCAGCTCTTGGCCAGCATGAATTCCTGCTGCGGTTCGAGCAGGGGAAACTTCCGGATCTCCTGAAGGTAGCGGCTGAGATTGCCTTCCGGCGTCAGAGACGACGGCAGGGAGGGAAGGTTGGCGGTAGCTGCACTCATGGCGGCTCTCTTTCGTACTCCGGACTGGAATGAACGGGCGTTTAGCACTCTCACCCGTCGACTGCTAAATCCGAGTCTAAAAGTCGGATAGCCGCCGGGTCAACCTAAATCCTACTAACCCCCTCAGGTATTAGGGGGATTACTTAACGCCGTTCAGCGACGCCACCAACTTCTTGAAGTCTTGAGGCAATTCTGTGGCAAAGTTCATCACCTTGTGGGTAGCTGGGTGGCGGAAGGCGAGCACCGCGGCGTGCAAGGCCTGCCGTTCGAACGTTTTCAACGATTCGGGGCCCCCTGTGTTCCGTTTGCGGCCATAGACCGGGTCGCCCACGACCGGGCAGCCGATATGGGAGAGATGCACCCTCACCTGATGGGTCCGGCCGGTCTGGAGCTTCGCCCCGACCAGGCTGGCGATCGGTGACAGGGCTGGCCCGAAGCTCTTCTCGACCCAGTATTCCGTCACTGCCTGGCGGCCGCTGGTCTTGCGGACGGTCATCCGCTTGCGGTCGACAGGATGACGGCCGATGGCCGCCTCGATGGTGCCCGACTTGGGTTTCGGCTGGCCCCAGACCAGCGCCTGGTAGATGCGGGTCAGGTCGTGGGCGGCGAAGAGCTTGGACAGCCCCTGGTGCGTGCGGTCGTTCTTGGCCACGACCATGACCCCCGAGGTGTTCTTGTCGAGGCGATGGACGATGCCGGGACGGCGGACGCCGCCGATGCCTGACAGGCTGTCGCCGCAATGGGCCAGCAGGGCGTTGACCAGGGTGTGGTCGGGATTGCCGGGGGCGGGATGGACGACCAGCCCGGCGGGCTTGTTGAGCACCAGCAGGTCGGAATCTTCATAGAGGATGTCCAGTTCCAGGGCCTGCGGCAGCGGGATCGCGGGCTCGGGCTCGGGAATGTCGACGACGAAGCGGTCGCCCGTTTTGACCTTGCGGGACGGCTCTTCTATCGTCGTGCCATCGGCCAGCGTCACGCGGCGGCCCTCGATCAGCGCTTTCACGCGGCTTCGCGTGAGGGCCGGCAAGGCGATGGCCAGCGCGCGGTCCAGCCGTTCGCCGGAAGCGCTTTCATCGAAGGTCACGGTGTGGCGGGCGGCATCGCTCATGGAGTTTTCTTGGCGTCTCCTGCTCAGGCCTCCGCACCGCTCTGGCTGAAGGTGCTGGTCATCGTAATGGGCCTGCTGATCGTGGCCGGCTTCGTCGTCGTCGCGGCCGAAATCGCCCGTCGCATGTCTACGCCCAACGCCGCCCGGCCGCCAGCGTCCGGCACCACCAGTGGATTCAGCGAGCGCATCGCCCTGCCCTCTGGCGCGCGCGTGGTGTCGATGAACGCCGTCGGCGACCGCCTCGTCGTTCATGTCGAAACCCAGGGCGGGCCGTCGGCGGCCTATATCGTCGATCCACGCAACGGCGCCCTGCTCGGCACCGTCGAGTTCCCGCCCGGGGTCGCGCGCTAGCGATGATCGATCACCTGTCGATCACCACGACCGACGTCGACCGCGCCCAGACCTTTTACGACGCAGTCCTGGGAGCGCTCGGCTATCCCAGGGTCTACCGCCGGCCCGAAGCCATCGGCTATGGCGAGCGCCGGCACAACCCCGACGCGCCGCCCTGTATCTCGATCTATCTCTGTCGCGGCACCTTCGTGCCGGACAACCGGCATTGGGCCTTTCGAGCCCAAAATCATGCCGCCGTGCGGGCGTTCCATACCGCCGCGTTAAAACATGGCGGCACGGACGACGGACCGCCGGGCCTGAGGCCGCAATACCATCCCGATTACTACGGAGCGTTCGTGCGCGATCCCGATGGCAATCGCATCGAGGCCGTCACGCACCAGCGCGAGGAAAAAGAATGAACTTTCGCAGCGACAACGAGGTCGGCGCCCATCCCGCCATCATCGAGGCGGTGAGCCGCGCCTTTTCCGCCGGCCCCGTCCACTCCTATGGCGCCGACGAGTGGACGCGGAAAGCCGAACAACGGCTGCGCGATCTATTCGAGAAGCCGGACCTGGTGGCTTTCCCGGTCGTCACCGGCACCGCCGCCAACAGCCTGGCGCTCGCCTGCTGCACGCCGCCCTGGGGATCGATCTTCTGCCACCCCAACTCCCACATCGCGGAGGAAGAGACCAACGCGCCGGAGTTCTTCACGTCGGGCGCCAGGCTGTTCCGGGTCGAGGGACCGGGCGGCAAGATCGATCGGCGCAAGCTCGCCGAGGCGTTGGCCCAGCCCGTCTACGGCGTGGTGCATTATCCGCAACCGTCCACCGTCAGCATCACCCAGGCAACGGAATGCGGCACAGTCTACGGCCCCGAGGAAATCGCCGCCATTGCGACCTCCACCAAGCGCCATGGGCTAAAACTGCACATGGACGGCGCGCGCTTCGCGAACGCGCTCTCCTTCGTCGGCTGTTCGCCGGCAGAACTCTCGTGGAAGGCGGGTGTCGATGTCCTGAGCCTGGGCGCCACCAAGAACGGCGCCATGGCGGCCGAAGCCGTCGTCTTCTTCAACGCCGACCTCGCCCGCGAGTTCGCGTTCCGCCGCAAGCGCGGCGGCCACCTGCTGTCCAAGATGCGGCTCTTGTCGGCCCAGCTCGATGCCTATCTGACGGACGGGCTGTGGCTCGCCAACGCCCGCCATGCCAATGCGATGGCGCGGCTCCTCGTGGCCGGGCTGACAGCGCTCAAGGGCACGCAGCTTCTCTACCCCGTCGATGCCAACGAGATATTCATCGTCCTGCCGGCGCACATGCACGATGCGCTGCAAGCGGGAGGCGCGCAGTATCACCCGTGGCCGTCCGACCGGCCGGGCGAGCGCGCCTTCCGGCTCGTCACCGCCTTCGATACCAACGTCGCCGACGTCGATCGCCTCCTCTCCATCGCCAAGGATGCCTGAGAGACCCCAGAGAGAGAGCCATGACCCATCAGCGTACCCTCACCACCGCCCATTGGGGCGTCTACGAAGTCGAGTATGACGACCACGGCCAGGCCATCCGCCTGCATCCCTTCTCGAAGGACCCCGATCCTTCGCCGATCGGCCTGCACATGCTGTCGGACGAGGTGGCGCGGCTCAGGGTCCGCCGGCCGGCGGTGCGCAAGAGCTGGCTGGAGCGCGGCCCCGGAGCGAACAGCGACAAAAGAGGACAAGAGCCGTTCGTCGAGGTCTCGTGGGACGAGGCGCTCGATCTCGTCTCCAAGGAACTCGCGCGCGTGAAGACGCAGCATACCAACCGCGCGATCTTCGGCGGCTCCTACGGCTGGTCGAGTGCCGGCCGCTTCCACCACGCCCAGAGCCAGGTCCATCGCTTCCTGAACTCGATCGGCGGCTACGTGCGCCACCAGGACTCCTACAGCCTGGGGGCGGCGCGCGTGCTGATGCCGCACATCGTGGCCAGCATGGAAGACTTGATGGCGATGCACACGACGTGGGATGTGCTGGCCGAGCATTGCAAGCTGTTCGTCACCTTCGGCGGCGCGCCGCACAAGAACGCCCAGATCAACGCCGGCGGCGCGATGGTGCATCGCCTCAAGGACGGCCTCTACGGCATGCGTGCCAAGGGCGTGCGTTTCGTCAACATCACGCCGACCGCCGAGGACCTCGACACCGGCGGCGATATCGAATGGCTGGCGATCCGGCCGAACACCGATGCCGCGATGATCCTGGCGCTCTGCCACGTTCTCTACACCGAGAATCTCTACGACCGGGAATTCCTCGACCGCTGCACGGTCGGCTTCGACAAGTTCGCGCCCTCGCTGGCCGACAAGACGCCAGAATGGGCCGAGACGATTACTGGCATCAGCGCCCATCGCATCCGTGCGCTCGCGCGCGAGATGGCGGCGACCCGCACGACCGTGAACATCAACTGGTCGCTGCAGCGCTCGCATCACGGCGAGCAGCCCTTCTGGGCCCTGGTGACCCTGGCTTGCATGCTGGGCCAGATCGGCCTACCGGGCGGCGGATTCGGCGCGAGCTACGGCCCGACCAACATCATGGGCGGCAGCAGCCCGCTGTTCTCGGGTCCCACTCTGTCGCAAGGCACTAACAAGGTCCCCGACTTCATCCCGGTCGCACGCTTCACCGACATGCTGCTCAACCCGGGCGGCAAGGTCGCCTACAACGGCCAGGATCTCACCTACCCCGACATCAAGCTCGTCTACTGGGCGGGCGGCAATCCGTTCCATCACCATCAGGACCTCAACCGCCTCCGGATGGCGTGGCAAAAGCCCGAGACCATCATCTTCAACGAGCAGTTCTGGACGCCGGCCGCGAAGATGGCCGACATCGTGCTGCCCGCGACCACCGGTCTCGAACGCGACGATATCGGTTACGCGAGGCGCGAGCCCTACCTGATCGCCATGAAGAAGGCGCGCGAGCCGATTGGCGAGGCGCGCGACGACTACTGGATCTTTTCGGAGCTCGCCCGGCGCCTGGGCCAGGGCGAGGCCTACACCGAGGGCCGCGACACGATGGCGTGGCTGTCGCACCTCTACGAACAGTCGCGCGAGAAGTCAGCTGCCGCCGGCGTCACCATCCCCGCCTTCGAGGAATTCTGGGAGGCAGGCATTGCCGAGGCCAAGGGCGAAAATCGGGAACCGGTGATGCTGGCCTCGTTCCGCGCCGACCCTGCCGCTCACCCGCTGAAGACGCCGTCGGGCCGGATAGAAATCTATTCCGAGAAGATCGCCTCGTTCGGCTACGACGACTGCCCGCCGCATGCGGTGTGGCTGGAGCCGATCGAATGGCTGGGTTCAAAGGCCGCCGAGCGCTATCCGCTGCACATGCTGTCGGACCAGCCGGCCGACAAGCTGCACAGCCAGCTCGACCACAGCCCGCATGCACGCGCCACCAAGATCAAGGGCCGCCAGCCGATCACCCTTCACCCGCGCGACGCCGCCGCCCGCGGCATTGCCGCCGGCGATCTGGTGCGGGTGTTCAACGATCGCGGCGCGTGCCTCGCCGCCGCACGGCTGAGCGACCGCATCCGGCCGGGCGTGGCGCGGCTCTCGACCGGCGCCTGGTTCGATCCGGCCGATGCCGGCTCCAACCGGCCGCTGGAAAAGCACGGCAACCCCAACGCCCTCACCCTCGACATCGGCGCCTCGAAGTTGAGCCAGGGCTGCATCGCCCAGACCTGCCTGGTCGACATCGAGCGCTTCGATGGCCCGGCGCCGGCGGTGACGGCCCACCAATTGCCGGCGTTCGAGAGCCGCTGAAGACGATTTCCCGACCACTAGGTAGCCGGCACGAACTCGAACGGGCGCCGGCTTTAGGTACCATTGACGCGCAATGTCCATCACATCACCTTGCGCACCGGCAGTTTTATATTTTTGCCGGGTTCGTTTTGCAGCCGTAGTGCAATTCCGGGAATACAGCGCTTGATCGGTTGGGAAAGAGGCAAGAACGCCCTTCGAAGCGTCATCGCGCGGCATCGCCGGTCGGCGATCGTCAGCTCGATGCATCGGGCAACCTCGTTCTTCGAGTCCGCGTGGCACAATGAGGGGGGCGATTTCTCGAGCAACGGCGAGAGCGCCATTCTCGGGCGATTGAAACCGGCTGACTTTCGCCTTGCGGTCGATGTCGGTGCCAATGTCGGCGACTGGACCCGGGCCGCCCTCCGGCTCTGGCCGAACTGTCGCGTGCATGCCTTCGAGGTGGCGCCCCGGACGCATGCGCGGCTGGAAGCGACCTTCCGGTCATCGCCGCTTCGGTCCCGGGTCGAACTGCACGAGATCGGGCTCTCGGACCAGCCCGGCCTGGAGACGATGTATTACTTCCCGGATCACGACACACTGACCTGCGACGTCCCCCGCCATGACGGCTACACGGCCGACCCCTTCCAGGCGAATCTCACGACGCTGGATGCCTTCTGCGCCGAGCGTGGAATCGAGGCGATCGATTATCTGAAGATCGATGTCGAGGGAGCCGAGCACCGCGTTCTGAAGGGCGCCCGCGCGCTTCTGGAAGCGGACAGGATCGCCTGCATCCAGTTCGAGTATGGTGCCTTCTCGAGCCAGACGCGCTTCCTGCTAAAGGATTATTTCGATCTGCTGGCCGAACGGTTCGCCATCGGGAAGATCTTTCCCGATCACGTCGCCTTCGGCGACTACGACTGGACCGCGGAGAATTTCCGCTTCAGCAACTACCTCTGCGTCTCGAAAAGTCGTCCCGATCTGGCGCGATTGCTGCAGGGGTGATCGGTTGAGCGCGCCGCCAATGACGCGGGGCCAGCCACCCGGAACCGCCGCGATGACCTTGGGCCAAATACTGGTCATCGCCTGTCCGTTCGTCCTATTCCTTTATCCGGCGGCGGCCCTGTTCGCGGGCACCTCGGAGGTTCCGGTATTTCTCGGCAAATACTCGTATGGCGCCGCCGCGTTCAACCTGGTGACGCTCGTGTTGTATGCCTCGTTCGTCGCAGGGCTGCTCGGACGCGCCTTTTCGCTCGTGGCGCTCACCAGCATTGTCCTGATCCTGCTGACCTATGCCGTTCCCGCCAGCAACAGCGTGCTGATCTGGCCGAGTACTTTGCCGTTGCTGGCGACGATACGGTTGGCGGCTTCGCTCTCGCTGGTCGGTATCGCCCTCTTCAGCATGCGCCGGGGCGACAGCAGGGCGAGCTTGGCGGCGCTCCTCGCCGGCGCCGTCTTTTTCGTCCCGTCGGCGATCGACACGGCCTTCCTGCTCGGCCGGGAATTCGGGTCAGCGGATGCGACGACCAGCATCGGCGTCGGGTATCGCACGAAATACGATCTCTCCGGGCTCACGGATCGCGACATCGTCATCGTCGGCGATTCGTTCGTATGGGGCCAGGGCGTCGGCATCGCGCAGCGCTTCGGCGATGTCCTGCAGGCGAAGCTGCGGCAGACGGAGCCGGAGGCGAACGTCGTCAGCCTGGGCATCATCGGTGTCGGCCTCAAGGACTACGTGAAATCCGTCAAGGACGTGCCGCTGCACCCACGCGTCAGGAGGATGATCGTCGCCTTCTACCAGAACGACATGCCGCCGCGGGAAACGCTGGACGGCTGGATGGAGCGCCTGTCGCTGGCCGTCGCGAGATCGTCGATCAGCGCCCGCCTGCTGCTGGATTCCATCAGACTGTCGTTCGCGCCCGACGTCGATCAGTACATTCAATTCCTTCTCGACGACTTCAACGAGGAAGGCTCCGACTACCCGGCGCGCTGGCAGACCCTCGTCGCCCATTTCCACATGCTCTTCGATCTGGTGGCGGAGCGATCCATCGAAAAGCCGATGCTCGTGATCATTCCGGCGCTGTCCGAACACGACCGGGAGACATGGGCTGCCATCCACCGGCGTGTCGCACGGGCGGCGGCGGAGGCCGGCTTCGACGTGCTGGATCTCTTCCCGGACTTCAAGGTCGGCACACCCGGGGCCTTGCGCTATCGCCTCTCCCCGAACGACCTTCACTTCACGGCCGAGGCCAACGGGATCGTGGCCGGCAGGCTGTTCGACCTGCTTGAGGGCCGCGTGCCCCGAAGCCGCTTGCCCTGACCACAAAACGCCGCAGGAAAAGCCACCGAATTGCCGTTCCGAGACATCTGGCCCTTTCCGGGGAACATGGGCATGTTGAATGAGTGCCCACGCATCGCGCGGCGCGGTGGCGGGATTTCACGGATCTTGGGGGACACATGGACGACACCGGGGGTGCCGATACCCACTTTGGGAAAAAGAGGATTCCACGCCGGCGCCTGCTGAATGGCGGCGCCGCTCTTGGCGCATACTTCATCCTGCCGCGCAGCGCCGCTGCACAACATCAGCACCACGATCATTCGAAAATGGGCCTGGATCCCGGCCCGATCATTCAGGCCGCAGCTGCCGCGATGGACATGCCGTTCGCCGAACCCGAGGTACGGCGCTCGGTCAATGGCGTACTCAACACGACGTTGTCCTGCCGCTATGCCTACAAGGACATCGGCGGGCAGCGGCTCTACCTCAGGAGCTACGAGGGCATGAGCCATGGCCCCACCTTGCGCATGAAGCCTGGCGAGACGCTCAAGATCAGGTTGTCGAACGACTTCCCGCCGAACCGGGACGCGATGCCGAAGAACATGGCGCTGCCGCACCAGTTCAACAACACGAACTTCCATTTCCACGGCGCGCATTGCAGCCCGAGCGGCATCTCCGACAACGTGATGCGTTCGATGGTGCCTGACAAGAAGTACGATATCGAGATTGCTCTGCCGAAAGACCATACCTGCGGCACCTACTGGTATCACCCGCATCATCACGGCGGCGCCGACGTACAGATTGCCAGCGGCATGGCAGGCGCGATCATCGTCGAGGGCGATTTCGCCGATGTGCCCGAGATCGCCAATGCGAAAGAGCGCGTCATGCTCATGTCGCAGGTCGTCTACGACGCCTTCGGGATGATCGAGGACTTCTCCACGCTGTTTCCCGAGACCGCGACGCGCTTCCTGGCGATCAATGGCCAGCGGCGGCCGACGATCACGATGCGCCCCGGCGAGGTGCAGCGCTGGCGGCTGGTCGGCTCGCAGTACCAGGACGACTTTTTCCTCGAACTCGAAAAGCATAATCTGAATGTCATTGCCTACGACGGCATCCAGCTCAGGAGGATGCAGGAACTCAAGACCCTGCTGTTCGCGCCGGGGCAACGCGCCGATATCCTGGTGCAGGCTGGTGCGCCCGGCACCTACGAGTTCCGGGCGCTGCCCTACGACCAGGGCCACCCCTCGCCAGTCGGACCGCTGGCGCGCCTCGTCGTGGCCGGCGATCCGATGCCGATGAAACTACCGGCCGCCCTGCCCAAGCCGCCGTTCGAGCACAACAAGGACAGCGAGATCACCGGCAAGCGCACGGTGACCTTCTCGGCGACCGCGCCGGAAGCCGATGCCGCCGGCCATTGGCAGGAGTTCACCTTCCTGGTCGACGGCAAAGCGTTCGACCCCAGCCGCATCGACCAGCGCGTCAAGCTGGGCGCCGTCGAGGAGTGGACGATCCTGAACACCCACTTCCACGACGACCATGTCTTCCACATCCACACCAACCCGTTCCAGGTGACGCAGGTGAACGGCCAGCGGCAGCCCGACCTGCTGTGGCGGGACTCCGTCATCGTGCCGCGCAACGGCGGCAGTGTCGTGTTCCGCTCGCGCTTCCTCGATTACACCGGTGTCTTCATGCTGCACTGTCACATGATGAACCACGAGGAGATGGGCATGATGCAGACCGTCGAGGTCTACAAGGACTGACCGCGAGGCCGACACGTCCCACCCTAAGGCACGACGGGGCTGGTCCGTCCGTCGAGCTTGAGAGTCCGCAAGATGCGCTGGAAACGCGAGTCACCATGAAGGGAGCGAAAGCAGGGATTCTGCGCCGTAAAGCACAGGTAGGTAGTGCGTGCCTTCACGCAGTGTTCGAGGGCATCGAGCGCCCGCGCCGGCTCGCCGACGGCCATCCATTGCATCGCCGCACCCTCCCAGCGGTTGGTGCGCTCGAGCAAGCCAATCCAGACATGCATCGCCTCTTGCCAACCCTTGCTGCGCAGGAGCGCTTCCACCTGCTCGGCGAGGCCTTGGGCCACGCTCAACCCCCTCAGCGTGGCAAGACGCTCGACCATCGCCTCGTCGTGGCGGCCAAGTTGATCGAGGATCATCATGCGCCCGTATTGGCCCCGGACCGAATCCGGAGTGATCGCCAGACTTTCCTCCACGACTTCGAGCGCCCGGTTGGCTTGGCCTGCCATCCAGTAGACGATTCCAAGATGCTGCAGCGTCTCGACGCTCCGCGGATCGAGCCGCCGCGCCTGCTCCATGGCCTCGGTCGCTTCGTCGTGGCGGCCCATCGCGCTCAGGAACTGGCCGAAGGTAGCGAGTGCTTCGACCGAGCTGGAATTGAGGGCGACGGCATGCGCCAGATCGGCCTCGGCGCCGTCCCAGTCCCAGTCGTACTCCATCTTAACGCGGCCAAGCGCGGCCCAAGCCTCGGCCAACTCCTCGTCGAGGGCGAGCGCCCGCTCGGCCGCCCGGCGCGCCATCGGCATCGCCTCATCGACCTGCAGCGGCCGCAACATCGCGGTCGACGCCATCAGCAGGTAGGTCGACGCGAGCCCGGCATGGGCCATGGCGTAATCGGGATCGAGCACCAGCGCCTGCTCGAACAGGGTCAGGGCCTTCATCAGCGGCAGCCGCGTAAAGGGCTTGAGGTGGGCCCGCGCCTCGAGTTGCAGGAAATAGGCCTCGGCCGCTCGCGGGCGGTAGCTGTTCAGGTCATGGTCGACGGCCGACAATTGCGGCAGCGAGTTCGCGACTCGCCGGGCAATCGCGTCCTGCAGCGCGGCACCGTCTGCCTGGGGATGCTCGAACTGCTCGCTCCATTGCGCGTGGCCGCTCGCCACGTCGATCAGCCTGGCAGAGACTCGCAGTTGCGCGTCGCTGCGCTGCACCGCGCCTTCGAGCAGGTAGCCCAGTCCGAGCGTCCGCGCCCGACCGAGGTCCTCCACGGTGCCAGCCGGCGACACGGTCAGGCCGGGCAGGCTTCCCAGCACCGTCGTCACCGCGTCGGCGATGCCGACCCCCAGATAGGTGTCGACCTCGCCCGAATTGCCCGTCGAGAAGGCCTGAACCGCGAGCGGCTTGGCTTCGGCCATCGGCGACCCGCCGGCAGCCCGCGGTGGCGGGTCGGCCTTGGAGAGCACGCGAACCGGCACAGCCAAGCGGTAGCCTGCTCCGGCGACCGTTTCGATGATGTCCGCGGTTGGACCGGTGCCGAGTGCCTTGCGCAGGGTCGACATATGGACGGTGAGCGTGCGGTCCTCGACCACGACATTGGGCCAGAGCTTCGTCCGGAACATCCCGTGCGGCACCAGTCGACCGCCGGCCTCGGCCAGCAGCAGCAGGATCTGCCAGGCCTTTCCGGGAACGGCCACAGGCCGGCCGGCGCAGGCCAGCCGCCGCTCGGCAGGATCGAGGACAAAGGGACCGAACGCATAGATCAGCATCGCGCCATTTATACCCTGCCCGTGCCAAATCTTGATCATTTCTTGACCGGTGAGTGCACTCGGATAAGCGCAGGATGTCCCCATCCTATCCACGGTTCGTGGGGCTCTGCGGGGGCAGATCGATGGTGTTGAGTGGTTGTTTTGCAAGGCAAAGACCGTCCATTTGCGATTGCGCCATCACTGCCGGTCGTTGCCCAGCGGCTCCACCGCGCCAGGACATTCGCACCGCCTGGCTCATCGCGCTTTGTGGAGCAGCACTCCTCGCCGGCGGCGGAAGTGCAACGGCGCAAAGCCCGTCGCCGCCTGCCGGTGCGCCGCCTCCTAAAGAGAGAGTAGCCGCCGTCAGCGGCAACCCGGCGGCCACGGACTATGCCGTCGGCGGGACCGGCTGGCTTGGCCGCACGCTCGGCCTGCGCGACGAATGGGGCGTGGCCCTGGGCGGCTTGTGGCTCGCTGACACCAACGTCGTGGTGGCCGGCGGCGTGCAACCCGGCGGATGGACCAACAATCAGGCGCTGATCATCGGCCTCGGCATCGATGCCGAAAAGCTCGTCGACTGGCACGGCGCATCGTTCGGCTTCCAGTTCCTGCAGTTCAATGGCGGCGACACCAATGAACAGGCGGGCAGCATCGCCGGTTACAACGGTATCGTAGGCCACCTGCCCTTGAACCGAACCACGCTCCTCGAGGCCTGGTACCTGCAGGAGATGAAGAAGGACATCCTGAAGATGCGGATCGGCCGCAGCCTGCCGACCAACGACTTCGGCAACGTCCTGCGCCCCGTCACCCTCGCCGACGTCAACCAGAACATCCCGTCCGTGAGCGGACTGCTGTGGTCGCCCGTCTTCGTCAACGCTTCGATGATCGGCGCGATGATGGGCTACTACAACCCGGCCAACGGCGTGACCGTGAACTTCACGCCGACCAGTTCCTTCTACGTCAATCTCGGGGCCTATGACGGCAATCGGGCGCGCGGCATCCAGACCGGCCTGCACCCGCCGATGTTCAACGGCTACTGGTTCAACATCGGCGAGATCGGTGTCAATTGGCTGCTGGGCGACGGCAAACACCCGGGACAGTTCGCCATCGGGCTGTGGCGGCAGACCGGCATCCTCTCGTTTGGCGGCGTCACGGAAGACGGCACCGGCGGCTTCTACCTCTTCGGCTCGCAACGCGTGGCATACGGCGTGAATTCCAGCGTTCCCAGGTCGTCGGTCTCCGTCTTCTATCAGTTCGGCGCGAACGCCTCCCAGACACTGCCTATACGCCAGTACTACAGCGCGGGCGTCACCGGCTTCGGCCTGATCGGAAGCCGTGAGCGGGATTCGATAGGCATGGGCGTCGGATTGTCGCGAATGAACCCGACTCTCTTCACCCAGCCCAGCGAGCTGATGCTTCAGGCCTACTACCAGGCCCACCTTTTCGCGGCGACGTTCATGCAGCCGACCGTGACTTACATCCCGACGCCGGGCATCTCGGCTACGACGCCCGGTGCCTTGACGACGACTCTCAGGCTCACCGTCCTGTTCTGAGCGATCGGCAATGACAACCGCAACCACTTCGATGGGCTAAAAAGGGGCAATTAGGAGAACATGATGTACAAGATACTCTTGCGACTGACCGCGGGCATGCTCGCGGCAAGCTTGGCTACCGGTTCTGCCTTGGCGCAAGGCACGACCAACCTTCCGGATTATCTGGCAAACATCTCGGGCAACACGGCGTCGTCGCCGAGCGACGTCGCCACGCGCGACCTCCTGCAGCTCGATATCGGCATGTTCTCGCTCTACGACAGAGCCTCGACCATCTACCGCCGCAACATTCTGGCCAAGCATCCGATCATCCTGGCGATGTTCACCAACCAGGGCGGCCAGTTGATGCTCTTCCGGCCCGGCCAGCCGCCGATCACCGCGCCGGGGGTGCCCAAGGTCTACCAGATCCTGAAGTCGACCGGTCACAGCACCATGGCGATCAGCCAGGTCGCCATCCCGTCGGTCAACAATCCGGCAGACAAGCGCTGGATCGCTCCGATGGCGGCCTATCGCACCCAGATGAAAACCGCGCTCAACGGTCTCGACGCCTCGACCGACATCCAGGCCGACTGGAAGCCGGCGGTGAAGGAGATCCTGGCCACCAACGTCGCCTACATGGACGACTGCCTGGCCAAGGGCTCGGTCACGCTCGAGCCGCTGCTCGCCTTCGCCAAGAAGCAGGGACCCAACATCAAGCTGATCATCAACTGGGCGGCCTCCACACAGGTCAAGCACTGGATGGGGGTGATGGACGAGTGGTCGAAGATGCTCGGCCCCGACATGGCGAAGACCTATGCCGCGTCTAACACGATCTATGTGGCGCGTCAGAACAACGTTCTGTTCTCGGTGCTCGCCCAGTACTTCGGCCCCGAGGCGATCAACGACCGCCTGATGCTGATCGAGACGATGGGCTTCACCACGACGCCCGAGGACATGCTGACCGCGATGACGCGCATCATCGGCGACCGCTCGGTCGGCGAACTGTTCTTCGGTAACTACAAGATCATGGACTTCGAGCTGATGGGCGGCGACGGCCGCAAGACCATCGTCTCGGAGATGCAGAAGCGCGGCAAGCAGCCCTTCCTGCCACCGGCCGTGCCGTTCGGTTCCAAGCAGTGGCCGGCCCTCATCACGCCGGGTCCGGGGCCCACCTCGCTCGACGACCTCAAGTAAGGACTACCTTCAACCTCACATGACGAGGCGGGTGCCTTGGGGGCGCCCGACTCGGAAAAAAGACTACGCACGAGGGATGGCATGAATCTCAATACGATTGTCGAGGTAAAGCGGCCCAAGTCATTTGAGAAGATCGAATGGACAGATGGCCATGCCTGGCTGGGTGGCGGCACCTGGCTGTTCTCCGAGCCGCAGGTCGCGACCGACACGCTAATCGATCTCCATGGGCTCGGCTGGCCGGCGCTGACCGTGACGCCTGCCGGACTGGAGATCGCCGCGACCTGCAAGATCGTTGAATTGCACGACTTCAAGGGGCCACCGGAATGGCGGGCGGTGCCTCTGTTCGACAAGTGCATCGATGCGTTCCTGATGTCGTTCAAGATCTGGAACGCCGCGACCGTCGGCGGCAATGTCTGCATGTCGCTGCCGGCCGGCGCCATGGTCTCGCTGACGGCGGCGCTCGAAGGCGTCTGCACCTTGTGGCCGCGCCCCGATCAGTCCAATGGGGGCAAGCCGCGCCAGGTGCCGGTTGTCGACTTCGTCACCGGCAACCACCAGAACGTTCTGCAGAAAGGCGAGCTCCTGCGCTCGATCTTCCTGCCGGCGTCGGCCCTGTCCAAGCGCTTCGCCATGCGTCAGCTGTCGCTCACTCACTTTGGCCGCTCGGCCGCTCTCATCGTCGCCACCGTCGGCGACAATGGCGAGGACTTCCTGCTGACGATCAGCGCGGCAACGCCGCGGCCGGTCCAGCTGCGATTCAAGAAGACGCCGTCATCTGCCCAATTGCGACAGGCGATCGACGAGCGCCTGCCGGCGGATGCCTGGTTCCAGGACGTCCACGGTTCGGCGCCCTACAAGCGTCACGTCACCCACTATCTTGCCGAACAGATTCGCGCGGAGCTGTCATGAGCAACTACGAGGTCAATGGCCGTCGGTACTCGGCCGAACCGAAGCCCGGCCAGTGCCTGCGCACTTTCCTGCGCGACCTGGAGATATTCGGCGTCAAGAAAGGCTGCGATGCCGGCGACTGCGGCGCGTGCACGGTGTGGCTGGACGGCAAGCCTTTCCATTCCTGCCTGGTCCCCGCCTTCCGCGGCGAGGGCCGCAAGATCACGACCATCGAGGGCCTCGCCAAGGACGGCGAGATGCATCCCATTCAGAAGGCCTTCCACGACGCCCAGGCCTTCCAGTGCGGCTACTGCGCCGCCGGCATGATGATGACGACGGCCTCCGCGGCGTTCGACGAGGCGCACAAGGCCGACCTGCCGCATGCGCTCAAGGGCAATATCTGCCGCTGCACCGGCTACCGCTCGATCGTCGACGCGCTGCGCGGCAAGAGCAACATCGAGGAGGACGTTGCCGGCAAGGCCTGCGGCGCCAACCTGCCCAACCCGTTCACCGACGCCATCTTGACCGGCAAGGCCCACTACACGATGGATGTCGCGATCGATGGATTGCTGCACCTCAAGGTCCTGCGCTCGCCGCATGCCCACGCGCGCATCAAGAGCATCGACCGGACCAAGGCCACGGCCGTCCCGGGCGTCGTCGCGGTCTATACATGGGAAGACCTGCCGCGCCGGCTCTACAGCACCGCGCTGCACGAAGACCATCTCGTCGATCCCGACGACACCTATATGCTGGACAACGTGGCGCGCTTCGTCGGCCAGCGCATCGCCATGGTGATCGGCGAGACCGAAGCCGCCGCCGAAGCCGGTGTGCGCGCGCTGCAGGTCGAGTACGAGATCCTGCCCGCTGTGTTCGACCCGGTCGCCGCAATGGAGCCGGGCGCGCCTCAATTGCACGACAAGAAAGAGGTCGTCACCCAGAACGGCAATATCTTCTGCACGCTCCAGGGCGAGATCGGTGACGTGGCCAAGGGTTTCAAGGAAGCCGACGCCGTCCACGAGCAAACCTACTCGACGTCGCGGGTGCAGCATGTCCATCTCGAGACCCACGGCTCGATCGCCTGGAAGGGCGAGGACGGCCGCTGGCATGTGCGCACCAGTTCGCAGGGGCCCTTCCCCGTCCGGACGAAACTCGCCTACCTGATGGGCGTGCCGGCCCGCGAGATTCACGTCTTCACCGAACGGGTCGGCGGTGGCTTCGGCGGTAAGCAGGAGATGGTGTCGGAAGACCTGCCCCTGTTCGCCACCATGAAGCTCGGCGGACGTCCGGTGAAATGGGAATGGACCCGCGAAGACGAATTCATCGGCGCCACGACGCGGCACCAGATGACGACCAAGGTCAGGATCGGCGCCAGGAAGGACGGCACGCTGACTGCGCTCGATGTCCAGGTCGTGTCGAACACCGGCGCCTACGGCAATCACGCCAGCGAGACCCTCGCCGCGGCCATGGCGAGCCCGATCGCGGCCTATCGCTGCGAGAACAAGAAGGGCGTGGGCCACGTCGTCTACACCAACATGGTCCCGGGCGGCGGCTTCAGGGGCTACGGCGCCTCGCAGACCACTTTCGCGATGGAATGCGCCATCGACGAGTTGGCGGGTCTCCTAGGCATCGACCCGGTCGAGATGCGGCGCAAAAACGTCGTGCAGCCCGGCGACAATGTCGAATCGATCTGGAAGGAGCCCGGCGACGCGAGCTTCGGCAGCCACGGCATCAACCAGTGCCTCGACATCGTCGAGAAAGAACTCGCCAAGGGCAACGGCGTTGCCAAGCCGGACGGCAAGGAATGGGCCGAGGGCACCGGCGTGGCGCTCGCCATGCTGGAATGCGGTCCGCCGACCGAGCACCGCTCCGGCGCCGAGATGCAGCTCCTGGCCGACGGCACCTACCACCTTGCCTGCGGCTCCAGCGAGATGGGCAACGGCATCACGACCGCCCACAAGCAGATTGCCGCTTCCATCGTCGGCGTGCGCGCCCGCGACGTCGACATCATAAATGCCGACACCGACCGCACGCCCTACGATACCGGCACCTTCGCCAGCACTGGCACGGTGGTGGCGGGCAAGGCCGTCCTCATCACCGCCGAGGCGATGCGCGACGACATCCTTGCCTTCGCCGTCCGTCATACCGGCGTCGAACTCAGCAAGTGCCGGCTCGACAACGACGCGGTCGTCTGTGGCAACAAGCGAATCCTGCTGACCGAGCTCCATGCCGCCGGCGCCAAGGTCAATCATCGCTTCACGGTAAGCCGCAGGGCCTACCTGTCGCCGCGCACCATCGCCTTCAACGTGCAGGGCGTGCGTCTGGCGGTTCACCGCATCACCGGCGAGATCCGCATCCTGCACAGCGTGCATGCCGCCGACATCGGCCGCCCGATCAACCCCATGCAATGCCGCGGCCAGCTCGACGGCGCCGTCGCCATGGGCTACGGCTGGGCGTTGGTCGAGAACATGGTCCACGACGAGGGCCACATGGTGAACCCGCAATTGCGCAACTGCCGCGTGCCGACCTTCGCCGACACGCCGCACACCGACATCTTCTTCGCCGATACGATCGATTCGATCGGGCCTCTGGGCGCCAAGTCCCAGGGCGAGTGTGGCATCAACCCGGTGGCGCCGGCGGTGTCGAACGCGCTGGCCAATGCCACGGGCGTTCGCTTCGCCCACCTGCCTTTCACGCCGGACCGCCTGTTCAGCAAGCTGGGTAAGGCAAAATGACCGTCAGCATCGTCACCCAGACCAGCGTGCGACCGGAGCGGTCGGAGGACTTCGCACGCTGGCAGGGCGAGACGAGTAACCTCATCGCCAGCTTCCCGGGTTTCGTCGAGCAGCGACTGATGCCGCCCAACCCGCCGCTGCAGGTCGACTGGGTCATCCTGCAGCGCTTCCACGCCATGGAGGACGCGCAGCGCTGGCTGGCCTCGCCCGAGCGACAGACGCGCATCGAGGGCGCGGCGCCGTTCCTGATCGGCCGCGACGACGTGCACATCGTGCGCGACGACGACGGTGGCCGGAAGCCCGCTCCGGTCTCGGCCGTGATCAGCACCCGGGTCAAGCCCGGCAGGGAAGCCGAGTACCGGGCCTGGGAGCGCAAGATCGCCGCCGCCCAATCCAAGGCCCCCGGCATGCAGGGCTATCGCTTCGAGCCGCCGGTGCCCGGCATCCAGGACGACTACGTCACCATCCTGCGTTTCGACAGCCAGGCCAACCTGCAGGCTTGGCTCGATTCGCCAGTGCGCAAGAAGCTCATCGAGGAAGCTGACCCGTTCACGGAGGAATTCCACGCCCGCATGGGCACCGGCTTCGAGCAATGGTTCCGCGACAGCGCCGGACCGGATGCCGCGCCGCTGCCGGTGTGGAAGATGGACATGCTGGTCCTGCTGATGCTCTACCCGATCGTCTTCCTGTTCGGGGTCTTCGTCGGCACGCCGCTGTTCAGCAATGTGCTCGGCCTGTCGTTCGCCGTCTCGCTGTTTCTCGGAAACATCGTGAGCGTCGGCCTGACGGGCTTTCTCGTGCCGTGGATCGCCGGACACTTCGGCTGGTGGCTGCGACCCGCTTCCCCTGATACCGCGATGCGGACCCACATCCTCGGCGCTGTCATCATCCTGGTCCTGTATGCCATCATGGTGGTCGCCTTCTGGCGCCTGTTCTGAAAGAGGCATCCATGGCCAAGCGTCTCAGCACCGAAGCGGTCGCGCAGTACCGCCGCGACGGCTACCACTTTCCCGTCCGCGTCCTGTCGGCGGGGGAGGCGCGATCGTATCGCGACCGGCTGGAAGCGGCCGAACGGTCGGCCGGCGGACCGCTGGCCGGCGACCGCCGCCACAAGGTCCATCTGCTCTACACCTGGGCCAACGAACTGGCGCGCCATCCCGCCATCCTCGACGCTGTCGAGGACGTGATCGGGCCCGACATCCTGTGCTGGAGCACCACCTTCTTCACCAAGGAGGCCCACTCGCCCGCGTTCGTGTCGTGGCACCAGGACGCGACCTACTGGGGCCTCAGCACCGACGACGTGATCACCGCCTGGGTCGCCTTCGCCGACGCGCCGGTGGCCAGCGGCGCCATGAAGTTCTGGCCGGGGAGCCACCTCAGGAACCAGCTCGAGCACCGCGACACCTTCGACCAGAACAACCTCCTGACCCGTGGCCAGGAGATCGCCGTCGACGTGCCCGACGGCGCCGGTGTCGACGTGACGCTCAAGGCCGGGGAAATGTCGCTGCACCACGTGCTGCTGGTGCACGGCTCGGGGCCCAACACGACCGACGACCGCCGCATCGGCTTCGCCATCCGCTACATCCCGCCTCACGTGCGCCAGCTGAAAGTGCGCGACTCCGCCATGCTGGTGCGCGGCCGCGATAGCCATGGCAACTTCGACCTGGAACCCGAGCCGCGGGCCGATCTCGATCCGGCCGCGCTCGCCGCCCATCGCGACGCCACCGAACGTTCGGTGAAGGCGCTCTACTCCGGCACCGACCGGAAGCAGTTCCGCGCCTAGACCGGGCCCGCCCAGGTTCGTCCGTCGTCCCTGCCGAAGCCAGCTCCCCGCACGCCGGGGAGCCGTCGTCCTGACCGCGTGTCACACGCTCGTGTCACACCAAGTTGTGACAAATGTTGTGACACGCACATGCTCGGAGTCCGGGCCGAGCCCGGAATCACGGGCTTTTTAGACATCGTTTCTTCTTCCCGTGTCACAGCCCGGCGCGCCTGCCGCAGGCAGCGCCATACGTCCGTTCCGACCTTGTTCGGACTTCGGTAGGGGACGGGCTCAATCCGGACTCAGTCGGCCTGGCGTGACGTACCATCCGAGGCAAGCTCCACCCTCGCGTACGCGTCAACCCGCGGCGTGCGCGGGCGGGTCATGCTTATGTAGGAGAACTGGCGCGGTCCAACCGCCAGCCTGCCAGAAACATAGTCCATTTCCTGCTGAACTTGCAATTTTTGACCGTTCACATTCGCGTGAGCGGATGCTGGCAGTGCCAGCACTCGGCTTGCCGTTTCAACCGGATGCCGTCCCGCACCAGGCCGCCGTCACCACGTCAGACGGAGTCCGGCTGACAGCGAGTGGCTGTCGGTGCCGGTGCCGACTTCGCCGTCGTAGCGGACATAGAGGGACGTGCTGTCGGCAATCGCGGTATTGGCGCCGAAACCCACGATGGCGCTGTCGCGCTGCGGCGCCGCGCCGAACACGGTGAAGGTGGCACTGGGCGCCCCGGCGAAGGAAGCCAGCACCGGCCGCGACGTATCGGCATATTCATGGACCCAGCCCAGCCGGAGCTGCAGCGCCAGCTTGTCCCGCCAGCCGGCATCGACGGCGCCCGCCAGCTCGGCACCGAGCGTGCCGCGCATCGACTTGGTGGTCTGCTGCGCCACCTTGAGGTTGAGCGAGCCGGCGCCGGTCTCGGTGAAGGAGGCCTGGGTCACGGTCGAGGTCTGGAAACGCGCAAACGGCGTCAGCGTCGCCGCCGCCGGCGCGTAGATCGCGAGCTTGTAGCCGGCCTCGGCCTGGGCCAGGAACTGGTCGGCGCCGGCTTGGCCCATCGCGGTGCGCGGCTGCAGGCCGGGGATCGCGATCTGCCGCGTCATCTGGTTGTTGTTGTAGCCGTAGCCCGCCAGGGTATCGAGGTAGAACGCCTGCCCGGCATAGGAGGCGTAGACACTGGCCTGATAGCTGTCGCTGGTGCCGCGGCCGGAGAAGCCGTTCAGCCACTGCGAGCCATTCGCATATCCAAGCCCGAGTCCGACGAGCAACCGCGGATCAATTCGATAGTCGGCACCGGTGGCGAAGCCGCCGGCATTGTATGTCAGCGTCGCGGAATTGCCGTTGCCGCTGCCGGCGATGCTGCCGGTGCCGCCGAGCGCGCTGCCCCACAGGCTCCACGGGCTGGGACCCTCGCCGTCACAGGCAATATCGCAGGCCTGGGCCAGGACCGTGCGGGTACCGCCGCCTGATCCGCCGCGCGCGGCGCTCATCTGCTGGCCGAGCACGTTCATGAACAACAGGCCGCTGGCCATGTTGGCGGTCCCGAAGCCCGAATAATTCTGGCCGCTGATCGCGTTCATCGCGGCCTGGCCCTGCGCGAGGGTGAGCGTCGACATGGTGCCGATCACCGTGGCGAAGTCGCCGCTCGAGCCCGCGACACTCTGGTCGAGCGCGGCGCCGACCGCCATCTGGTTGGCGGTCCGCGCCCCGCGCGCGAAGCCGCCGGGCTTGAGCGTCAGAAAGACATTGTTGGTGTCGTAGCCCAGCGAGGCCTGCAGAAAAGGGAAATTGCTGGTGACGCTCGCATAGGTGCCCGTGACCCCACCGGTAGCGTTGAGAATGGTGTAGGTTGTGCTGGGCGCATAGACACCGGACTCCGCCACGACGTTCACCGTGCCGCCGTTGATCGTCGCGGTACCGGGGGCTCCGATCACATTGAGGCGGTCGGCCTGGCCGCCGGCGTCAACCTCGACCTCGTAGGAGCTGCCGGCGGCCTGGGTGAAGGAGCCGTTCACGGTGAGGGTACCGATCGAATTGCCAGGGGCGAGCATGCCGTTGTTCGCCACGCTGCCGGTGATGGTGCCGCTGCCGCCGAGATTGCCGGCGCTGGCGACCGTGACGTTGCTGGCGATGCTGCCGTTGACGGCCAGTCGGCCGTTCGAGACCGTGGTCGGGCCGGTGTAGGTATTTGTCCCCGACAACACCAGCGTGCCCGTACCGCTCTGCGTCACCGAACCTGTTCCCGAGATCACGCCGGTGTAGGTCGTGGTGTTCGGCAGGTCGAAATCGAGCACGGCATTGTTGACGATATTGCCGGTGACCGTGCCGCTGGTACTGCCGTTACCGATCTGAAGTTGGCCGGCCGAGATCGTCGTGGTGCCGGTGTAGCCGCTGAGGCCGCCCGCCAGGATCGTCTTGCCGGTGCCGGCCTGGGTCAGCGAGCCGCTGCCCGAGATCACGCCGTTGACGGTCAGCGTATCGGAACGATTGAACAAGAGGGTGCCGTCATTGACGACTGCGCCGGTTCCCAGCGAGCCGGCGGTGCCGCCCACGCCGATATTCAGGGTGCCGGCCGAGATCGTCGTCGTGCCGCTGTAGCTGTTGCTGCCCGTCAGCGTCAGGGCATTCGCGCCAACCTTGCTGAGCGCGCCCGTACCGGAGATGTCGTTGGCGACCGTGATCGCATTCGACCGGTTGATCTGCAGTGTGCCGTTGTTCACCACGGCGCCCGAACCCAGCGTGCCGGTCGCGCCGCCGGCGCCGATGCTGAGCGTCCCGCCCGAGATCGTCGTCGTGCCACCGTAGCTGTTGGCAGCCGTCAAACTGGTCGTGCCCGCGCCGAGCTTGGTCACGGTTCCGCTGCCGCTGATCAGATTGGCAACCGTGACATTGTCCGAGCGGTTGAACGCCAACGCGGCGTTGTTGGTCACGGCTCCGCTGCCCAACGCGCCGGTGGTCCCACCGGCACCGACCTGCAGCGTGCCGTCCGAGATCGTCGTCACCCCGGTATTGGTATTGGTTGCCGCCAGGGTCGCCGTGCCGGACCCGTCCTTGGTGAGCGTGCCGGTGGTCGTGCCGATGACGCCGCCAAATATCGTGTTGCCGGCACCGCCGACCGTCAGGCCCTGCGCGGCGCCGCCGACCGCGCCATTGAGCGTCAGGCTGCCCGCGTCGGAGTTGATGCGCGTGGCCCCGCCGCTGAGCGTGATGGCGCCGCCATAGGTGTTGGTGCCCGAGACGTTGCGCAGCGCGCCCCCGGCGGCAATGCCTGTACCGTTGAGCGACAGCGCCTCGGCGCCGACCGTGATGTTGTTCTGAATCTCGAGGGCGGCGCCATTGGCCACTGTCACGCCGCCCGCCGTCGTGCCCAGCGCCGTATCATTCCGGATGTTGAGCGCGCCCGTCGTGATCGTGGTCGCACCGGTGTAGGTGTTGGCGCCGCTCACGGTCGTTGTACCGGCGCCGAACTGACTCACCGCGCCGGTGCCGGAGATCACGCCCGCGACCGTGAGCGCGTCGGAACGATTGAATCGCAGCGTGCCGCCGGTGGTGACGACGCCGCCCGTGCCCAGCGTGCCGGTCGTGCCGCCGGCGCCGATCTGCAGGATGCCCTCGGTGATCGTCGTCGTGCCGCTGTAGCTGTTCGTTCCCGTTAGAGTGAGTGTCGTGTTCGTGCCGGCGTTCGTCTTGGTGAGCGCACCAGTACCCGAGATGTCATTGGCAAGAGTGATGGCGGCGTCGGACCTGCTGATAACGAGCGTGCCGTCATTGACTACCGCGCCACTACCCAGCGTGCCCACTGTCCCGCCGGCACCGACGCTCAAAATTCCCGCCGAGATCGTCGTCGTCCCCGAGTAGCTGTTGGCGCCGGTGAGCGTCGTCGTGCCATCTCCGATCTGGCTCACCGTGCCCATGCCCGAGATCGCGCTGGCGACCGTTAGCGCGTTCGACCGGTTGAAGAGCAGGCTGCCGCTGTTCGTCGTGGCCCCCGTGCCGAGAGCGCCGGTCGTGCCGCCGGCGCCGATGCTGAGCGTGCCGGCCGAGATCGTCGTCGTGCCGCTGTAGGTGTTGGCCCCCGTCAGGCTCGTCGTGCCGGCACCGGCCTGGGTGACGTCACCGCTCCCCGAGATCAGGCTCGAGACAGTCAGCGCATCCGAGCGGTTGAAGGCCAGGGTGCCGCCGGTGGTGACGACGGCGCCCGTCCCAAGCGTGCCGGTCATGCCCCCTGCACCGACCTGCAGCGTGCCCTCGGTGATCGTCGTCGTACCCGAATAGCTGTTGGTACCGGTCAGCGTCAGCGTGGTGTCAGCCCCCGCCGCGCTCTTGATCAAAGCGCCCGCGCCCGAGATGTTGTTGGCGACGGTGAAGGCCGCGTCCATCCGGTCGATCAGGAGTATGCCGCTGTTGACCACGTTGCCGCTGCCCAGCGTGCCGGACGCGCCGCCGCCGCCGATGTTGAGTGTCCCGACCGAGATCGTCGTCATCCCCGAGTAGGTATTGGTGCCCGTCAAGGTCGCGACACCGGCCCCGAGCTTGGTGAGGGCGCCGGTTCCCGAGATGTCGTTGGCGATGGTGATGGCGTCCGACCGGTTGATCTGCAGCGTGGCGTTATTGGCGACGTCGCCCGTCCCGAGCGTGCCGATCGTGCCACCGGCGCCGACGCTCAGGATGCCGGCCGAGATCGTCGTCGTGCCCGAATAGGTGTTCGCTCCGGTCAGGCTGGTCGTGCCCGCGCCGAGCTTGGTCAACGTTCCCGTGCCGGAAATCGCGTTGGCGACCGTCATCGCATTGGAACGGTTGAAAGCTAGATTGGCATTGTTGGTCACGGTGCCGGTGCCGAGCTGGCCGACCGTGCCGCCGGCACCGACCTGCAGGGTGCCCGCCGAGATCGTCGTGATGCCGGAATAGGTGTTGGCGCCGGTCAGGATCGTCGTGCCGTCGCCGATCTGGCTCACCGTGCCCGTGCCCGAAATGACGTTGGCCACGGTGATGTCGTTCGAGCGGCTGAATCCCATTGCCGCATTGTTGACGACGGCGCCGGTGCCGAGCGTGCCGTTGGTGCCACCGTCGCCCACCCGCAAGGTGCCGGCCGAAATCGTGGTGGTGCCGCTGTAGGTGTTGGCGCCGGTCAGCGTCGTCAGGCCGTCGCCGAACTGGGAGACGGCGCCCGTCCCCGAGATCACGCCCGCGACCGTGAGTGCGTCGGAACGATTGAATCGCAGCGTGCCGCCGGTGGTGACGACCCCGCCCGTGCCCAGCGTGCCGGTGGTACCGCCGTCACCGATCTGCAGGATGCCCTCGGTGATCGTCGTCGTGCCCGAATAGCTGTTGGCCCCGGTCAGCGTCAGGGTGCTGCTCGTGCCCGCCGCGCTCTTGGTCAGTGCGCCGGTGCCGGAGATGTCGTTGGCGACGGTGAAGGCAGCATCCGACCGGTTGATCAGGAGTGTGCCGTCATTGACCACGTTGCCGCTGCCCAACGTACCCACCGTGCCGGCAGCCCCGATGCTCAGCGTTCCTGCCGAGATGGTGGTCGTGCCGCTGTAGGTGTTCGCACCGGTCAGTGTCGTGGTGCCCGTCCCCACCTGGTTGACCGTGCCCGTCCCCGAGATCGCGCTCGAGACGGTGAGCGCGCCGGTGCGGTCGAACTGCAGGATGGCGTCGTTCGTGGTGGCCCCGGTGCCCAGTGCGCCGGTGGCGCCGCCGGCGCCGATGCTGAGCGTGCCGGCCGAGATCGTGGTCGTGCCGCTGTAGGTGTTGGCCCCCGTCAGGCTCGTCGTGCCGGCACCGATCTGGCTCACCGTGCCAACGCCCGAGATGGCGCCGGCCACGGTCAGCGCGTCGGAGCGGTTCAGCAGCAGGCTGCCGCTGTTGACCGTGGCCCCCGTTCCCAACGTGCCCGTCGTGCCACCGTCGCCGACGCTGAGCGTTCCGGCCGAGATCGTGGTCGCGCCGGTGTAGGTGTTGGCGCCCGTGAGCGTCAGCGTGTTGGCGCCGAGCTTGCTCAAGGCGCCGGTCCCGGAGATCTCGTTCGATACCGCGATGTCGTCCGAGCGGTTGAACCTCAGCGTCGCGTTGTTGGTGACGTCGCCCGCCCCCAGGCTGCCCGATGTACCACCCGCACCCACTTCCAGGATGCCAGCCGAGATCGTCGTCATGCCCGAATAGGTGTTCGTCCCCGTGAGCGTCGCCGTCCCCGCCGCGAGCTTGGTCAGCCCCCCTGTCCCGGAGATGTCGTTGGCCACCGTGATGGCGTTCGACCGGTTGAGCTGCAGCGTGCCGTCATTGACTACCGCGCCGCTACCCAGCGTGCCCACTGTCCCGCCGGCACCGACGCTCAGGATTCCCGCCGAGATCGTCGTCGTCCCCGAATAGCTGTTGGCGCCGGTGAGCGTCGTCGTGCCATCTCCGATCTGGCTCACCGTGCCCGTGCCCGAGATCGCGCTGGCGACCGTTAGCGCGTTCGACCGGTTGAAGAGCAGGCTGCTGCTGTTCGTCGTGGCGCCCGTGCCGAGAGCGCCGGTCGCGCCGCCATCGCCGATCTGCAGGGTGCCCCCCGAGATCGTGGTCGCGCCCGAATAGGTGTTCGCACCCGTCAGCGTGAGCGAATTGGCGCCGAGCTTACTCAGCGCACCGCTGCCGGAGATCAGGTTCGCGACCGCGATGTCGTCCGAGCGGTTGAAGGCCAGCGTGCCGCCGGTCGTGACGACGCCGCCGGTGCCCAGCGTGCCGGTCGTGCCGCCGGCGCCGACCTGGATCGTGCCTTCGGTGATTGTCGTCGTGCCCGAATAGCTGTTGGAACCGGTCAGTGTCAGGGTCGTGCTCGTTCCTGCATTCGTCTTTCTGAGCGCGCCGGTGCCGGAGACGTTGTTGCCGAAGGTGACGTCGTCAGACCGGTTGAACGCGAGCGTGGCGTCGTTCACGACGTCGCCCGCGCCCAGCGACCCCGCCGCTGCCGCCGCGCCGATCTGAAGCGTGCCGGCCGAGATCGTCGTCGTGCCGCTGTAGGTGTTGGCGCCGGTCAGGCTGGTCACCCCTGCGCCAAGCTTGGTGAGTGTTCCTGTCCCGGAAATGTCATTGGCAAAGGTGTTGGCGTTCGACCGGTTGATGACCAGCGCGGCATTGTTCGTCACCGCGCCGGTCCCCAGCGCCCCCGTCGTGCCGCCGGTGCCGACCTGGAGCGTTCCGGCCGAAATCGTCGTGCCGCCGGAGAAGGTGCTGTTGGCGCTGAGCGTCGTCGTGCCGTCGCCGGTCTGGTTGACCGCGCCGCTTCCCGAGATCGTGCCCGAGACCGCCAGCGCATCGGAGCGATTGAGGGTGAGGACCGAGTTGTTGACGATGGCGCCGGTTCCCAGCGTGCCGCTCGTGCCGCCGTCGCCGACCTGGAGGGTGCCGACCGAGATCGTCGTCGTGCCGGTGTAGGTGTTGGCGCCGGTCAGCGTCGTCGTGCCGGCGCCGAACTGGGAGACCGCACCCGTCCCCGAGATCACGCCCTCGACGGCGAGCGCATCGGAGCGGTTGAAGCGCAGCGTGCCGCCGGTGGTGACGATACCTCCCGTCCCCAGCGTGCCGGACGTGCCGCCGTCACCGATCTGCAGGATGCCCTCGGTGATCGTCGTCGTGCCCGAATAGCTGTTCGTCCCGGTCAAGGTCACCGTGGTGTTCGTCCCCGACGTCGTCTTGGTCAGCGCGCCGGTACCCGAGATGTTGTTGTCGACCGTGAAGGCGTTCGTCCGGTTGAGCTGCAGGGTGGCGTTGTTCACGACATCACCGGTGCCCAACGTGCCGGTGGCGCCGTTGTTGCCGATGCTCAGGATACCGTCCGAAATCGTTGTCGTGCCGCTGTAGGTGTTTGCCCCGGTGAGGCTGGTCGTGCCGCTGCCGATCTGGCTCACCGTGCCGGTGCCCGAGATGATGTTGGCGACGGCATAGGCGTTCGAGCGGTTGAACAGCAGGCTGCCGTCATTGGTGACCGCACCGGTGCCCAGGGTGCCAGTCGTGCCGCCACTGCCGAGTTGGAGGACGCCCCCCGAATTGACAGTGGTCGTCCCGCTATAGGTGTTGGTCCCGGTGAAGGTGACATCCGATCCTGTGATCAGGGCGGCGCCGGTCCCGGAAATCACCGGCGCGATCCCGACGGGCGACGTGCCGGCGGCGGTGAGCAGCGAGCCGGCGCCCAACGACAGGGCGCCGCCGCCCAGCAGGGAAGCATCCGTCAGGTTGAAGGCGGACTGCAGCGTCAGCGTCCGCGTCGGGGTGATCGTCAGCGATCCGGCGGTCATGTCGACCGTGCCGATGGTGAAATTGCCGCTAATGATCGGCTGGTTCGGCGCGGCGGAATTGAAGGTCGCCGTCTGGCCGGCGCCGGGTGTGACGCCGGTGCTCCAGTTGGGGCCGTGGCCGTAGTCGGTCCCGACGTAAAGCCAGTTCTGGGCGTGCGCCGTCCCCACGCTGGCCGGAACCACGCTGAATGCGGCAACAACACCTGCTGCTCGACGTCCCCGACTTGTGCGGCCCGCCCTGTTCTTTGTACTTTTTTTCATTTTAGAAATGCAGATTTGCATACTATAGGAAGTACGCATTATTGAATAGCGACTGCGGGTTTATTGACAATGAATCAAGCAGCTCTCGTAAAATCAGTTTTTCTCAATTAAATCAATTATTTGCAGATATTTTCTGAAATAAATTGAGAATACTGGACGGAAGCTGTGACGGAAAAATAAGCCTTCGAGACCGTAACCTTCGGTAGAAGAACCGCTGCTGTGCTGTGCTTCAGCGTGCTCGCTGGTCCCGCGTGGGCACATCAAATGTCGCCCCGGCGTTCCTTGAGGCGATGTTTAAGCCCTATCTGGTGAAGGACTATCCGGGGCAGCGAGGTCCCTGCCCTCGACGGCGATCCGTTCGCCGATGTCCAGGACTGGGAGATCACGACTTTCGCTGTTGCCGTCGTCATGAAGGGCATGACGGCAGCGACCGCCATGATGTCCTTCGCCAACCTCGGCCTGCCGATGAGGCTGGTCATCGATCTGGAACAGACCCCGCCGCGGCTGGCGCATCGCCGATATCAAGGCGCCCAGCGGTTCGCTATGCGAGCTCTACAGGCGGCGTTAGGGCCTCATAGCTGGGAGCGCGCTCAGTGCCGCCAGCCCGTGTCGGTCTTGTCGAGCTTGCGGATGAGGGCGGCGAACTCAAGATCGCCGATGCCGGCTGAAGACTCTCGTTCGGAGAAGCCGTCGACGTCGGCGCCCGACTTGGCGGCGAGATTGTCGCCCAGGATGTTGAGCGTACCGGCCGCGCCGGCATCGAGCTGGATCTGGCAGGCCCGCTCCAGGCGATAGAGCCGGATGAAGGCCTCTGGCACGGTGCGGCCGGTGGTCAGGATGCCGTGGTTGCGCAGCATCATGGCCTGGTTGTCGCCCAGGTTCTTTAAGAGACGGCCGCGCTCGTCGAGATCGAGGCTGGGGCCTTCGTAGTCGTGGTACGAGAGCTTGCCGTGGAAGGTCGTGGCGGTCATCGAGATCGGCAGCAGCCCTTCCTTCAGCGCACACACCGCCATGCCGGCCCGCGTGTGCGTGTGCATCACGACCTTGTGGCGGGCGGCATGGGCCATGTGGACCGCCGAATGGATGACGAAGCCCGCGTAGTTCACGGGATAGTCGGACTTGCCGATGATGTTACCATCGAGATCGATCTTCACCAGATTCGAGGCCGTGACCTCATCGTAGTTGAGGCCGAACGGATTGATCAGGAAGTGCGCCTGCTCGCCCGGCACGCGCGCCGTGAGATGGCCGTAGATCAGCTCGGTCCAGCCGAAATGATCGACCAGGCGATAGGCAGCCGCGAGCTGGCGGCGCAACACCGCCTCGCCTTCGGCCGGCGGCAGCGAATTGATATCGATACCGGTGAGCGGCAAATCCTGCGCGATGTGCATGTCCATGGGCGGTTCCTCCCGGCGGAAACTGGCGGGCGGCAAGCTTAGGCCCGTGCGCTATGATCGGGCAACACGGGAGGAAACGCCGAATGGCCGAAAAACCGCGCCTCGATACGACGCGCCTGCAGAAGATGGCACAGGCCTATTGGGAGAGCGCCGCCCTGATGGCCGCGGTCGAGCTGGAAGTCTTCACCGCCGTTGCCCATGGCAAGAACACGATCGCCACGGTTGCCATGGCCACCGGCATCAGCGAACGCAACGCCGAGCGCCTGCTGACGGCGCTCACCGCCATGACGCTGCTCACCCGCGAGGACCAAAACGGCGAGGGGCGCTTCGCCAACGCCGCCGACGTGCAGCGCTTCCTGGTCAAGGACGGCGACCGCTATGCCGGCCCCTGGATCCTGTTCACCAAGCCGCGCTGGGCGGCCTTCGGCGAGCTTTCGAAGCGCCTGCGCAGCCCCGAGGAGAACCGGCTCGGCGCCTATGTCGACTTCACGGTCGACGATGCCCGCCGCTACCACACCGCCACCTACTCGATCGGCATGGGTGCCGCTCGCCTGTTCAGCCGCAGCGTCGACCTGAAAGGCCGCAAGCTCCTGCTCGATCTCGGCGGCGGCTCGGGTGCCTACAGCATCGTGGCGACGCAAACGTTCCCGGGCCTGAAGGCGATCGTGCTCGACCTGCCGCCGGTCACGGTGGTGGCTGACGAATACATCGCGGTCAACAATGCGGCCGACCGCGTCACCACGCTCCCCGGCGATTTCACGCGCACCGAATTCCCGCAGGGCGTCGATGTCGTGGTGATGGCGAGCAACCTGCCGCAATACGAGCCCGACCTGATCCGCCTCGTGGTCGGCAAGGCCTTCGCGGCGCTGGTGCCCGGCGGCGAGATGCATCTCGTCGGCGAGACCCTGCACGACGACCGCCGCGGGCCGCTTTCCGCCGCCCTGTGGGGCCTCAACGAGGCGATCCAGCACAGCACCGGTCGCGCCCACACCGAATCGGAGGTGAAGTCCTATCTGCAGGGCGCGGGGTTCGCGGACGTCGCCGTCCACCCCTTCGTGCCGGGCGTCCTGTCGCGCATTGCCGGCCGCAAACCCGGCTGATCCGCCGGGGGTTGCACCGGCCCGGGCATTCGACTATCTGTCGCCTCCGGCCCTTAGCTCCCTTCGTCTAGAGGCCTAGGACGTGGCCCTCTCAAGGCTAAAACACGGGTTCGAATCCCGTAGGGAGCGCCAACGCCGAAACCATCACGTTGATTTTCCTTTCTCTTTTCGCGCTTTCCCCAAACTCACGGGAGCGGTTTGGGTAACCCTGTTCGCCTTGTGTCCCTGAAGGCGGATGACTGCATCCTCTGCAAGGCCGGCTTGGTCCGCTTCCTCGGTGTAGCGCTCGGCCTCGGCCAGCGTGGTGTGGCCCAAGATGGACATCACCATCTTTGCCGTAGCACCTGCCTCAGCAAGTCGGCGGCCGGTCGCCTTGCGCAGCCCATGCGGCTGGCACTCCAGCGGCAGGCCGGCGCTGGTGATCGCGTCGCGCATCCACTGCGAGAAGCCGTCGACGGTGAAGGGCCGCCCGTAGGCTGTCGTCAGGATGGCCACATGCTCGCGTGGCGCAGCAGCCAGGGCGGCGACGAGATCGCCGTGCAGCGGGATCATCAGGCGGCGGCCCGTCTTCTGCTGCACCACCATGATCTTGTTGTCGGCGATGTGCGACCAGGCCACGCGCACGACGTCGGACCTGCGCTGGCCCGTGCAGGCGAACAGCTCGAAGGCGAGCCGCTGTTTCGTGCCGAGCGGCCATTTCTTCCGGTAGATGGCGATCTCGTCATCGGTCCATGACCGGATGCGCTGGAGCTTCGGCCGCTTGATGCCGAGCGACGGATCGTGCTTCAACATGCCGATGTTGATGGCGTGCCGGATCAATATCCTCAGCTTCTTCAACGTGTCCAGCGCAGCGCCGGGCCGATCGGCATAGGGCTGCAGGATGCCGACGACGATGCGCTCGCGGGAGAGGCCGGTAACGGTGCGATGGCCGTGGTCTTCGCGGATCGTCTCGAGCCGGTTGTTGTATTGCGCCTTGCTGGTCTCCCTCAGGGCGATGAATTCCGCGCTCGCCTTGTAGGAGGAGATCAACGCGGCGACGCTGCCCGGCGCGGCGCGGGTGACACCGCCGCTCGCCACTGGCGCGGGCTGGCCTGTAAGTGCCGCCTGATAGGCGGTCATGAATTCGGCGCTGGTCGGGTCGCTGGGTAGGCGGATGCGCGGTCCCTTGCCCTTCCGGAACGAAAGGTAGGTATGCCCCTTCACGTAATTGCGTTCGACGTAGAGCGGCAACCTACGCGGCATCGACGTCGCTCCAGCTTGTGTCCGCCGCGCTCGGCGTCTCGGCCGTGGATGGCTCGTTGATCATCTTCACCAACTCCGTCGTCGGCTTGCCAAACAGCAACGTGACACCCTCGCGATCGAGCTTCACGCCGACGATGTGCTCCTTGCCGACGCCGGCCGCGATCGCCGCTTTGATCAGGCGGGTAATATCCGTTTGCGTAATGGCAGCGGAGCGGCGGGCCATCTATGCCGCCGACTTCTTCTTGTTACGCATGTCGTCGGCGTTGCCCGCGACCAACATCATGTCGCCCTGCAGCACGTTCACGATGTCGGCGACGAAGTCGGACACGTTGAACTCGACGCGCATCGGCGGCAGGCTGTCCAGGCGGTTCGCCAGCGGCGCTTGCTTCCATTCGCCGCCGCTGAAGAAATGGGCCTCGGGTCGATCAGGGCTGTAGTGGATGATTTCCCAATCGGCGCCGCCGGGTCTCCGGAATATGACGACGTGTGAGCGGGCCGAAAAACCTTGGACCGTCCGCATGCCCTTCTCGATGTAGGCGACAAGGTAGGCGCCTAGCGCTTTCGCCGTGGCGAGAGGGAGCCCGATGGCGGAAGTCTGCGAGGCCGTCGCGAACATGACCGCATCGCGCGGCGAGTAGAGCCGATCTTCGCCGTCGCGCCGATGTTTGTCGGCGTCCAGCTCGAACACCTTCTTTTGCAGCCAGTTGTTGATGCTGGTGCGGGGGATGTCCAGCTGGTCGACCAGTACCTTTGTCGGCAAGCGCGGCGATGCAAAGCTGGCCACGCTCCGCGCGGCCATTTCGTCAAACCTCGCCTTCAACTCATCGAAGTCGCCGGGAGGGGTTTTAAGCTTGGCCATGAGCAGAGTATGCATTTCTAAAATGCATACGTCAATTGTGAATTATAGCCGAGGCGACACCGCCGCCCCGCAGCAAAACGGCCCGCACATGGGCGGGCCGCTCTGGTCGACGGGGAGGCAGCACCCGCCTTGGCCACCGCTCAAAACCTGCGCCGCAAATCCTCGGTGATGAGCTGCCCGGCGATAATCAGCGAATGCTTAACTTCGAGAAGCTCGTCTTCTGGCTTGTTGAGTTGGTCATGTTCGATCCAATTCAGCGCCTCGAAAACACCAGCCAGTGCATGGATGGCTGTTTGGAGCTCTGTGGCGTCGGGGGATTTGCGGGCCATCACACGCTCCCCGCCCTGCGCATTTGCAGGGCTTCACTGGACAGCTTCTCTGCGCGGGCCACCGCTTCGTCTATCGTCTTAGTGAGAAACGACAGGCGAGTGATGATGTAATGATTCTTAGGCTGATCGTGCAGGGGCTGTCCCGTCTCCAGCACAATGTCGGAAGCCTGCCTTATCCGAAACAGGCAATCGTCCAATTCGTCGATCACGCTAATCAGCGTTCGTTCTGTCGTGCTACAGCTATCAACAGCCATGATCCCGGTCTCCCAAGGTTTCGGGGTTGTGGTCAGGGTCGGGCGGTGGGGTTTCCCGTCTACCGCTCGGCCCGCAATTACGGTATAACCGCCTCATGGCCAAGTCAATTGTGGTTACACCGAAAAAGCGCGGGCGCCCGTCTACCGGCGGGCGTGACCCCCTTGTCGGGGTCCGGTTTCCGCCCGACATCATCGCAGCCGTCGACCAGGAAGCGGCAGCGCGCGACATGACGCGCTCCGACATCATCCGCGAGCACGTCACAGAGGGTGTGCGGCACATCTTGAAGAAGAAGGCGAAGGGCGGGAAGCGCTAGGTTCTTGTCGATACCGGCCTCGGCTAGCGTGGGCAGAGCATCGGGTTTTGTCTTAACCCGATGCTGATTGCTCCCCGATGGCTTGGCCTTACCGACCGCCCTTTGAAGTCGCGCGACACGACGCCAAAGAAAAGGGCGACGATAGCCCATTAAGCAAGCCCGCAAGGGGTCACGCGTTGCAACCCCTACGGGCCAGCAAACCCTTTCCGACCTCATCGTCCGCGATCCTGGAAGCATCGCCCAGCTATTCAGTGCGAGCCATCGCGGCAACATTGCCGCCAATGTGCATCGACAGCGTTGTCGATCCGGAAGATCGCAGAGGTTTGGCGTGAACGTCGTCTTACTAGCGCTAGTAAGACGGCACCGCCTGCGTCATCTCCCGCCGAAACGCCGAAAGCAGCCGCCCAGCCCGCGATTTCCAGCGAACCGCCGACGCCGAAAGTTGCAGTTTCGACCTCGCCCTTCACGCCGCCTCAGCCATCGTGGTCTCGCTTTGCCGGGCGGCCCGGTTCCGCCGCGCCGACTCGCGCTTATTCTTCGCCGCCCGCCTGCAGGTCAAATCGCTGCAGACGAGGGCGCGACAGTCCTTGGGCGAGAACGGCGCGCTGCATATCAGACAGGGCCGCGCCGTGTAGCGCGCGGCGTTGCTGGCGCACCCCCTCGAGCAAAAGCGCTGGAACCGGCCCGGCCGGCTGAACCGGAAACGCTTGCCGCATTTCTTGCAAGCCCCCTCGGTCGCCGCTTTGAGCTTGGGAGCGATGCCCAGCGCGGCGCCGCGCGCAAACTCGATTGCGATTTCGTCGTGCCGTCCTTGCCGGCGCCGCGTGGCGTCGTACATCGATTCGCGGCAATCCTCGGAGCACCACGGCAGGTCGTTGCCCTCGGGCATGTGCCCACGACAAAAGCCGCAGTAGTAATGGGCGCGCGGCACGGTCGGCGCCGAGCCCTGGGCAACGGCGATTGAAGGGTAGACGGCGCCGACCCGCGCCAGGGCGAGCGAGATGATCTTGCCGGCCTGGGTCTCGGCGGCGGCATACGTCATCCCTTTCAGACAGAACGCCGCCCGCAAGCCGTGCCGGCAGGATGAGGACCAGCGAAACCGAGTCGGCTTGCCGGTCGCGAGGATTTCGGCGATGCGGCGCACAATCGGCTCTTGGTGAAGTCGTCGCGCCCGTTCCCGCTTCTTTCGCTTTGCCCGGGCCATGGTCGGTGCGGCCCTGGGCTATTGTGCCGCCGATGGCGGCCGGGCGCCCAGCGGCTGCCAATTCACCGGCTGGGAGTAGCTGTCGCCGTTGGCAATTGGCGGCTCGTTTTCTTTCTTTCGCACATCGTTTGCGCTGTAGACGCCGATTTCCCTGCCGATGCGGTACGCCTCAAAGCGCGCCTGCATGTCGCCTCGCAGGATGCCGGCGAGGTCGTGCTCGACATACAACGTCCGGCGGCCGGCATCGGTGAGAAGGCATCGCTTCATCGCCCCCTCTACGCGGGCGGCAAGCGGCCCGATGGCGTTCTGCACCAGGGCGCGGGCTTCCTGTTCCGTGTTCGAGTAGGTCGCCTTGTCCGTGATGCCTACCGTCGTCGGCGGCATGCCGAAGATGCGGGCCACGTCCTCGTTGCTGAGCTTGCGAGCGTCGAGAAACTCCGCGTCCTCGCTCGTCATCGACATGCGCTCGAACTTGGCGCCGCCGTCGAGCAACAGCACGCGGCCGGCATTCGGTGCGCCCTCAAACCGCTTCTTCAGATCATCACGCAGCCGGGCGCGCGGCGCGTCCTTCAGCTCGTTCGGATAGACCAGGGCGCCGCTGGGCCTCATGGCGTTGTCGAACATCGCCTGCGCCGTCACCTCTTGCGTCAACGCCAGCGCCATGGCGCCGCGGGCGATCTGGATAGGCGACATGCCCGTCATCGCGTCGCGGCTCGGTCCGCGAACGTGCAGGACTTCTTCGGCCAGGAGGATTTCGACGCCACCACCACCGGCCGGCGAGTGCTTGTACCGGAGCCGGCCCGAAGGGAGCCGCTGCACGACCACGCAATCAGGTTCAAGGGGATAGAGCGCGGTGACGCGGCCGGCGCGGTCCCACTCGATACGCGCGTACGCATTGCCGCGAAGGTCGAGCGAGCGAATCAGGAACTCGCGGAACTCGAAAGCGGTTTGCCCGGGATTCGGCTGGTCATGCAGCACGCCATAGAGCGGCGTGTCGTCGGCGCGCTCACGGCCGCCATCGGCGGTGCGGCGGAAGACATGCAGCGGCACCGATGCCAGCAGCTCCGACCGCAGCCCGACACATCGCGTCGCGACCGCCATGTTGGATAGCACGACGTCGGGGGAGACCGCGCCAGGCCCGATGCCTCGCAAGGTGTGAACCTCCTGCAGCCAAGGGTCCGAAATTCGTGGGTTGGCGGACCGCTGTTCCATGCCGAGAAGTCGCGCGAAGATTCCCATGGTCACCTCAGGAGGAGACGCGCCAGTCGAGCCCGCATCTGCATGGGCTGTCGGGAGCGCACGTTGATGGTGGTTGCTTGGTAAGCAGGGAAGGCCAGCACGGCGGACACCTCGACCAGGTCGACAGATCGCAGCTCGCGCCGGTCGCCCTTCCATGCTTCGCCATCAGGCCCGCGGACCCGGAAGCCGAAGGACATGCCGCCGACGTCGCCGCGCTTGGCGAGCTCGAGCACGTCGCGGCCGGCTTGGGTGTCGGGCACGTCCAAGTCGAATGCCAAGCCGCGAGAGTCCTCAGCAAGCCGCAAGGTGCCCGACCTGGTGCGCGCCAGCACGCGGCCGGGGTCGTGGTCCACGAGCGCCAGCTTGTCGCCGCCGTCCGCCAACGACGCCGCGAAGGCACCGCCCGCAATCGTCTCGACGAACGATCCGATCCGCGCCTCGGTGTTGAAAACGGCGGCGTAGCCCTCGAGGCGGCGGCCCTTTGCACGGACCTCCGCCTCGAGCGCGCGGCGCTCGACGGTGTCGGCCACCGTCAGGAAACCGTCAACTCGGCGTAGGCAAAGGCCTCGATGCGGCGCGGTGCGGCGTCGCAGTCCAGGAAAGCGTGGAGGAGTTGCCCGCCAGCGCTGGCGACATCGGAGTGGTACGGGTTGGCCAGGATGTCGACGCCGCTCCAGTAACCGATCGTCAGCTCCGACCAGAGGCCGTAGATCAACGCCGTCTTGTCGGAGCTGGAGCCGATGGTGTCCGGGCAGTTCGTCGACATTTCGTAGCGTTTGCCGTGGAACAATTCGGCGGCCGGGATCACGCGATCGCTCGCGCTCTCCTTCACCTTCCGGACCAGCTTCATGCCCTTCGGCGAGGTAAGGAAGGCGCCAGTCCCGGTCACGTCGTCCATCTCGAGGTCAGCGAGAAGGTTCGCGGTCGTGTCGGAGAAGTCGGACTCCGTCGTGACCTTGGTGATGCCGGCCTGCAGGACGCCGAGCGGGATGCCGACGCCGTTGCCGTTGAGCGCTGCGGCGTCGAGCTTGGTGGCGAGAAGGTTGCCGAGGTCGGCCCGGAGGATGCCTTCGATCGCGGACGCGGTCTGCAGCATGAGGCGCCGGCTCATGGCGTACTCAGCCGCGACGGTGCGCGGCGCCATGTTCACGGAAGTGAAGCTCGCCTTCGTGCGGGCCGGCGCGCCCTCCTCGCCCACCCACGATGCGGTCCCGGAGGCCGACAGGTTCGGCAGCTCGATGTCTCCGACCAGGCCGGGGATCACCCGGGCGCCAAGCGCTTCGACCATCAACGCGGGGCGGAAGCGATCCGCGAGGCCGTCCATTTGCGTCTGGACCAGGAAGCCGCCGGCCGCGCCGGTGCTGGCGTTGTTGGAGACGCGGCGCTCGGTGCGAAGCAGGATGTCGGTCGGCACCATGACGCCGCGCACCTCGCCGCGACCTCGCGAAAGCTCCTGATGCATTTCCGCCTCGAGGCCGTCGAGCCGGCCGGCGCCCATACCACGAAGCGCTCGCACGAGAGAATAGCGGGCCAGGTCCGGTGCGGCGGGATCGCTGCTGACCGGCGTCGCATCGGCGCGGCGCTCCAGCTCGGCCAGCGTTTCGGCGCGGCGAATGTTTCCGTCCAGTGTGCGGATTTCACTTTCCAGCGCATCGGCGCGCGTGCGTTCATTATCGGCCAGCGCCTCGCCGGCTGATTCCTTGTTCGCCAACGTCCGAAATTCGGCCAGCGCCGCGTCGCGCTTCTCGCGCAAATCCTGAATTTTCATGAACCTTCACGCTCCGTTTGAGCGCCATCAGGGCGCGCGGGTTAGACGTGGTCGGTCTCGTCTGGGGGAGGGAAGATTTACCTTAAATCGGCTGTTCAAGCAATCCCATGCCAATATCTAGAGGGAATCGAGCAGCGGTTCCCACGTATCGGCCTCGGTGCGGAAAGCCGTGCCGCAGGCCATGACCAGGGCCACCAGGCCGTCGATCCTGCCGGTCGATTTTTGCTTGTCCAGCTTCCGGTTGCCGGCCGGATCCATGGTCGCCTTGGCGTTCGATGCGCACGACGTCAGCACTGGCTGCCCGCCGTGCCGCAGCTTTACCTCGAATAGAAGGCGCTCGAATATGTCGATCGCCGGTGACATATCCTTGAAGCCTTGGCCGTGCGGCGTCAGCACGACGTCGCAGCCGATTCGGTCGAGCGCGCGGCGGAGATCGTCGACCCGCCAACGGTCGTAGGCCACGGACTCGATGTTGTAGAGGCCATGCAGCTCGGCGATCTTCGCCGCAATGATCTCGGGATCGATCGTGCGCCCCGGACAGGTGAGCAGAAAGCCCTCCGCCGCCCATTCGACATATGGAACTCGATCCTGCTCCGCGCGCTCGGCGAGATCGTCCGCGGGCAGCCAGAAATGGGGCAGGACGTCCAAGGCGCCGTTGTCGTCGAGGAACACCAGGACAAGCGCAGTCAGATCGCGGCTCGCCGACAAGTCCAGCCCGGCAATGCAGCGGCGGCCCTTGAGCGCCTCGAGGTCGACGACGCCGGCACAAGGCGCCCATGCGGCAGCGGTGATGAATTGCTCGGTCGCGTCGACTCGCTGGTTCAAGATCAGGTTGCGGAAGGCAGCCGCCTTTGACGGCATCCGACGCGCCTGCAGCGCCATGCGGCGGACGTCGTCGAGACTACGGAAGTCGCCGAGCGCCGGGTTGGCGAGCCGCCACGTGGCGATGTCCCACGGGTCCGCCTCCGGTGGCGCGGTGAACAGCGTCAAGTCGAAAGACTTGTCCTTGATCTCGCCGCGCTGCACCCTGAGGCCATAGTCCACAAGCTCCGACATGGGCGCGGTGTCTTTCGCGGCCTGCGTCGAGATCACCACCATCAGCGGCTCGGCGCGGGCGCCCATGGCGGTATCGAGCACGTCGAGAAGATCGCGCGACGGCGCCTGGCCGAGCTCGTCATAGCAGACGAACGATGGTGATAGGCCGTGCTTGGTCGCGACGTCGGCCGACAGCGCGGCGAAGGTCGAGCCGGTGCCGTCGGGCCCGATGTCTTCCAACTCTTTCGAGTGCCGCCGGATCGACACCCGGTTGGCGAGCCACGGCGTGCGCTCGATGATGGCGACGATCTCGCTGAAGATCCTGCCGGCTTGAAATCTGTCGTTGGCCGCCGAGTAGCACTCGCCGCGCGGTTCGGCCTCGGGACCGGCGAGATGGCAGAGCGCCAGCCGGGCCGCGATGTCGGACTTGCCATTCTTGCGCGCCATGCAGACGACGGCGGTTCGCACCAGGCGCTTGCCCGCGTCGTTGGTGCGGTAGATGCGCTTCAAGATGCGCCACTGCCAGCGACGGACCTTGAAGGCGGTGCCGGCCAAGGTGCCGCTCGTGACAGGCAGCGATTCGACGAATGCGCGGACCCGCTCGGCACGCGACAGGCCCTCAGCCTCCCAAGCATGAGGCGGGCGGGGCTCCGATGCCGCTTCCTCGGTCGGCGATCGCCGTTTCAGAGCCTTGGCGCCAGGGCCGCGCAAGCCCATCAGAAACCGCGCCCGGAAAACTTAGTGCGAGCGCGAGGTCCCCCGCGGTAGCTAGCCCCTAATGGCTGGTCCTTCGACGGGGTATCCCCCTCAGCCAGCCAGGGATGCCCGGGATCACGCGGCCGGCCGCTGGCGTCGCACCCGATCGCCCGCAATGGCGCATTGCCGCTTGCGCTGCGCCGATTGTGGCAAGGCCCGCAAAGGCCGCGCAGGTTGGCGAGCGTGTCGGCGCCGCCGCGCGACCTCGGCACGACATGGTCAGCATGGCTCGACGGCCGCCCGCAGCCACGCGTCGCACATATCGGATCACGCCGCAGCACGGCCGCCCGCAGGTCGCGCCAGGCCTTCTTGCCGTAGTAGCTGCTGCTCATGCTCTTCAACTCCTTCACAGATTGTTTCGTCCCGACTAGGACCCTCAGAGGCGCGCTTGGTTATGACCTTCTGGTGGGGTGGTGACGGGCATAGCTTCGCCTTTGCAGGCGAAACCATGTCGTTTGATGCCCTTCCGGAGCCGGCGGAGCCTCGACATAGACGGATCGACGATGCCTTGTGACAGGCGGGCCAGGGTCATGCGGTTGGCCTCTTACATCGCGCTTATTGACGCTGCACTGCGCGCCAGCCGATCCGCCAGCCAGCGCGCCTACCGGGGGTCGTAACGAACGGAGCCCCCTCCTGGGCCGCCGTATTGGCACGGGCGGCCCTTCTAGTGCTTGCCGCCGGCTTCCTGCTGTCTTCGCCATCGAGGCGGCAGGCCGGCACCCGTCAGACGGGCATGGGCATGTAGGTCTTGCGGTAGGTCAGTCGGGCGGGCGCACCTCGAATAGCTCGGCTGTGTCACGCCGCGTTACGGTGTCTGTCACGGTGTCACGGTTGCAGGGGCCGTTACGCTTGGCGCGGTGTCGGCGCTGGCGCTCGGCAGCGGTGCGATCGGCTGGTGCCGGCAGGGCCAGCGGGCCAGGTGCCGGGATGGCCGCGGCCACGGCCAAGATGGCCTCAGCCAGGCGCCGGGCGTTCTGGGGCAGGACCACGATGACCACGTCCTCAACTTCGAGGGGTTCCGGGTCGATCTCGCCCTTCTGGCGGATGGTGATGTCGCCGTAGACGTTCCGGTAGATGGCGATCGCTGGCTGCTCTCGGACCACGACGGCGTTGTCGCGGTACCAATCGAAGTCGCTCATCGGCTGCCCTCCTCAACCTCGAGGAGCGCGGCCAGCGACGTGAGCGTGGTCGCTATCTCATCCTTGAATAGGGCCGTCGCCTCGGGGTCTCTCCCGTTGCCGATTCGCCGGACGGCAAAGGCGAGGGTCCGCAGGTGCTTGGGCAGGGCCGCCAGGACGGCGGCGCGCTTGTCGTTCGGCGTGGGGATGGGTGCGGTCACAGCCGCTCCCCGACGCCGAAGTGCGTTGCGATGATGCGCGGGACCGAGTAGAATTCGACCTCGGAAAAGCGCCCCCGCTTTCCAGTTTCGTGAACCGCCGTCCCGTGATCCGCCGGGGCGGCGGTTTTCATTTGAGGCGGGTCCGCGGGTTTGGGGCGGCCTCCGGAAACCCTTTGCCGATCAATGGGGCCGTAATTCCCCAAACTCGGCGCTAAGCCGTTGATATCGCCGAATTGACGCGCTTCCGTAGGGAGCGCCAAGCCGCAATCCACATTGAGTCAAGTATTGTGGACGCATCACTACGGCGAGTGGCGCGTGGACAGCGACGGCATTCCAACGGATTCGCGTTCCGCCGGGGCCTGCTTGTTTTGCGGCCTTGGCCACGCAGGCCAGGGACCGGCGTTACTACGAATCGCGTCGATAGCCCGAATCGCGGATCGCCAAGGCAACGCCGTTGCGATCCTGGACGATCCTGACCCTGTCGCCCATCTGCACATCGCCATTGTCGGCTTGGGCGATGGTGACGGTCTGGCCGTCGTCCTTCTGCACCGTGACCTCGATGCCGCGCTGGCTCGACCCACCGCGATCGATGGCGGTGCCGGCGATGGCGCCGCCCACCGCGCCCAGCAGGCCGCCGACCACGGCGCCGGTCACCGAATTCGTCGTGGCCGCACCGATCGCGGCGCCGCCCGCCGCGCCCAGGCCGCCGCCAACCAGCGTGCCGCCGCTCATGCCCGAACCGCCGCTTAACGACACTTCACGGATCGAGACCACGCGGCCCGAATCGCCGTAGTAACTGCCCGTCGCCGAGGTGTTCACGATTCCCGGCTGCGACGCACCGCCCGTTTGGTTGCACGCGCCCAGGCTCGTCGCCAAGGCGGCCGGTATTAACAGGCTTACAAGCCACTTTTTTGCAGACATCGGAATATCCTCTCGTTGAAATCCTAGTAGGCGAAGTTCCCGAGGTTGCCGAGCAGGCCGGCAATCACACGCGTGGCGGGCGAGATCAGGACGATGTCGTCGTTCACCCGCACATACTCGTAGCCGTAAGGCGGCGGGGTGAGCTGACTCCACAGCTCGCGTGGCATCGGATGGTAGACGATCTCGGGCGGCAGAGGCTGGCCGATGATCCACGCCCTGTTCGCCAGGCCGGGTGGCATGCAGCCGTTGTTCTTCTTGGCGAGGCCGGGCGGACACCGGCCGGCGGCGTATTCGGTACGGTAGTAGGTATGCACCCTGTCGCGATCGCGATCGACGATGACGATCTGCTGATAGGGCACGACGGCGGAGGAGCCGGGTACGGCGCGCCGCTTGAACGTCGGACCGTCATTCCCGCGGCCGCGGTCGTTGTCGCTTTTCTCAGCCTTGGCGCCGCCACCGCGACCCTTGTTATTGTCATTGTCGGCAAGAGCCGGCGATGCCAGCCCGGCGCACAGAATGGAGATGAGAGCGATCGAAGCGGTTCGCATGAGGCGTTCCTCCTGCTGAGGCTCCTCCTGCGCCAGGCCGGCCGGCATCGTTCCCGCCGGTTTCTTATCCGGGTCGGTCGCTGCCGAGCGCACCTATTAGGAGCATGAGGAGAACGCAGCGGCCAGGCGCAGGTTCCACGTCCCTGCAGCCGGGCCGCTTGGGACTCCTCTTCGCAGGACGGAGAGGCTGCGCCTGCCGGCAAGATGACCGAAACAGCCGCGGAACCGATGGCGTGTGGAAGGCGCGCGCCTTGCGCGGCGCAACCTCATTGGCCGGGAGCGCCTTGAGAACAGACCCGGGCATGCTACAAAACTGGCGCTTTTGGCACCCGAAGGAAACGGCCAGGAGCCCGTGTTCTCAACGTTTCATCGGTCTTGATCGGTGCCTCCCGCGGGGAGCGCCAAGCCGGGGGCGCAATCGGACAGTTCCTTGGTCTTCGCCTCCTCTCCCGCCGGATCATCGACCACGGCCTCCCAAAAAAGTGGGTACGCCGCCGATCTCGCGCTGCTGGCGGTCGGCGGCAGCGCGCTGCTGATCGCGATCATCCTGTGGTTCGACAATGCCCAGGGCGGGCTCACCGGCAACGGCGTGTTCAAGAGCCTCGAGCTGAAGCCCTGGGTGGTCGACCCCGCCAACGCGCCGCTCTATCCCGCCAACTATCTCTTCTATCCGGTTTATGGCGCGCTCTGCCGGGTGCTCGACCTGCTGGGCGTCTTTGCTGGCGATCCCCGGCGCCAGATCACGATCCTGAACGCGGTGAGCTGCAGCCTCTGCCTCTGCGCGGTCTATCTGATGGTGCGTGCGCTCACGGGCGACCGGCTGGTGGCACTGCTCACCGCGCTGTTCCACATCGCGTCCAGCTTCGTGATGTTCCTCGCCATCGTGAACGAAGACATTCTTCCGAGCTACACGTTGCTGTTCGCGGCCATGGCGCTGGGCGCCGTCTGGTTCGCCAAGCCGACGACGGCGCGGGTGGTGGCGGTCGCGGCCCTCTTCAGCCTCGCCTGGCTGTTCGAATGGCGGCTGATGTTCCCCACCCTGCCCGCGATGCTGGCGGCACTCTGGCTCTGCGAGCGGCGGCAGGCGATGCGCTTCGGCCGGATCGCGCTGTTTCTCGCCACCATGGCCGCGATGGCGAGCGTGGCGGCGCTCCTATTGCACGGACACAACGGCGCCGTCGGGCCGCTCGATCTTCTGTGGACGGGCAAGGCGGTGAACTCCGTGTGGGCAGGCTTCACCTGGCCCAAGGTCGGCTATCTGTGGGACGGCATGGTGGCCTATCTGCTGGGCGCAGGCGTGGCGGCGATCCCTGGCATTCCGGGCTGGGACATCTGGCGCTACACCGCGACCGTTTGGATGCTGGCCGTCGCAGCCGTTGCAGGGCCGATGCTGTGGCGGGCCCGCCACGACCGCCGCGTCGTGGTGCTTGCCGCCGTGTTCGGCGTCACCTTCGCCGCCGGCTCGGTGTTCAACCTCTATTCCCAGCCGCAGGATCCGCAGATGCAGATCAACGTCATGGCCTGGCTGACGCCGGCCTGGGCGCTGGTCCTGGTCGCGGCCCAGCGGCGTTGGGGAGGCCGGGGACTGGCGGCGCTCGGCGCGCTCACCGTGACGCTGCTCGCCTACAACGTCTGGAGCCTGGCGCCGCTGCGCGGCCTCGACGGCAAGTGGCAGCAGGCGATCGAGCGCATCGAAAAGGAGGCCGATCCGGCGCGCACTGTCTTCGTGCTGCACGATTTCGACTGGGCGATGACCTACGCCTCGCTGCACTGGGGCACCGCCGAGCCCGGCACCGAGGCGCTGGGTCCCGCACCACAGGCGTTGCCGAAGTTCAAGTGGATCGGCTTCACCGCCCAGGTACTGCGGCATCCCGGATGGACCACCGAGGCCCATGTCGCCGGTCTCCGGCGCCAGATCGATCGCGCGCTGGCGCTCGGCTACGACGTGCTGGTCGCCCGCCTGTGGCCGATGGAGCAGAAGCAACTGGAGACGGAGACCGGCATGGTCGCCGACAGTGCCCGGCTCGCAGCGCTGCACCGCATGCTGCGCGCCGACTATGTGGCGACCTTGGCCTTCGACGACCCGGTGGCGGGGCCATTCCACCGCCTGCAGCGCGCGCCGGGCCGCTGAACGGTTACATCGTCGCTTGCTGAATACGACGTTCGTCAAGGCCGACCGAGCGCGCCGTCTCGACGATGGCGGCCCAGGTGTCGTCGGGCAGCGGCACGCCCTCGGCCAGCCGCTTGGCGCGGGTGCGGGCTTCGGGCTCGCCCGGCACCAGCACTTCACCACCGGTGCCAGCGGGCCTGGAGCTCTTCACGAAGGCGACGTACTTGGCGATGTCGGCGGGGAAGAAGCCCGCGGGATCGAACACCCTGGGATCGACGTAGAAGGACAGCATGCCGTTGGCGAAGCGGCCGCGCTTGGGGTCGGTGGCGCCGTTGCCGCTGAGCGACCCACCCAGCATTTCGCACATGAAGGCGAGGCCGGAGCCCTTGTGGTCGCCGAAGGCCTGGATGGCGCCGGTGCCCTTGGCGTGCTCGCGCGGGCCGGTCGGGGTATAATCGCCGTAGAGCAGGTGCGGATCGGCGCTGGGCTTGCCGTCGGGACCGATCAGGGCGCCGTCGGGCACCTTCTTGCCGCCCTGGCTCGCCACCAGCACCTTGCCCTCGGCCACGATCGAAGTGGCGAAGTCGAGGACCAGAGGATCCTGGCCGGGGCGCGGGATGCCGACGCAATAGGGCGCCGTCGAGAAGCGCCGCTCGACGCCGCCATAAGGCGCCACCAGCACGCTGCCCGAGGCGTTGACGAAGTGGATGGAAACGAGGCCCGCCTCGGCCGCCATCTCGGCCCAGTCGCCGACCCGGCCGACGTGGCCCGCATTGCGCAGCGTCACGGCGGAGAGGCCATTCTTGAGGCACTTCTCAATGCCGATGCGGACCGCCTGCGGCGTCACCGTCTGGCCGAAGCCGTACTTGCCGTCGACGACGGCGATCACCGGCGTGTCGATCACGACCTCGACGGTGACGTCGGGCACCACCGTGCCGTTCTTCTTCTGGACGGCGTAGCGCGGCACGCGTACGACGCCGTGGCTGTCGTGGCCGGAGAGATTGGCGCTGACGAGATAGCGGCCGATGCGGCCGCCCTCCTCCGGGGAGCATCCGGCCGAGGCAAAGATGTCCGCGACGAAGGCTGTGAGCGCCTCCGCCTTGAGGGTGACCGTCATGTCAGGCCTTGCCGCGCTGGAGGTTGGCGACGTAGCCGCGGTTCCAGGTCGGGTTGATCATGACCTCGTTGATCACGATGTGCGCCGGCAGGCAGGCGATGTAGCGGATCAGGTCGCCGACATCCTCCGACTGCGCCATTCGCGTGCGCTCGGCCTTGGTGATCGGGATCGGCCGCTTGTCGAGGATCGGCGTCGCCACCTCGCCGGGACAGACGACGCAGGAGCGGATGCCGTTCACGCACTCCTCCATGTTGATGGTGTGGCTCATCGCCACGACGCCGTGCTTGGCCGCCGAATAGGCCGGGCCGCTCAGGAGGCTCGCCTGCCGGCCGGCCATCGAGGAGGTGTGGATCAGCACGCCGCCCTTGTTCTTGCGCATGATCGGCAGGACCGCCGAGGTGCAGTAGAAGGCGCTGGAAAGGTTGCCATGCACCACCTCGTCGACGCCCTTGGCCGAGAGCTGCTTCCAGCTCCGCTCCACGATGTTGAGGCCGGCGTTGTTCACCAGGATGTCGAGGCGGCCGAACTTCTTATCGATATCGGCGGCGACGCGGCCGACGGCAGCGGACTTCATCAGGTCGGCGGGCTTCACGATGGCCTTGCCGCCCGCCTTCCTGATCGCAGCAGCTGTCTCGTCCAGCGGCGCCTTTCGGCGGCCGGTCAGTACGACGACGGCGCCCTCTTTCGCGAGCGCCACTGCCGCCGCCTGGCCAATACCCGAGCCAGCACCGGTCACCCAGGCGACCTTGCCCGTCAACGTAGCCATCGATGTCTCCTTAACGTTTCGAAACCATGCTTCGGATGAAAGACTAAAGCACCTTGCCGGTGCCGTCGTCGATCAGATGCATGTTGCTGAGGTCGGCGCGAAGTTTCATGGCCTTGCCCGCTGTCGCTCCGGCATTGGGATTGACCCGGCCGCAGATATCGACGCCGGCAACGGTGAAGTAGACCAGCGTTTCCATGCCCATCGGCTCGTCGACGTCGATCATCATGTCGAAATCGTGCTGGTTGGGTTCGGTGTGCGGGCGCGTCTCGGCGATATGCTCGGGCCGTAGGCCGATCACCAGGCCGGCCTTGCCAGCATGGCTGGTGTAGCGCGCGGTGCGGTCGGCGGGTACCGGGAAGGAGAGCTTATCGCTGAGACGGAGACGGAGCGCACCGGCCGCCTGCTCAAGCTGACAGGGGATGAAATTCATCGCCGGCGAGCCGATGAAGCCGGCCACGAACTTGGTGGCCGGAGAATGATAGAGGTCGTTGGGCGTGCCGACCTGCTCGATAACGCCGTGGTTCATCACCACCACGCGATCGGCCAGAGTCATCGCCTCGACCTGGTCGTGAGTGACATAGACAGTGGTGGTGGGGACAAGCTGGTGTACTTTCTTGATCTCGGTGCGCATCTGGACGCGCAGCTTGGCGTCGAGGTTGCTGAGCGGCTCGTCGAACAGGAATACCTTGGGATTGCGCACGATGGCGCGGCCCATGGCGACACGCTGGCGCTGGCCACCCGACAAGGCTTTCGGCTTGCGGTCCAGCAGCATCTCGATGTCGAGCATTCTGGCGGCGTCATCGACGCGGCGCTTGATCTCGTCCTTGGGGAATTTGCGCAGCTTCAGGCCGAAAGCCATGTTCTCGAACACACTCATGTGCGGATACAGCGCATAGTTCTGGAACACCATGGCGATGTCCCTGTCCTTGGGGGGCACGTCGTTCACCACGTCGCCGTCGATCCAGATTTCACCGGAGGTGATCTCCTCAAGCCCCGCGATCATGCGCAGTGTAGTGGACTTGCCGCAGCCGGAGGGGCCGACGAGCACAACAAACTCGTGATCATCGATCTCCAGGTCGATACCCTTTACCGCCTGGACGTCGCCCTCATACTCTTTGACGATCTTGCGGATCGAAACCTGCGACATGCCGCCTATCCCTTCGTTGCGCCGGCCGTCAGGCCGGCGACATAATAATCCATCAGGAACGTGTAGATGATGATCGGCGGCGCCGCCCCGATGACACACGCAGCCATGATCGTGCCCCAGGCGAACACGTCGCCCCGGATCAGCTCGCGGACGATCCCGATCGTCAACACCGCCTGATCGGCGCTGTAGAGATAGGCCAGCGGATAGAGGAAGGCGCCCCAGCCGACCGTGAAGGCGAAGATGGTGGCGGCGATGATTCCGGGCAGCGCCACGGGAATGAAAATCTTGAGCAGGATCTGCGGATAGCTGGCGCCGTCGATCAGCGCGGCTTCGTCGAGTTCCCGCGGAATAGAACTGAAGTAGCCGATCATGATCCAGGTGCAGAACGGCACTGCCAGCGTCGGGAACAACAGCACCAGCACCCAGGTGTTGTTGATCAGGCCGAGGCCGCCGACGATCTGGAACAGCGGAATGAACAGCAGCGACGGCGGCACCAGGTAGGTGAGGAACACGCCGGTGGAAATCACCTGGCTGCCCTTGAATCCCATGCGCGACAGGCTGAAGGCGGCGAGGATGGCGATCGTCATGCTGAGGATCACCACCAGCGCCGTCACCCAGGCCGAGTTCAGGAAATAGCGCTGAAACTGTTCGTTGGTCACCAGATAGACGAAGTTGTCCAAGGTCGGGTTCTGTGCGATCCACGGACTGCCCTTCTGGGCCGAAATCTCGGCCGACGACTTCAGGCTCGTCATGATCATGTAGAAGGGCGGCACCAGGAAGATCACCACGAAGACACTCAGCGCGGCGAAGCTGCCGCGCAGCGCCCAGCGGTTCTGACGCTCCAAGCTGCCGACCTTGGCCTTGCGCGGGACCGCGTTCGCGGTTGCCGTGATGCTGGTCATGTCGAAATCTCCTTGCTGCGCTTCAGCACGTCGCGCAGCACGAAGAACGCCAGCGTCGCCAAAATCGGGAACATGAACAGGCTGACCGAGGCGCCGCGCGGAATGTTGCCGGACTCGATACCGACATTGAAT
>JAUXWB010000452.1 GCA_030684475.1 Reyranella sp. | reverse complement strand
CACCTCGATGCGCCGGACCCGGCGCTCAGGCTCAAGCGTAGGTTCAAGTCTAGACACAAGCCGATCCCAATCTCACAGCAGGATCAGCACCATCACAGATCAACAACCCGACAGATAGGCGGCCTCAGAACACCGCTTACGCTTCTTCCTGTGCCAGCGCAGGATCGACGGGCGCCTCCGCGTCTCCAAGTGGCCTTCCGACATCGATAGGATGCGTTTCGAAAGGCGCGCCAAAGTTCCACCCTTCGCGCATGCCGATCATATAGACCGCATGGGGAAAGGCGGAAGGCTCACGCGGTATCAGCGTATCGACCGCGAACCGCGCCGCGTGCGCAGCGATGACGGATACGTCGGCATCATCCGCGATCAGTGGCGGCCCGGACCCTCTCGTCTCATAGTCGATGGCCGTATGCTCAATCGGCTTACCTTGCACGTGGCACCAGTGCTCGATCTGCGCCCGCATCGTTGCCGGGTCCGGTTCAAGACCTGGCCGGTGACGCGCGATCATGCCCCCAATTCCACCTGCGAACACCTGCGCCCAAAGCATCGGCTTTTTCCCAAAGCCTGTCGCCGCGCACAGGTAGTTGAACACGTGCGGGTCGGCGGTTGCGTCGATGATCAGATCGCATGCAGCGATAGTCTCCAGCAGCGATTCAATGCTGCCGCTCGAATGCTGCCCGCCTAAACGATACTCACGTGCTTCGACAGATGCTGACGGATTAACAAGTGCGATACGGCGTCGAACAGCATCCGCCTTGTGCATGCCGACTTCACGCCAGTCGAGCTCGTGACGGACCAGATTGTCCGGCAACATGATGTCATCGTCCACGAGGACGAACTTGCCGACACCGCACCGCGCCAGCATCGCTGCCAGCTTGCTGCCAAGGGAGCCGCACCCGACGATAGCGATGCGCCGCCCTACGAGCGCCGTGTGGTCGGCGTCGAGCCGGGCGGCCACCTTTTGCGGCGGGATGATCGAGATAGGTAGTGCCAGTTCGCCATCTTCCCAAAGAAAGAAGGCGTTCAAACGCTGACCCCGCACGATCACGACATAGTTAAGATCAGGGATTTCCGGATTGCGCACGCGCAGGTCGCGGTAAAATGCCGGTCTGTCTTCCGTTGAAGGCAGCGGCGCGTCCGATGGCCAGCGCACAAATGCAATGAGCCGTTCGATGCTGTCCTGCGCCAAGACATCGACGGGCACATCGGGCGCTGTCCACGACCCAGCGGAGCCACGATCAAGCGACTTCGTTATGTAGACGAAGCTCTTGTCCCGAAAAATGCAGAACGTTACACCCTGCCAAGACGCATCGTCCGGCATGGTGCCGATTTCCGCTTGGAGCGCGCGCGTCACGAGCAGGCGCCGTTGGCTCCCACGCAAATTCTGCCCCAGGGTCGTGTCGTGCCGTGATGGGACTTGGCCGCTCTGCTGGGGCGCCGGATTCTCGTCGGAGAGCAGGCGATGGGCGCTTTGCAGCATGTCCGCACCGGTGATCTCGGGTCGCCAGTTATCGGGGCCGTGCTCGAGGCAAAGTTCTCCGCCAGCCCCGTATTGATGGTTCGACCAGCGTTCGTTGGTGCCGCGCGGGAGGACAAGTGCGGGTGTGTGGGGAAAGTGGTTGGGGTAGCGCAGGGTGACCGGGTAGACGCGCTCGCCCACCGTGAGGTCCGCGTCCATCACCAGGCACGCGGAGGTGTCGAGGCGCCACTCGCCCAGGGTCAGCCAGTTAGCCGTTCCGGCCAGCCCCGCAACGGCCTCACGTTCCTGTCGAGACCGTTGCGGGTTCTCGATGCACCAGATCACGCAAAACCATCGATCTTCGCGGGACCGCTCCGATGACCGGGAAAGCCAATCGGCGGCGTCGCGCCGACGGCGGCCGCAGGCTTGAGAAGCCCGGCCGCAGCCATCGACTTGGAGAGTAACGCGGCCTTGTCGTTCTTCGAGCTCAGTTCCTTGACCGCCACATCGTAGTCAAGGTTTGCACGTTTGCGCGTGTTACCGAACAGCGTGCGTACGGCATCGGTAGCAGCGGCGTATGCCTTTTCGCCGATAGCCGTTTCGGCGCCCGCGCAGCGCTTCTGCTCGTCTTCCGACGCTAGGACGCCACGGCTGACAGAGCAGCGGATCAGCTCGCCCTTCATGCCAAGGCGTGTAACGGTCATGGGGCCGTAATCGAAGCCGATGGCCAGGCCCAGGCTCGTGGCGTCGGTGCCGTCCTTCTTGAGGCGATCAAGCGCGACGGCGAAGCTGCTGCGCATCGCACCGGCACAGAGCGTCATATTGCTGATCGTCTCTTCGCTATCCGTCGTTTGCGCCGTACCCTCGACCGCGAGGCCGTGCACGCAATCGCCAATGAACCGGACCTTTTGTCCCGCGAAGTCCGTGTACAGCGCCGCATCGAGTTCGCTGCGCAGCACATGCAGCGTACGTACGACGTGCTTTGCGTTGGTGTCGGTCGTGATGTTTTTGCTCACGTAGTTCGTGAAGCCGTCGAGATCGGCGTAGACGCTCGCCGCGTCCTGTCGGCGCGAGTTCTTCACCGACAAGGATTCAATGTCGAGCGTGCTGAATGGCGGCGTGTGGCCGGAAAACTCGAACGTCCCGATCGGGTTATTCTTGAGGTCCTCCTGCCATTCCTTGACGATTTCGTCGGTGGTCACGCCGAGCTTCGCCTTGTCCTGAGACGTCTTGATCTGCTCTGCCGTCAGCGGTGTGGTGTTCTCGTGGGTCGCTTCGACAAGACCGATTGTCTTCCGCGCTTTGTTGGTCAGATAAATTCCCGCCGCAGTGCCGCCCGTGGCGCGCTTCGCCGCGTGGTTCGCGGGTTCGCCGAGGAAGAGCGGCTCACGATGACCCCGGCGCCCGTTGTTCACGGCCAGCGCTTCACCGGTGTCGATGCCGACGCGGACTTTCGCCGCCGGATGATCGGCATCCTCACCGGTTCGAGCGAGCACGTCGATAATCAACTGGCCCATGGCGACTGCACGGTGCACGCGGTCCGCTTCGACGTCGTAGGGCTTGGTGACGACGGAGTGCAGGCGCTGGTTGTGAAAATCAATGAACAGCGCATCGACACGCTGAATGATCCGATGAACGGCGCGATAGTGAAGATTGAGAAAGCGCAGGGTCCGCCGGTGGCAAATTTCACCTTCGACCGTAGTCACGTTGAGCATGTCGCGCAGATTGAGAATATCAGCGTACAGGTGCGCGCCGTTGACGCGATATGCGACGTTGCTGGGCAGACTGTTGAGGTCTGTGTCGCGAACGTAGTTCTTGATCTCGATGTCCTTGAGGGGGAGTTCCGCGATCTTGACGTCAATGCGCTTGATCGCGCGGTCCTTGTTCCATGTTCTCGTTGCCATTGGGCCTCTTCCCTGTTTACGCAATGCCGCTCCCGGTTCCCTCCGGAAGCTGTGACTTTTTTGTGGATTCCCTAGGTGGTTCTCGGCGCCAGAACCGCAAGGGCTAGTAGTGACAATATTCGCCGCGCACCCCGAATCGCGGGGTGGGTTGCCATCATGGATAGCGGTATAATTGCGTTAAAGGTGCAAAAAAATCCGTGCTCGGGGAAAATTCCGCGTCGTGATCTCCATGCGGGGACTAGAGGGGGTATTCTCCGCATAGTAGGCGGTGAAAGTTGCGTTCGCGGCGATTAGCTGGCATAATTACCGTATATGATGCGGAGATTATGGTAACCTATTTCCATCAGCTCGCCGATTGGCCCCACTTTGCCTGGAAGCAGGACCTGCTCGCCAATTTATTGGCGCGTGTCCGTCACCGGCAAGGACGGCTCATTGGCCAAATGCAGGGGCTGGGCTTCCGCCTCCGCGAGGAAGCCGTCCTCCACACGCTTACTGAAGACGTCATCAAGTCCAGCGAGATCGAAGGCGAGGTTCTTAACAAGGACCAGGTGCGCTCTTCGATAGCCCGACGCCTAGGCATGGATATCGGTGCGCTGTCCCCGGCTGACCGTCATGTCGAAGGCGTCGTGGAAATGATGCTCGACGCCACGCAGAAATATGGTGAGCCGCTGACTGCCGACCGGCTATTCGGTTGGCACGCCTCATTGTTCCCCACCGGCCATAGCGGCATCAGCAAAATCGATGTCGGAAAGTGGCGTACAGACGCCGGCGGACCGATGCAGGTCGTCTCGGGGCCGATCGGGCGGGAAAGGGTGCACTACCAAGCGCCACCGGCCCCCCGTCTTGACGGCGAAATGCGCGCGTTCCTCGAATGGTTCAATGCCGATCAGGGGTATGACCCTGTCATCAAGGCAGCGGTCGCGCATCTTTGGTTCGTCACTATCCATCCATTCGATGATGGGAACGGACGCGTCGCGCGGGCAATCGCTGACATGAGTTTGGCAAGATCGGAAGACAGCACACAGCGCTTCTACAGCATGTCTGCTCAAATTCGCCAGGAGCGGAACCGGTACTACGACATGCTGGAGGCCACACAAAGGGGCGGCCTCGAGATCACAGCCTGGATTCAATGGTTCTTGGAATGTCTTGATCGTGCCTTCGACGGCGCGGAAGGCGTGCTCGCGACCGTGCTTGCCAAGGCAGAATTCTGGCAACGGCACGCCTCGGAACATTTCAGCCCGCGCCAGCACGACATGCTGAACAGGTTGCTCGACGGATTTACTGGCAAATTGACCTCCAGCAAATGGGCGAAGATCGAGAAATGCTCGCCGGACACGGCGCTACGTGACATCAATGATCTACTCGCGCGTGGCGTACTTCAACGGGATACGGCAGGCGGAAGAAGTACGAGCTACTTTCTGGCCGAGTCACGTAGCTTTAGTGACTAGGCCCAGCCGACGGATTGAAGGCCCTACAGCTTTGGCGCTGCGCCTTGCTGAGTCTGCCGACGACGTAGGAAGACACGATCAGCGCATCTCCCTTACGCTGTTGGGGCGTGAAGAGAGTGACCTTCTTTGCGCCTTGCCCCGCTGCAAACTCCGCACCCAGGTCCTTTTCCAGCCGGCCGACAACCACCGGATCTCTGACAGCCACCAAGTTGTCTATGTCTGGCCAGCGCTTCTGATAGGCCCTACACTCTCGCACGGCACAAAGCCTGGCTGCTTCGGCAGAGGATTGACCCGTGACTGGTCGGGCGCCGATCCTCATCACAGCGCTGACCGGCGTTGGAATCCTGCTCGTAACCTTCGGTCTAAGCAGGCATCCGCTCTACGTGTGGAATGCCTCGGCAAGTGTGCCTGTGGGTCTCTACCGGCTGCAGTTAACCGGAGAGCGGTACGCCCGCGAACTCGTCGCCGTCGTGCCGCCAGAGGCGCTCGCAACCTTCCTTGCCGACGGAAATTATCTGCCGCGCGGCGTTCCCATGCTGAAGCGCGTCCTGGCACTCCCCGGGCAGACCGTCTGCAGGGAAGGACTCACGGTTCTGGTCGATGCAATCACGATGGGCGTGGCGCGCGAGCGCGACGGACGGGGCCGGTCGCTTCCCGTCTGGCGGGACTGCCGCGTCATCGCCGCGGGCGAGCTCTTCCTGATGAACTGGCAGTCGGCGGACTCTCTGGACGGGCGGTACTTCGGGCCGCTTCCGGCGTCCGCCGTCATCGGCCGCGCGCACCCCGTCTGGATCCAGAGGGAGGATTGACCATGCAACGCTCTCTCGTTCAAGCAGCCGCTCCCTTGCTCGCGCAGCGCCGCGGCCCTTTCTCCTTCCCGGCCAGGCTCCGGCGAGATGTTGTCCGGTCGGCCGTGCCGATGATCGTGCTCCTGCTGGCGTCGTGCGCGACCGGGCCTGCTGGGCAGGTACATGCCCAATCCGCTGTCGTTGCGCAGTCTCAAAGCGCATCTACCGCCGATCCTTTCGCGCGTTTCGTTATTGAAGCTGCACATCGGTTCGGCGTGCCGGCTTCCTGGATCAGCGCCGTGATGGCGATGGAAAGTGGCGGCGACGTGCTGGCGCTCTCGCCACAAGGCGCCATGGGGTTGATGCAGATCATGCCCGACACCTGGGCCGGTTTGCGTGTCCGTCATGGGCTGGGCAACGACCCGTACGAGCCGCGCGACAACATTCTTGCCGGCGTGGCGTACTTGCGCGAGATGCACGATCGCTACGGCTCGCCCGGGTTTCTGGCGGCCTACAATGCAGGACCTGCGCGCTACGACGACCATTTGGCGACGGTTCGAGCGCTGCACGACCGCAGCCATCCCACCCCGTCGCTGAGCGCGGAGGACTGCACGGCGCGCCAGACTTCTCATCGCCTGTGGCACGGGCTCTTGCCGCGACCCGAACAAGGGCGTTGACAAGCCAAGAGGAGAGACGACGATGGCGAAGAAGATCAGAGTCATCCCACCGATTAGGACTGCAAGATAAAGCGGGTGGCCCCGCTGGCGGCGCCACGCGCCTGAAAGCCTGTCTGCACGTTGTTTCTTGAGCAGCTCGCGGCATCTTGTTGCGATGCTCGGGCGGCTCTCGAATCGATTTATCTTTTGTATTCAACGCTCCGAGGGCCGTCGCTCGAAGGCATAGCCTCCCGCCGCTACGCTGGAACGGCCTTTTCTACGCCCCGTCTCGATGCTCGCGGCCAGCCTCTTGTGGACCTTCGCGCCGCTTCCAATCGTCCTACGATGGCACGCGATGACGATGATTTCCGGCTTCGGCCGGGCAAGATCCGGGATCGGGGCCGTGCGCAGATCGGCGGACGCCGCGCCGGCGGCGTGCGCGCCCGCCCGACCAGCTTCGCCGGACAGATCCAACAAGCCATCCGGCGGGCCGGCGGCGACCCCGCTCGGCTGAACGGGACCGGGAAGGGAAGCAGCCGGTTCAATGCGCGGGGTCGCGGCGCGGCAGTGGCGGCCGCGCTGAAGAACGGGAGCGCCTGGAGTGGGGACGGCGGAACCCGAACACGGTCGCGGCGGGTCGCGGTCAAGGCTCGTGTCGTGAAGCTCAATCCGCAGCGCGGCGCCGCCCGGGGACGGCAGTTCGTCAGCGCCAAGGCGGTCGACGCCCACCTGCGCTATCTCCAGCGCGACGGCGTCACGAAGGACGGAGAGAAGGGGCAGGTCTATTCGGCCAGCAGGGAAGTCGAGGATGGTCGTGGGTTTGTCGAACGTGGCCGCGAGGACCGTCATCAGTTCCGCTTCATCGTGTCGGCCGAGGATGGCGTCGAGCTTTCCGATCCCCGCGCCACCACCCGCGATCTCATGAAGCGGATGGAGGTCGACCTCGACACCCGGCTCGACTGGATCGCGGTCGATCACCACAACACCGGCCATCCTCACGCTCAC
>JAUXWB010000439.1 GCA_030684475.1 Reyranella sp. | reverse complement strand
CCGGCAACATCATCCAGGCGATCCGCAAGGCCGGTGCGCGCGACTGCGTGCTGATGCTGGACGAGATCGACAAGATGGGCAGCGGCATCCATGGCGATCCGTCGTCGGCGATGCTGGAAGTGCTCGACCCGGAGCAGAACGGCACCTTCCGCGACAACTACCTCGACGTGCCGTTCGATCTCAGCCGCGTCGTCTTCATCACCACGGCCAACATGCTGGAGACCATCCCCGGGCCGCTGCGCGACCGCATGGAGATCATCGGGCTCACGGGCTACACCGCGGGCGAAAAGCTCGAGATCGCCAAGCGCTACCTGGTGCGGCGGCAGCTCGAGGCCAACGGGCTGAAGGCCGAGCAGGCTGGGATCGACGATGCAGCACTCAGGCAAATCATCGCGGGCTATACGCGCGAGGCCGGCGTGCGCAATCTCGAACGCGAGATCGGCCGGGCGTTGCGCCATGTCGCGGTCGAAATCGCCGAGGGCACGGCCACCAAGGTCAGCATCGGCGTTACGGATCTCGAGAAGCTGCTGGGACCGCTCAGGTTCGAGAACGAGGTCGCCATGCGCACCAGCGTGCCGGGCGTGGCGACCGGGCTCGCCTGGACGCCGGTCGGCGGCGACATCCTGTTCATCGAGGCGGCGCTCACGCCCGGCAGCGGCAAGCTGATCCTGACCGGCCAGCTGGGCGAGGTCATGCGCGAGAGCGTCCAGGCCGCGCTCACCCTGGTCAAGGGACAGGCGGCCGCGCTCGGCATCGAGGCCGGCCTGATCGAAAAAAGCGACATCCATGTCCATGTGCCGGCCGGCGCCACACCCAAGGACGGCCCCAGCGCCGGCGTCGCCATGTTCATGGCGCTCACCTCGCTGCTGACCGGCCGCACCATCAGGAGCGACACCGCCATGACCGGCGAGATCAGCCTGCGCGGCCTGGTGCTGCCGGTGGGCGGCATCAAGGAGAAGGTGGTGGCCGCCGCCGCCGCCGGCCTCACGCGCGTGATGCTGCCGGCGCGCAACAGGCGCGATTACGAGGAGATTCCCGAGGAAGTGCGCCAGGCGCTGGAGTTCGTCTGGCTCGAACGCGTCGAGGACGCGGTCGGGGCGGCGTTGGCGAGCTAGCGACCCTCAAGTTCGTCTTCCTCAAATTCCTCTCCCCCGCTAGGGGGAGAGGTTAGGTGAGGGTACGGACCGGGTAGATAGGTAACAGATTGGACCGGGAGGATGGGTGACAGGTTTCTCTAGTCGGCAGGAGGGCTGCCGATGCCGTGGAGGGAGACCTGTAGGATGGATGAACGCGTGAAG
>JAUXWB010000437.1 GCA_030684475.1 Reyranella sp. | reverse complement strand
TTTCACGGCGAGCGGGCCGCTACCCGGGGGACAGCAACGCCCGCAACGGATTAGTGCAACAAATCGCCCGGTCATGAAAGGCTATTTCGGCATCGGAATCGAAGGCCCCAGCAAGGCCGTGAACGTCGGCACTTTGTTCCGGACGGCCCATGCCTTCGGCGCCTCCTTCGTGTTCACGGTCCGGGCCCAGTACAATCCGCGCCACGGCTCGGCCAGCGACACCTCCGACACGCCTCGTTCAGTGCCGACCTATCATTTTGCCGACCTCCAGGCATTTCGCCTGCCGCTCGGCTGCCGGCTGGTCGGCATCGAAATCACCGATGATGCGATCGACCTGCCGAGCTTCCGTCCTCCGCGCCAAGCGGCCTACATCGTGGGCTCTGAGCGCGAGGGCCTGTCGGCCGACCTTCAGTCGCGCTGCGACTATGTGGTGAAGATTCCGACCCGCTTTTCGGTCAATCTGGGCGTCGCCGGCGCCCTGGTCATGTACGACCGGCTGCTGACCCTGGGGCGCCACGCGCCGCGGCCGGTGGCCGAGGGCGCGCCGACCGAGGCCGTCTCATTGCCGGTATTCGGTGATCCGATTTACCAGCGCCGGCAACGGGCGCGGCAAAAAGCGCTGTCAAAACAGTAGATTGGACCGCTCAGGTTGCGCCTGAGGGCGGCGGCGCCTATCTCAGCCGCGACCATGGCCCTCCTGCCCACCGAACCCCTGCAGATCGTCGAACCGCCGCCCTCCGCGCGCGGCCGAAACGACTTGCGCCGCAGCCTGGTCGGCCTGTCGCGCGACGACCTCAAGCAGACGCTGGTCGAGGCGGGGCTGGAACCGTTCCGCGTCCGCCAGGTCTGGCAGTGGATCTATTGGCACGGCGTCACCGATTTCGGGTTGATGACCAACATCGCCAAGAAGACGCGCGAGCAGCTGGCGGAGCTGTTCGTCATCGACCGCCCCGGGATCGTCACCGAGCAGCGCTCGGTCGACGGGACGCGCAAGTGGCTGCTGCGCTTCGCCGACGGCAACGAGGCCGAGACGGTCAACATCCCCGAAGAGGATCGCGGCTCGGTCTGCGTGTCGAGCCAGGTCGGCTGCACGCTCTCCTGCAGCTTCTGCCACACCGGCACTCAGCCGCTGGTGCGCAATCTCTCGCCGGCCGAGATCGTGGGCCAATTCATGGTCGCGCGCGACAGTTACGGCGAATGGCCGACACCGACCGCCGACGGCCAGCGCATGCTCAGCAACATCGTCATGATGGGCATGGGCGAGCCGCTCTACAATTTCGACAATGTCGTGACGGCGCTCAAGATCGCCATGGACGACCAGGGCATCGCGCTCAGCCGCCGCCGCATCACGCTCTCGACCTCGGGTGTCGTGCCGATGATCCCCAAGGTCGGCGAGACGCTCGACGTCAATCTCGCCGTGTCGCTGCATGCCGTGACCGACGAGGTGCGCGACACGCTGGTGCCGATCAACAAGAAGTGGCCGATCGCCGAGCTGCTAAAAGCCTGTGCCGACTATCCAGGTGCCAGGAACAGCCGGCGCATCACCTTCGAGTACGCGATGCTGAAGGGCATCAACGACAGCGATGCCGATGCCCGCGAGTTGGTCAGGCTGCTGACACCGGTCCATGCCAAGGTGAACTTGATCCCGTTCAATCCCTGGCCGGGCGCACCCTACGAGTGCAGCTCCAACAACCGCATCCATCGCTTCGCCGAGATCGTGAACGACGGCGGCTTGAGCGCGCCGGTGCGCACGCCGCGCGGCCGCGATATCCAGGCGGCCTGTGGCCAATTGAAGAGTGCCAGCCTGCGCGGCCGGCGCGAGAAAGTGGTTACGCCCTCGTAAAGGCGGCGACCTTCGACAGGAACGCTCGTTCCGTCGAGGAGGGCACAAGGCCAGGGGTCGCACCCCAAGCCTCGAGGCTGCCGTTCACGTAGTCCGCGTAGTAGGGCTCGTGGAAGTAATGCGGGAACAGGTCGAGCAGGCCATCCCACGGCGGATGGTCGCCCTTCTGGATCGAGTCGAGCACTACCACCAGGCCACCGGGCTTCACGACGCGCGCCATCTCGGCGATGACGTCGGCGCGGATCTTCTTCGGCAGCTCGTGCATCAGGAACGAGGAAACCACGAGATCGAGGCTCGCGTCTTCGAACGGCAGGACTTCGCCCGCACCTTCGACGAGCTTCACTCTTGCCGTACGGCCGATCAGGCGGCGTGCCTCCTCGAGATAGGGCGCGCTGAGATCGATGCCGGTGAGCTTCAAGCCCGGCCAGGCGTCGTGCAGGAAGGCGAGCAGCCGGCCGGTGCCGCAGCCGACGTCGAGGCCGCGCAGGGCACGCTGGTTGCGGCCGGCCATCCACTCGGCGATCGGCTTCAGCATGCGCCGGCGCATGGCGTCGGCGGCGCCGGTGAACAGCACTTCGACCTGCGTGTCGTAGATCGCGGCCGATTCGTCGGTCAGCCAGCCGCCGCTCTGGAAGTGGAAATTCTGGCGATAATAGTGGGGCAAGCCGTCGCCCTGATCGCCGGGGGGCAACTCATCGTCGAGCGTGCCGTGACGGCGGGCATCGACCTGCGGCAGGTCGCGAAAATAAAGCAGGCTGCGGCGCAGGAACTCCGCCGGCTCCGGTCCGCGAGCGCGAGGCGGTGGAAAGAGACCGGCCGCGATGTCCCGCCATTCGCGCTCGAACAGCGCGCGCATGTCGGCGGTCAGTTCGGCGCGGGTGGGCGTCGGCCCGACGGCGAAGTCGGGCTTGGGCATCGGCTTCAGCAGACGCCGTCCCGCCGCATAGTGGCCGGCATACCAGGCGACGCGGGCGGTCTGGCGGACGGCGTAGGTCAGGCGATCGAGGGCAGTGGCCATGATGAATTATTCTAGGGAGACACTATAGCAACTTTGCGGCCGCTTGCCCGGACGGGGTCGGTCGCTATATTCGCGCGCTTTCACGGAACAGACACTGACGGCGACGAGGCGAGCCATGAGCATTACTTATACCGGCCCCCACAAGAAGGGCGACATCAAGAAGGTCGTGCTGGCCTATTCCGGCGGCCTCGACACGTCGGTCATCCTGAAGTGGCTGCAGACCGCCTATGGCTGCGAGGTCGTGACCTTCACCGCTGACCTCGGCCAAGGCGAGGAACTGAGTCCTGCACGCAAGAAGGCCGAGATGCTGGGCATCAAGCCCGGGAACATCTTCATTGATGACGTGCGCGAGGAGTTCGTGAAGGACTTCGTCTTCCCGATGTTCCGTGCCAATGCGCTCTACGAGGGCCAGTACCTGCTCGGCACCTCGATCGCCCGTCCGCTGATCGCCAAGCGCCAGATCGAGATCGCCCGCGAGGTCGGCGCCGATGCCGTGGCCCATGGCTCCACCGGCAAGGGCAACGACCAGGTCCGCTTCGAGCTCGCCTACTATTCGCTGAAGCCCGATATCAAGGTGATCGCGCCGTGGCGCGAATGGGATCTCACGTCGCGCACCAAACTGCTCGAGTTCGCCGAGAAGAACCAGATTCCGATCGCCAAGGACAAGCGCGGCGAAGCGCCGTTCTCGGTCGACGCCAACCTCCTGCACTCCTCCAGCGAGGGCAAGATCCTGGAGGATCCCTGGGAGGAGGCCGACGAGAGCGTCTACCAGCGCACGATCTCGCCCGAGTCCGCGCCCGACAAGGCGACCTACATCACCGTCGACTTCGAGAAGGGCGATGCCGTTGCCATCGACGGCGTGAAGATGTCGCCCGCGACGCTGCTCACCAAGCTCAACGAACTCGGCAAGGCCAACGGCATCGGCCGGCTCGATCTGGTCGAGAACCGCTTCGTCGGCATGAAGAGCCGCGGCATCTACGAGACGCCGGGCGGCACCATCCTGCACGCCGCCCACCGCGGCATCGAATCGATCACGCTCGACCGCGGCGCCGGCCATCTCAAGGACGAGCTGATGCCGAAGTATGCCGAGCTGGTCTATTTCGGCTTCTGGTTCTCGCCCGAGCGCGAGATGCTGCAGGCCCTGATCGACAAGAGCCAGGAGAACGTCACCGGCACGGTGCGGCTCAAGCTCTACAAGGGCAACACCACGGTGGTCGGCCGCAAATCGCCCCACTCGCTCTACTCCATGCAGCACGTCACCTTTGAAGACGATCAAGGTGCCTACAACCAGCGCGACGCCGAGGGCTTCATCAAGCTGAACGCGCTTAGGCTGCGGCTGCGCGCGATCGGGCAGGGCGGACCCAAGCGCTGATCCGATTAAGGACGGTGCAAGGCTCGGCCGCGACGGCTAGTCTCGCCCGGTAACGGAGTTTTGGATGCCTTTCGACGAGAGCGGCCACCCGGGGCCATCACGCGGCGCCGGCCAACGGGCGATCAACCTGCCGCCGGTGCTGCTGTGGCTGATCGGCATCAACGTGGCGATCCAGCTCGTGCGCGAACTGCTGGGGGAGGCCGCCGATAGCGACATTATCCTGCAGTTCGGCCTGGTGCCGGCGGCCTACACGTCCGGTGCCGGTCCCGACCTCTTGTCGCTGCTGATCGCGCCGATCACCTACCAGTTCCTGCACGGCGGCTGGCTGCATCTCGGCATCAACATGGTGACCCTGGCGGCCTTCGGCGTGCCGGTCGTGCGCGCGCTGGGCACCCGCCGCTTCCTCCTGTTCTACCTCTCCGCCGGCATCGTCGCGGGTTTCGTTCATGTCTTCTTCTTTCCCGATTCGATGGATCCCGTTGTCGGCGCCTCAGGCGCCATAAGCGGCGTGTTCGGCGCGGTCCTGATGCTGATGCGCTATGTCGGCAGCCTGACGTCTCTGCTGCCGGTTGCCGGGATCTGGATCGCGCTCAATGTCTTCTTCGGCATCATGGGCGGCACGCCGGGTGCCGGCGGCGACCCGATCGCCTGGACTGCCCATATCGGCGGCTTCGTCTACGGCCTGGCCGCGATCCGCCTGTTCATGCCGCGCCTGGGCCCATAGGCGGGGCCGCCGCCATGGCCGACAAGCCGGTCCCCCTGCGCCGCTATCTCGTGGCCAACAGTGTGGCCTTGGCGCCGTCCTTTGCCGCGCTCGCGGTCCTCTACTGGTCGGACGCCCTCGCCGGCCAGCCGACCCTGATCGCGATGGCCGGCATCGCCGTGGTCACCGCCTTGCTGGTCCAGCGCTATCTCGGATCGCTGGCCCGCTTCGCCCGCTTTGTCGGCGAACTCTCGGACGAGCGCGAGCCGGTGATGCCGCGCCTGTCGTTCGCGCCGGCCACCGAGGAGCTGGCGACGGCGGCGGCCACGCTTTCCACCGGCTGGCGCCGCCAGCGCGCCTCGATCGACAATCTTGCGGCCTCGGCACAGGCCATCGTCGACGGCCTGCCCGATCCGCTGATCGCTGTCGACCGCCAGCGCCGCATCGTGCGGACGAACCAGGCGGCGCTGGCGTTGCTCGGTCCGGTGGGCGCCGAGCGCGACCTGTCGACGGCGATGCGTCACCCCCAGCTCCTGTCGGCGGTCGACGCCCTGCTCGAGACCGGCGCCGACGGCAATTTCGCCGTCGCCGACCAGAGCGTGGTCGAGTTCGTGCTGGCGGGCCCGCCCGAACTCGATGTCGTGGCCCATCTCCGGCGCCTGCCGCGGCCGGCGGCCGACGGGTCGCTGGCGCTGATCGTGCTGCACGACACCACGGCGCTGCGGCGGGCCGAGCGCATGCGCGCCGATTTCGTGGCCAATGCCAGCCACGAACTCAAGACGCCGATCGCCGGCCTCGCGGGCTTTATCGAGACCCTGCGCGGCCCGGCGCGCGACGATCCCGCGGCGCGCGAGCGCTTTCTCGGCATCATGGCCGAGCAGGCCGACCGCATGCGCCGCCTGGTCGACGACCTCCTGATGCTGTCGCGCATCGAGCAGCACGAGCACGCGCGGCCCGACCGCGAGATCGATCTCGAGAGCGTGCTGCGCGGCGTCCTCGACCTCCTGCAGCTGAAAGCCTCGTCGCGCGGCGTCGCGATCGAACTGGCCGTCGCCGCGGGCCTCGCCAAGGCGGTGGGCGATCACGATGAGCTCACCATCGTGTTCCAGAACCTGATCGATAATGCGATCAAATACGCCAAGCCCTCGACCGTCGTGCGGGTGGCGGCCGAGCCCGCCGACCCGGAGCGTATCGCCGTGGCGGTGAGCGACGAGGGCGACGGCATTCCGGCCGCCCACCTGCCGCGCCTCACCGAGCGCTTCTACCGCGTCGACACCGCGCGCTCGCGCCAGCTCGGCGGCACCGGCCTGGGGCTCGCCAACGTGAAGCACGTGGTCAACCGCCACCGCGGCCGGCTCGACATCCAGAGCACGCCCGGCAAGGGCTCGACTTTTACGGTGACGTTGCCTGCCGCCGGGCATTAGGTGATGAGGGCCAACTCCCTGCCCACATCCCCGGCCAAGTCCCACATGGTTTTTCACGGCCCGGAGGGCCGCTGGATGCCGTGTTTTCACAGCCTTCTCGCATTATTTGTGGACGCCTGAATGTAACGCGTTCTGTCCGGAAACCTGTCCGGAATCCCGTCACAAACCGGTCGCCCGGGGCCGACGTTCGCCGTCGGCGCTGTTTGCTGTTTGGGTCTCGTTCTTCGTCGTCGAGGGCGTGGTCAGGACCACGCCAGGCGCAGGCGCTCTCTGAAGAGCATTTAGGGCACGCCGGGGGGAGACCCGGTGGCACGGACGC
>JAUXWB010000301.1 GCA_030684475.1 Reyranella sp. | reverse complement strand
GAAGCCCTTGCGCTGCAGCTCCTGCAGTTCCTTGCGGTACTCGCCCTTGCGACCGCGCACGATGGGCGCCATCAGGTAGAGCCGCGTGCCGTCGGCCATCGCCTTGATGCGATCGACCATCTGCGAAACCGTCTGGCTCTCGATCGGCAGGCCGGTCGCGGGCGAATAGGGCACGCCGACACGGGCGAACAGCAGGCGGAGATAGTCGTAGATCTCGGTGACGGTGCCGACCGTCGAGCGCGGGTTGCGCGAGGTCGTCTTCTGCTCGATCGAGATCGCCGGCGACAATCCCTCGATGGAATCGACGTCGGGCTTCTGCATCAGCTCGAGGAACTGGCGCGCGTAGGACGACAGGCTCTCGACGTAGCGGCGCTGGCCCTCGGCGTAGACCGTGTCGAAGGCGAGCGAGGACTTGCCAGAACCGCTCAAGCCGGTGATCACCACCAGCCGGTCGCGCGGCAGGTCGAGGTCGACGTTCTTGAGGTTGTGTTCGCGCGCACCACGGATCGAAATGAAGCGGTGCGGCTCGGCGACGGGTAAGCGGGACTTGGCCATATGAACCGGAGAATAGGGGATGCGCGGGACCACCGCATATGGCGATTAACCCCCAGGCTCGCCAGTCCTGATATCAGGCCGCCGATGCTTGCGCAGCTAGCACCCGGTCCGTGGGCCGGTCGTTCATCAGCAACTGCATGGTGCCGGCGGCCAGCCCGACCAGGACGCCAATTTTCCAGGCGAGGTCGTAGGAACCCATCAGATCAAAGATATAGCCGCCACCCCAGGCACCGAGGAAAGAGCCCGCCTGGTGGCTCAGGAAGGCGATACCGGTGAGGGTCGACAGGAAGCGCAGGCCGAATATCTGCACGACCAGGCCGTTGACCAGGGGGATGACGCCCAGCCACAGCGTGCCCATGGCGGCGCCGAACAGGATCACGCTGAGCGGCGTCGGCGGAAACATGAAGAACAGAGCGAGCGTAAGCGAGCGCAGGAGATAGATGCCGCCCAGCAGCAGGCGCTTCGGATAGCGGTCGCCCAGCCAGCCGAATAGCCAGGAACTCAGGATGTTGAAGCCGCCGATCAGCATCAGGGCGATGGCGCTGTAGCTTGCATCCATGCCGCACTGGGCGAGGTAGGTCGGCAGATGGGTGGTGAGGAACACGAGCTGCAGCCCGCATACGAAGAACGCGATCGCCATCACGACGTAGCCGCTGTGGCGGCGCGCTTCCTCGAGGGCGCCCATCAGCGTCAGGTCGCGGTCGGTCGGCAGGCTGTTGGGCAGTTTGTCGGCGCGGCTGCCGATCCAGGCGGCCGGCAGCATGGCGAATGCGAGAATAACGAAGGCCCATACCGCGGCACGCCAGCCGTCGGTATTAAGTAGGTAGGCGGCAATCGGAGCGGTCACCATGGTCCCGACCGAACCGGCCGCCGAGACGATGCCGAAGGCGAGCGTGCGCCGGGTCGGCGTTACCACGCGGGCGGCGATGTTGGCGGTGATGCCCGAGGTCGTGCAGGCGAGCGCGATGCCGATCAGCACGCCGGCGCCGAGCACGATCGGCAGTGCGCTTTGCGCCGTGGCGGTGAGCCAGATGCCCAGGATGAACAGCACGCTGCCGACCAGCGCCACCCAGCGCGTGCCGTACTTGTCGGCGAACACGCCGGCGATCGGCTGGCTGAGCCCCCATGCGACCTGCTGCACTGAGATCGCGAGTGCGAAATCAGAGATGGCGATGCCCAGTTCCTTGGATGCCGGCGCCTGGAACAACCCGAGGTTCTGCCGGATGCCCATGGCGAGGGTCATCATCAGCGCCGCCCCACCCAGCATGGCGTAGGCCTGGCCCCGGGAGACCTCGGAAACGTGGAAGGGTTTGCTCATGGCGGCGGAGGATAGGAGATGGCTTGCTTGCAGGGCCAATGAATTGTCGGAGGGCTGCCATGAGCCAGCCTCACGTCGGGTCTCCGGATCGACACAACCCAAAATTGGTGGCTGCCCACAGGCGGGTGGGGCTACCTTGCGCGCCGTGAGGTAGGTGCCGCGACCCGCGGTGCCGGGAAAGCGAAGGAGGCCCCCATGGCGGGCAGCGTCAACAAAGTCATTCTCGTCGGCAACCTGGGTCGCGACCCGGAAGTGAAGTCCATGCAGGACGGCCGATCCATGGTGAACATGTCGATTGCCACGTCGGATACG
>JAUXWB010000426.1 GCA_030684475.1 Reyranella sp. | reverse complement strand
GACCTGATGAAGTTCACCGACCGGCTCGAGCTGGTGCAGGACGAATGGGGCTACCTGCTGCTGTGGGCGACGCTGGGCATCGCCACGGTCTTCGCCCTCACGCTGGTGCTGCTCCCCGTGATCTTCGGCTGGCGGACCATCTTCAGCCGCTATCCCGGCAAGGCCGGCACGATGCTCTATTTCCTTTGCCTCGGCCTCGGCTACATCATCGTCGAGGTCGGCATGATCTCGCACTTCATCCTGGCGCTCTCCAATGCCACGGTGTCGGCGTCGGTGCTGATCACCGGCATGCTGGTGTTCTCGGGTTGCGGCAGCTTCTTCTCGGAGCGCTATCTCGACCGGGCGCGGACCTTCATGCCCAAGATCTTCCTCGCCATCTTCGCGATCCTGGCGCTCTACGCTTTCACCATCGACTACGCGCTCGACTGGATCGGCACGCTGCCCTACGCGCTCCGCATCGCCCTCTGCATGGTGCTGCTGTTTCCGCCCGCCTTCCTGATGGGCTTCCCCATGCCGACGGCGATGACGGTGCTGGGCCGCCTCGGCAAGGACCACATGTTCCTGTGGGCCTGGGGCATCAATGGTTGCTTCTCGGTGATCGGCGCCGCCCTGGTGCCGATCGTGGCGACCAGCTTCGGCCTGCCGGCCGTCGTGCTGGTGGGCGCTTTCGCCTACCTGGTCGCCTTGCCCGCCTTCTTCTCCGTCCTGATGCCGCTCCAGCCCCAGGCAACGGGGGTAGGGCGGCCACTTGGGACAAAACTCGGCGCGGCGTGAAGCGGCGGGCGCTGCTGCTGGGGGCCTTGTTGATGCCGACTGCCGCGCACGCCCAGAGCAAGAAGCCCGTCAGGCGCCAACCCGCGAAGCCGGCGGCGAAAAAGCCGCCGCCGTCTCCAACACCCCCGCTCAAGGACGCGAAGACGCAGCTCGTCGCGTTCAACGCCTCGGCCTTCCCCTATCGCGGATTCATCCCCGGCACGACCAGGCCCTTCCTCGACAAGCGCGACGGCAAGCGGCGCGGCCATACCAACGCCCGCGGTGACGTCTTTTGGGAGGACACGACGTACAGCGATCGCCGTTCGCTGCTCTACCTGCCGCCCGGCTTTGACCCGGCGCGGCCGGTCCTGATCGTTCTCTACCTGCACGGCAACGGCGCCACGCTCGAGCGCGACGTCGTGGTCCGCCAGGCCGTGCCGCGGCAGGTCGCCGGGTCGGGCCAGAACATCGCCTTGGTGGCGCCGCAGCTCGCCGTCGAGGCTGGCGATTCCAGCGCCGGTAATTTCTGGCGCGGCGGCCACCTCGCCAAGTACATCGACGAGGCCGCCGAGCGACTGATGCAGCTCTACGGCAACCGGCTGGCCGGCCGAGCCTTCAATCTCGCGCCGGTGGTCATCGTGGCCTATAGCGGCGGCTACCTCGCCGCCGCCTATGCGCTGGAACGCGGCGGCGCCAACCATCGCATCAAGGGCGTCATCCTGATGGACGCCCTCTACGGTGAGGAGGACAAATTCGCCGCCTGGTTCGCGGCGCGGCGGCGACAGGCGTTCCTGCTCAGCGCCTATACCGATTCGACCAGGGCAGAAAATGCGAAGCTTCAGGGCCTGCTCGCCAAGCGCCGCATCCCGTTCACCCGCAGCCTGCCCAGGACCCTGTCGCCGGGCACCGCGGCCTTCGTGGCCACCGGCGGGCTCGACATGCATGGCGATTTTGTTACGCGCGCCTGGCAGCCCGACCCGCTCGAAAAAGCGCTGGTCCTGATTCCCGGCTACGGCCCGGCTCGTGCTAAAAGAGGCGCATGAGCGATGCCCTCCGCCACGAACTTCTGGACATCTTCGTCGGCCGCGCCACGCGACGCTACGGCTTGAGCGCGATCAACCAGCTCCAGCACGCGCTGCAGGCCGCGGCGCTGGCCGAGGCCGATGAGGCGCCGCCGGCCACCGTGCTGGCCTCGCTGCTGCACGATGTCGGCCACATGATCCATCACCTGGGCGAAGATCCCGCCGCCCGCGGCCTCGACGACGTCCACGAGGAACTGGGGGCCCAATGGCTGGCCGAGCGCTTTGGACCTGAGGTCAGCGAGCCGGTTCGCCTCCATGTCGCGGCCAAGCGCTATCTCTGCGCCGTCGAGTCCGACTACTTCGGCAAACTCTCGCCCGATTCGGTGCGCAGCCTCGGCCTGCAGGGCGGCCCCATGTCGGCCGACGAGATCGAAACCTTCAGGCGCCATCCGCAGCACGCCGAGGCCGTGCGCCTCAGGCGCTACGACGAAGAGGCCAAGGACCCCAACGCCCGCACGCCCGACTTCGACCACTTCCTGCGCCACGTCGCCGTCTGCCGTCGCGCCTGAGCCGCCGATGATCTCCCGTACCGACGTCGAGGCCGCCTGGGGCCTCATTCGCCCGCATGTCCGCCGCACCCCCGCGATCGAGCTCAAGGCCGGCTCGCTCGGCATCGCGGCGCCGCTGGCGCTCAAACTCGAATCGCTGCAGCTCAGCGGCTCGTTCAAGGGTCGCGGCGCCTTCCACAAGCTGTTGGCCTCGAAGGTCCCGGCCGCCGGCATCGTCGCGGCCTCGGGCGGCAACCATGGCGCGGCCGCGGCCTATGCCGCCCGGGCGCTCGGCCACAAGGCCGAGATCTTCGTGCCCACCATCGCCTCGCCCGCCAAGGTGGCGCGGCTCAGAACCTACGGCGCGGTCGTCCATCAGATCGGCGCCGTCTACGCCGAGGCGCGCGCCGCCTCGGAGGCCCGCGCGGCCGAGACTGGCGCGCTGATCGTGCCGGCCTATGAAGACCCGGTGGTGTTCGCGGGTGCCGGCAGCGTTGCGCTGGAATTTGCCGAGCAGGCCAAATTCGACACGCTGCTGGTCGCGGTGGGCGGCGGTGGCCTGATCGCCGGCTGCGCCGCCGCGATCGGGGCGGCCACCAGGATCGTGGCCGTCGAGACCGAGGGCACGCCGACGCTCCATGAGGCGCTGAAGGCCGGACGGCCGGTCGAGGTCAAAATCTCCGGCATCGCCGCCGATGCCCTGGGGGCGAGCCGCATCGGCACGCCCAACTTCGAGGTGGCGCAGAAGCTGGTCGCCCAGTCGGTGCTCGTCGGCGACGAGGCCGTCCGCGTGGCGCAACACGCCCTGTGGGAGGAGTTGCGCGTCGTGGCGGAGCCGGCAGGCGCCACCGGCCTCGCTGCCCTGATGGCCGGCGCCTACAAGTCGGCAGCAGGCGAGCGCGTGGCCACCCTGGTGTGTGGTGCCAATACCGATCCCGGGTCGGTGGTTTGAAAAAGAGGCCTTGATTCAAGAGGTAGTCATCCGCCGGGCGTTTTCATGACCGGCAAGACTTGCCCGTGGCCGCCCGCGGGTTTGCTTGCATTGCCAGCACTTGTTCACGAAGATGTGAACGGAGCGAAGTTGCAGGTTCAGCAGGAAATGGGCTATATTTCTGGCAGGCTGGCGGTTGGACCGCGCCAGTTCTCCTACATAAGCATGACCCGCCCGCGCACGCCGCGGGTACGACGCCTGGAGCGTGAGGGTGGAGCTTGCCACGGATGGTACGTCACGCCAGGCCGTCTGAGTCCGG
>JAUXWB010000297.1 GCA_030684475.1 Reyranella sp. | reverse complement strand
CGCGCAGCCGTAAACCTTTGGCGCCGACGGCGGCCCGGACACTGCCCCGCGACGGTAGTGACGGGTCGTTTTTCGTCGGAGAGCCCGGCCGACCGACCGCGCCCCCTCGAGTCATGGGGGGTGCGGGACGCAAGGCCCAGCCGAGAGTCTGGAAGGTCACTTCAGACGATCGGCATACGAGCCGGACACCGGCCAAGCCCTCCCTCGTCCCTGGGCCAATACGGACGAGCTGCGTGGCCATCGGCCTCTTCGACCCGTGAGTTCCCCCCATTGCGCGGGGAATGCGGAAGGGTTTGCCGATTGCACGGGACTCTAGATCCGCGCGTGGAGCGCACACCCAAGGACAACTTCTGACACCCCGTTTCGAGTGTCATGGAGTTGTCCTGTAAACCGGCTCAAGGGCCTGTGATGAAAGGACAAATTCAATGTTCGTCGAAATCGATTTGGAGCGCGAGCCCATACGCATGCACTTGCACGTCGGACGACAAAGCCCATTGCACAATTTCTTGACGTTTCGGAAGCTGTACGCTAGCGAGGCACGAAAGCATCCTCCATTTGAGTGCCAGTCAAGTCGGGCGATGTCGCCAGGGCCGATCGTATTCTTCTGCTTGAGTTCTACAACACTATCGAAATTTCGGCCGTACGAGGTAGACCGGGTGGCGGACGTTGGAACGATGGGGCGGCTGTTGGGGTGGCTCAGAGCCTCGTGGCTTGCGTGCAAGTATATGAAAAATTGGCGTGCCCCCACCCACTACGTGAGCGATTCCCCGTCTGTGTCATTGTTCATTCGCGGGCACGCCCTGGCGAGAAGCGGCTTTCGGCCGCTGGCGGCCGAGTTGTTTAGAGAGGCCTATGCATCGGATCCGACGTTGACTGATGCGCTGGAGGATCATGGGGCGTTGCTGGATGTGATGGGCCAAACGGAGGGTGCCGCGGCCAAGTACGACGCCGCGCGCAGGGTGCGAATGACGTCCCGCGCGGGCCCGCCTGACCGGCATTTCGTCTTTCGCCACAGGGGCTCCGTGATTTCCGAGATTCTTGCCTACGATGCGGCCCTGTTTTCCATCAGGAAGAACGCACTGCCCTACATCGCGCGGGGAAACGCATATCTCTCCATTGGGCGTCCGCAACGGGCGTTGGCCGACTACGAGAAGGCTCTCAAGTTTAAGCGGAAATCACCGGAAATCATGGTGTTGAAAGGCGAAGCCCTTTCCATGCTCGGCCGCTACCAGGAGGCATTGCGGCAGTTCAACGCGGCCCTGGCGGCGCAGCCGGCGGATGTCGACGCCCTCGGCGGCCGTGCCATCGTTCGGGCGGCAATCGGTGCGGTCGAGGACGCAAATGCGGACTGGCGCCGGCAATTGCAGATTCAGAAGGGGCCGGCGGCCGCGCGCGCCTGCATTGCGCTGCGCATGGCCGACTACAGCTTGGCGCTGCCCGCATTGGAGCAGGCGTTGTCGCTTGAGACGTCGGACCCATACTGGCCCTTGTATCGATTGACCGCACGCCGTCGACTCGGGATACCGGTCGCGGCGAATGAAGTGCCGGTCGTTCGTGACTGGCCCGGGCCACTACTGGACCTTCATGCAGGTCGGGCCACCGAAGACGAGGCCTTACGTCAGGCAAATACCGACAACCGACGCGCCGAGGCATTGTTTCAGGCAGGTATTGTTGCATTCTCGAGCGATCGCGCACATGCGGAGCAGTGCTGGCGCCAGGTCTTGGATCATGGCGCGCCGTCCTTGATAGAGTACGGGGCCGCGCTTAATGAATTGGCACGTCTTGCGCCGTCACCTCGTCAGAATCGATAGGGTCGCATGTTCTCCGTCATCGTCTATGGTCGAAATGACACCCATGGATACAACCTTCACAAGCGGGCGGCGATCAGCTTCAATGCCATTGCCGAGGTCATGTCCGACAAGGACGATGAGATACTGTTTGTCGACTACAACACACCGGACGACCATCCGACCTTTCCCGAGGCGATCCACGATACGTTGACCGACAAGGCGAAAAAGGTTCTGCGGATATTCCGGGTGCGGCCGGAACAGCACGTGGGTCTCAAGTCGAAGACACACCTCGTAGCACTCGAGTCGCAGTCGCGGAATGTCGCCCTCCGCCGGTCGAATCCGAACAACCGTTGGATGCTCTACACCAATACCGATATGTTGCTGGTGCCGCGCCAAGAGGGTGAATCGCTGAGCACGATCCTTGGTGCCGTACCCGATGGCTTCTATCAGATTCCTCGCTTCGAATTGCCGGAGATGCTCTGGGAAGCCGCGTTCGATCGGCGTGATCCCGTCGGGAATCTTAGCAAATTGCGCGACTGGGCAGTACGCTTCCATCTCAACCAGGTCGTCCACAACTTCATGCCGATGAAATACGACGCGCTGGGTGACTTCCAGGCGGCCCTGCGCGAGGACATGTTCGCGATTCATGGCTTTGACGAGGAAATGCTGCTGGGTTGGCATTGCGATTCGAACCTGGCGGCGCGTCTGGCACTCTATCGTGGGCGAGTCGACACGCTCGTCGACAAGGTGTTCGGCTATCACTGCGACCACACGCGGGTCGCGGCTGCCAACAACAAGGGCCGGCAGACCCGAATGAACGACCAGGATCGTTTCATTTGGGATGTGACGTCACCTTACCTGCCTGCCCAGGCGGAAACCTGGGGATGGCCGGATGTCGACGTCGAGGAAATCCGCCTGGATCGCGATACCTCCTACGAACGCTATACCGCCGGGCTTACCGCCGCGATAGAGCCAGCGACAGAACCGTACACGACGACAAGCCTTGAATGGCATCTCTACGAGGATCTCACTTACGACCTGCAGCACACGCTGCCGTTTGTCTGTGATCAGGTCCTGACTTACCCGCGTTCGACTTCAATCATGCTCGTGGCGGCGAGGGCGGAGTTCGTCGAACTCTTCGCCAAGGCCTGGATAGCCATGGGATTTACCGGGCCAATTCTGTTGCCGACCGAATGCCAAGGGGGCCGAGTTGAGCATGCCGGCGTCAAGACAGGCGCATTCGCCGAGCTCATTCGCGAGACGGATTTGTTCATCTTCGAGTTTGGCCTCGCGACGCAGAAATCGACTGAGAATGTCCGGATCGGTCGACCTTCCGGCCCCCGTGATAAGGAGACCCTGAAAATCATTTCACGATTGTTCACCTCGGCTGCGTCCACCGAGGCGGATACCCGGCCAAGTGGACGGCGGCTGCCGCGTCGCTTCATCGGCGTGAACGTGATCTACAACCGGTTCTGGCCGTTGTTTACCGACCATATCGGCGCAAACATCAATCCGTTCTGCAGTCAGGTTCTTGCAGGATTGCCCCGGAAGGATTCGTCGGTCAAAGGCAAGCTCCTGCGCTTCCGCGGCCGGTACGCAATCTGACCTCTATCCAGAGACCGAGCCCGGATCTCCAAATGCCTTGATTGCCGCGTTGATCCGACTGCGGGGCGTTGGCGGAGTCCATGGGACGTGGGGAGCGGGATAGAAGCGCGCGGCGCCCGCTTCGAATTCCGCGATGTATTCCTTGTAGGACATCGCCGTCGTTGCTGCGGTCTGTGCCTGGCCAGCGAGCAACTCCAGGCCGACATCGACGTCGAATACGCCCTGCAGGTTTTCGCGAAAACGTCCGAGTATCTCTGCGGCCGAGTCGGGTTGATTCCAGACCGAGAAGATCGCAGCCAGTTTTGCCATCTTCTCCGGGCTCATTGCAGCGGCGAATTCAATCCAGTCAACGCCGGCCGGATCCCGGGCGTAGAATGCTTCGGCCTGGTAGGGTCGTCCCGTCACCGACTGTGCGGGCATCGTGATCGCGAACGGTGAAGGCAGTGCCGCCATGGAGTATGTTCGTACATCAAGTCCAAGCAGTTCGAATCCCCGGGAACGCATGAACTGGTCGGTATTGTAGAAAATGTGCCCGGTGTCCTCGTTCCCGCCGTGAAGATTGACCTCCAGTCGGGCCGCCAGCAGGTTGAGAGCGTCGAACTTGCCGTCGAAGGACGTCAGCACCTCGAAGTCGGGGCCGTCGATATCGATCTTGAGGAAGTCGACGTCGGACCAGCCCATTTCCGCCAGGACCGCCGGCACCACGACCGGCGCCGCAGGGTCCGCGAGGTGGGTCATATGCCAGACATTGTGCAGCAGCTTTTCCTCAAGTGATGCTGTCTTGAGGCGCTCCTGATGGATTTGCAGCATGCGTCCTGCTCCGAAGCGGAAGAACGGATTCTGTGTGATTGGCTTTCGGCCTTTCGCCTGCAGGCGCGCGGGATGGTCGAGCGGCAGACCGACGAAGCCGGCAACATACTTGATGTCGGGGTGGGTTTCTTCACGCGACAGCCGCTCGCATTCGTCGACGCTGGCATCGAATGCGACCGCCCTCAGGCGATCGCCAAAAATCCGCCAGGCCGGATCGATGCCGCCGGAGCAGCCGATGTCGATGAAAGTGAACCGCTCGAGTTTGAGGCTGCCGGCAATCAACGCCGCGAAGGCTGTGCTCATGACTGGGTTAGATATCCGCAGGACCGGAGAGCGTCAAACATCCGAAGCCAAGTATTGTAGCAACAGAGAATCATTCTTGGTGAAGCAGCCTTCGGCAAGCCTAATCGACGGCGAACTTGCCATGGACAGGGCTAGACTGAATAATTGTCATCGAAAGCGGCTGGCCCCTGAATCCCGGCAAGGAAATATGAGCCGAATATCAAAGAAGATGCCGGCGGTCGGAGTCAGCCCAATCCGCTCTTATTGCTCCTTGCCAATGGCCGATCTTCGAATTCAGCTTGAGGCGAGCGAGTTCCTCACCGTGTATCGGAACGGGCCGAATGGCTAAGAAGTTTCCGCCGTATCTCATTGATGCGGCCATAGTGGTCATCGTCCTTAGCCTAGGTTTGTTTCACTACGGGAGCTTCTACGAGCGGTATGAGAAGAAGTTCAGCTTCTATCAGAAGTACTTCTATTCGGCGGTCAACATCTACTGCCTGGGAGATCCGGATGTCAGGACGTACAACGCTCCGTCTGCGCAGGTGGTGGGCGAGAGAATCGACCTGGCGACTATATCGTGCGGCGAACTTGGAAAGAGCCCGAAGCTCAAGGAATCCTATTTCAATGGATGGCACGACACCCATCCGATACTCTCGACGTTGATCGGACATAATTGGCGACTGGTAGATTTCAGCTGGGAGGCGCTGTGGCCGATTGTCGGCGCGCTTGCCGCGCTGACGGTGTTAGCCTTTTACATCATTCTGCGATGTTTTGGTTTGCCCTGGTACGCCGCCTTGGTGCTGTTCCCGGCGACCATTCCAGTCGCCCAGCTTGAGCAGAGTCTCTTTTTTCTGAGGGATTTTTCAAAGGTTCCATTCATTCTGATTTCGTTCGCGCTTCTCGGAGTCTTGTTCAAATCAGGCTTGACGTATGGAGCCCGCCTCATAGTGCTGGGTTCAACCACCTGCATCATCGCGATCGGGATGGGGTTTCGGCAGGATTCTCTGGTGTTGATGCCGGCGATCGTGGCAGGCGCGGCGTTCACTTCGTCGATCGACAGCAAGGAAGGCATCCTGCGCTTCGCGGGCGATGTCGCGGCCATCTTCTCTGCGTTCCTCCTGACAGGGCTGGTTGTTGCTCTTCTAAAAACCAATCAGGTGGTTCAGCTACAAGGATATCCGCATTTCATCGTGCAGGGTTTTGCGGACGACTTCTGGAAGGGCGCCCGAACTGAAATAGCGAGCCTCTCTTTTCTTCCCTTGTACAGCGACACGATCGCGTGGGCGGCCGTGGATGCGAATTCCGCCGAGAAAGTTCAGTATTTCGCGGCCCTGGATCCGAAGTATACGTCCAGTGGATTCGATCTGATCTTCAAGTACTCGAGCTTGTCCGCGGCCGATATGGTGACGCGGGTGTTCAGCGGATTGTCGGTCGTTTCTCACAGCTATTGGGTGATTCCGACCCTCGGCATCTGGCTTGTGATGCTGCTGATGCTTGTTGTCGTCGGAAAGTGGCGTCTTGGCTTCTTCCTGATGTTCACGATATTGAGCCTGGCAGCGGCGGGCAGCATTCAATTTTCGTCGCGTCATATTCTTCATCTCATCATGTTGGATCGTGTCGTCCTGGTGATTGTTCTTGCCACCTTGCTGGGCGCCGCGTGGCAGTATGTGACATCCGGGCTGGACATGAGGGTTGGCCTTGCCCTGAAGGCGACAGCCGCTGGCGCCGTCCTCACGATTGCGGTCATCGTGGCGGCCCATTTCGTGCAGTCTGTCAGCCTGGGCAAGGTGAAGGGCGATCTCGAAGCGCTGCCGTGGTTCCCCAGCCGGGAAGCCTACAGCAGGCAGTTTCCCGATCATTCGGAAGCCATCGAGCGTTTCACGATCGATCCCGGCAAGTGTTCCGTCGACAGGCTGGAGGCGACCATCGAGGTCGAAGGCCAGAAATTGACTCGACCGCTCGATCTCCTGGAGAGAGGGCCGCGATCGGTCTACTTCGCTGTTTTTGATCCTGCGATTTCGAAGGCATCCGTTGATGTCACGCCACGGGAGTGCGTGACGGCACGCGCCTGGGGACCGCTGGGCGATGGTTCGGTTCCGCCCCTGCAGTTTTTCGATCCCGAGGCGGCATTGAAGCAGCAAAGCATCATGCGACATCTCGGCAAAATCGTCTCTTCGCTCATGTAGCGAAGCAGGCCGAGGGGGTGAGGGAGTCCGTTCCCCGAACCGCCAGTTGATCGTAGCCGCTTTCCCCCGTGAACTATGCTAGGTGAGCGGCCGTCACAGGCGAAAAGGTGGGATCGAAGGATGGTGGCCGGAAACATGACGCAGACCTCGGCCGGGGACCGGGCCGAGGACATCCGCCGTCAGATTCACGATCTCGTGGCGCAGTACCATGCGCTGAAGCATGCCCCGCCGGCCTTCGAACCGGGCGTCTCGGCGGTCCCGGTATCGGGCCGGGTCTATGGGGCGTCGGACATGCAGATGCTGGCCGACTCGATGCTCGATTTCTGGCTGACCACCGGCCGCTTCAACGACGCGTTCGAGAAGCGGTTCGGCGAGCGGGTCGGCGCCAGGCACGTGATCACGGTGAATTCGGGCTCCAGCGCGAATCTCGTCGCCTTTTCGACGCTCACCTCGCCCCGGTTGCGCGACCGGCAGCTGAAGGCGGGCCACGAGGTGATCACCGCGGCGACGGGCTTTCCCACCACGGTCAATCCCACCCTGCACTGGGGGCTCGTGCCGGTGTTCGTGGACGTGAAGCTCAAGACCTACAACATCGATCCCGACCAGATCGAGGCGGCGATCACGCCGAAGACGCGCGCCATCATGATCGCCCATACGCTGGGCAACCCCTTCGACATCGCGCCCGTCAAGGCGCTCTGCGACAAGCACGGGCTGTTTCTGGTCGAGGATTGCTGCGACGCGCTGGGCGCCACCTACGACGGCAAGCACGTCGGCACCTTCGGCGACGTCGCCACCTGCAGCTTCTACCCCGCCCATCACATCACGATGGGCGAGGGTGGGGCGGTGTTCATGAACAACGCCAACTTCAAGCGGATCGCCGAGTCGTTCCGCGACTGGGGGCGCGACTGCTACTGCGCGCCCGGCAAGGACAACACCTGCCTGAAGCGCTTCAAGTGGAAGCTGGGCGACCTGCCGCACGGCTACGATCACAAATACATCTACTCCCATCTCGGCTTCAACCTGAAGATCACCGACATGCAGGCGGCCGTCGGGCTGGCGCAGATGGATCGGCTCGAGGGCTTCATCGCCGACCGCAAGCGCAACTTCGGCATCCTGAAGACCGGCCTGAAGGAGCTCGAGGAATTCCTGATCCTGCCCGAGGCGACGGCGCGCTCGGAGCCGTCCTGGTTCGGGTTCCCGATCACCGTGCGGCCGGAGGCGCCGTTCACGCGCGACGAGTTCGTGCTGCACCTCAATGACAAGAAGATCGCCACGAGGCTGCTGTTCGGCGGCAATCTCATCCGCCAGCCCTACATGATCGGGCGCGAGTTCCGCACCATCGGCGACCTGCCGAATGCCAACCTCGTCGTGACCAACACGTTCTGGATCGGGGTCTACCCCGGGCTCGGCCAGCCCCAACTCGACTACATGCTCGACGTGATCCGTACCTTCTGCAAGGGCCGGGGCCGGGGCTGAGGCGCGCGTGGCCACCGAACTCCTGCCGTTCGAGCGACGGCTTTGCGGCGAACGCGTCCTCGTCACCGGACACACGGGCTTCACTGGTGGGTGGCTGACGGCGTGGCTCGCCGGGATCGGGGCAGAAGTCCACGGCCTGGCTCTGGCGCCCGAGACGACGCCCAACCTGTTCGAGGCCGCCCGCATCGGCGAGATCGCCCGGCACCGGGTGCTCGACATTCGCTCGACGGCCGATGTCCTGCGCTGCGTGAAGGAAATCCGGCCCTCGGTGGTTGTGCATCTGGCCGCCCAGCCCCTGGTGAGGCGCTCCTACCGCGAGCCGGTGGATACCTTCGCCACGAACGTGATCGGCACGGCGAACGTGCTCGAGGCGGCGCGGGCGAGCGGGGTACGCGCGGCCGTGGTCATCACGACGGACAAGGTCTATCGCAACCGCGAATGGATGTGGTCCTACCGCGAGGTCGACGAACTCGGCGGCAAGGACCCCTACAGCGCGTCGAAGGCGTGTGCCGAGCTGGTCGCTGCTTCCTACCAGGCCAGCTATGGGCCGGGCGGGCTCGCCATCGCGACCGCACGGGGCGGCAACATCATCGGGGGCGGGGACTGGTCGGAGGATCGCCTGGTCCCGGATTTCGTCCGCGCCATCCTCGCGGGCCAGCCGATCGTGTTGCGCAATCCCCAGGCGACGCGACCCTGGCAGCATGTGCTGTCGCTGTGCCACGGCTACCTGATGCTGGCCGCCGCCCTGCTGGACAAGCCGGCCGAGCATGTCGGCGGCTGGAACCTCGGCCCGGCTTCGGAGGAGATCGTGCCGGTAGGCGCCGTCGTCGAGAGGCTGTCCCGAACCTGGCGGGCGCCGGAGGTCAAGATCGAGCCGGCCAATCTTGCCGAGGCGCAGCTGCTGGCGCTCGACAGCACCAAGGCGCGGGACGGGCTCGGATGGCGCCCGCCCTGGGGCCTCGAGACCGTCTTGGCGCACACCGCCGAGTGGTATCGCGATTTCCACGACGGCGGCGCCGACGCCCGGACGCTGCTCGAGGGCCAGATCGCCCAGTACCGCAAGGCCATCGCTGGGGCAGGCGCCTGATCGAATCGGCGTCAGCCGTCGCGCGCCGCCACGACGATCAGCGAGCCGCCGAACGGCAGGCTGATGCCGGCCGCGATGGCCGCGCGCTCGAGCGTCAGGGCCGCTGAAAAAAGAGCATCCAGCCAGCGCGGGTAGTCGCGCACGTCGCTTTCGGCATCGTCGCGCTCGATCAGCCGGTGGATCAGCATGAGGGGAAACAGGAGGGTGTTCCAGTAGCTCGCCCGCAGGACGCGGAAGCCGTGGCGGGCCATCAGGGCGCGTGCTTCGCCGCGGGTGAAGCGGCGGGCGTTGTGCGTGCGCCTGTCGTGCGCCGAGAACATCCAGCCATAGGCCGGCAGGTTGAACACCGCGATCGCGCCCGGCCCGAGGCAGCGATGCGCCTCGCCGAGCGCCCGGGCCGGCTCGACCCCGGCGTGGCTGAGGACGTCGAGCGAGAGGTAGCCGCCCAGCGTGCCGTCGCCGAGCGGCATTTCGTTGACCGAGGCCGACACGACCGGGCGGCCTGCCTTGGCGAAGGCCATGCCGGCCGCCACGGGATCGAAGTCGAGCCCCAGGGTCGGCCGGCCCGCCACGCTTGCGCCCAGGACGCGCAACATGCCGCCGGTGCCGCAGCCCGCGTCGAGCACCGGGCCGTTCGCCGGTGAGCCCGCAAGGGCGCGATCGAGCTGGCTCCTGGCCAGGGCGCGCAGGCCGCGATACCACCACATGCGGTCTTCGACCGCATGCATCCGTTCGTATTCGGGTCGTTCCACGCCGCGACAACTCCCCGCAAGCCCATCTTCCTGCCCGTTTATGGTATCTTGACCACGCCTTGCCAACCGCCGCGGGGCCTCCCTGAGCGACGGCGGCGCCGGGAGCGACGATGCGGCCCGGCAAGCGCCCAGGGCATGGAGTTTCCGGCGCGAAATCAGGTCGGAGTTGGGTTGGACGGGCGCCCGTTCTCCAGTAGAAGATCACCTCGCATTCGGGAATTTCGCAATTATCGTTGAATTGGCCTCCTCCATGATGGTACCGCGCTTTTCCTGCTCCGCCGGGCCCGAAAGGGCTTCCGCAGGCCCGTGTCCGGCGTGGACGCAATCGGTCCCCTGTGCGACAGCGGGCTTCCTTTCCCTGTCGGGATGCCAGGTCACCCTGCACTGATCATGACCGAGAGAATTGCGCACGACGCAGGCGACAGCGACGCCCTGTTGCTGCATGTCATCGATGGCGAGTCGGTCATCGACGGGGATCTGGGTGCCTGGGCCAGGGTGGCCCGGTTCCTGCGGGCGCCGTTTGCCTCCGCCTATCGTCATCGGGATCTCATCCGGGTGATCCTCAAGCGCGAGCTGGACGAGCGTTTCAAGGGCTCCCAGGCCGGCTGGATCTGGGCGCTCACCGCGCCCCTGCTGTCCCTGCTGATCTACACTTTTGCGTTCGGCGGCTCGGCCGTGCTGCCCAACAAGATGGCGGCCAAGTCGGCCTACGACTATTCGCTCTTCGTCTTCGGCGGCCTGATCGCCTTCAACTTCTTCGCCGAAATGGCCTACAGGGCGCCGTCGCTGCTGCAGGAATATGCCCATTTCATCAAGCAGACCCTGTTTCCGGCGGAAATGCTCGCGGTCATCTCGGTTCTGCGGGCCTCGGCCTATGCCGGGATCGGCGTGACGCTGATGCTGACGGCCCAGCTCGTCTTCACCCATACCCTGAGCTGGACGGTGCTGCTCCTGCCTGTCTGGGCGTTCTTCTTCATGGCGTTCCTGATCGGCCTCACCTGGTTCCTGTCGGCGCTGGGAGCCTTCACCCGGGACGTCTCGTACCTGATGATGGCGGTTGCGCCCCTGCTGCTGTTCGCCACGCCGGTCTTTTTCTCCCAGGAGATCCTGCCACACCCGATGAACGTGGTGATCTACGCCAACGTGCTGACGGGGTTCGTCGAGATCGTGAGGGATCTGGTGTTCTTCGGCCGGTTGCCGGAAGCCGGAGTCACCGCGTGGACGGTCTTCGTTTCGGTGGGGATGTTCTGGTTCGGCTTCTGGTTCTTCAATCGCAACAGGGCCAATATCGCCGATGTCCTCTGATGCCCCTACCGTCATTCGCGCGCGCCATCTGGCCAAGGCCTATCCGCTTTATGCAGACCAAAGGGCATGGGTGAAGCAGGCCCTGTTCGGCAGGTTCAAGACCTATTCCCGGCCGTTCTGGGCGTTGCGCGACATCGACCTCGAAGTCCGTCGAGGCGACAGCGTCGGCATCCTGGGACGGAACGGCTGCGGGAAATCGACGCTGCTGCAGATCATCTGCGGCATGACCCGGCCGACCAAGGGCGAGGTCTGGGTCAAGGGGCGGGTCGCCCCGGTCCTGGCCCTCGGCGCCACCTTCGACCAGGATGCGACGGGCCGGCAGAATGTCCTGATCGCCGGCGCGGTGATGGGGCTGAAGCGTGCCCAGGTGATCGCCAAGTTCGAGTCGATCACCGAGTTCGCCGGCATCGGCGCGTTCATGGATCAGCCGCTCAAGCACTACTCGACGGGCATGCGGACCCGGCTGGCGTTTGCGATCTGCGCCCATGTCGAGGCCGACATCCTGATCGTCGACGAGGCCCTGTCCGTGGGCGACGCTGCCTTTCAGCGCAAATGCCTCGACTGGATCGACAGTTTCAAGAAGACCGGCACGCTCCTGTTCGTCAGTCACGGCCTGGATCAGGTGCGCAGGCTTTGCGATCACACGATCTGGATCGACAACGGCCGCATTCGCGAACAGGGCGAGCCGCACCGGGTCATCCGGTCCTATGTGCAGGCGACACGATCCGAGCAGGATGACGTCCGGCGTTTCTCTGCGGCGGAGCAATAGGGATTCGGGGCAACTTTCTCGTCTGACGGTCTCCGGGGGCGAGCGACGGGCAGTAATGCGATCTTTGCAGCCTTGGTCCAAGGGGAGATGATGTCGAGGGTGCTGGTAGCAGGTAGTGGCGGCTTCGTCGGATCGGCACTTGTCGCCACACTGACCCGCCGTGGTCATGATGTATCGGTCATGACCACCGGCTCGTCGACCTCGCCACATTCCGTTCGCGTCCTCCGACTGGACCATTGGCATCCTCACAGGGTCGCCGAAGCCGAGCCCGATCCCCGGTACGATTGGATCTTCAATGCGGCCGCCTACGGCGTCGACCCAAGCCAGATTGACGCCGATGCTGCGCATGTGGCCAATGCCGAGCTCCCGCTGGCTTTTGTCGATCTGGCGCGACGCTCCGGGGCGCGTGCTCTCGTCCACGTGGGCAGTTGCTTCGAGTATGCCGAACTGGCCGAGCGCCGGCCGTTGCGCGAAAGCGATTCCCTGGAGACCGTCAAGACCTACGCCGCCAGCAAGGCTGCGGGCTCGCGGGCGGTCGTCGAAGCCGCGCGCGAAAGCGACGTCAATGCCGTCGTGGCCCGGCTCTTTGGCGTCTACGGTGCAGGGGAGCGGCCCTGGCGTCTGCTGCCGTCGCTGCATGGCAGCCTGGTGCGTGGCCAATCGGTGGCCCTGTCGGAAGGCTCGCAGGTGCGGGATTACCTTTACATCGAGGACGCGGTGGCCGGCCTGGCCGCTCTGGCCGCCGTGATTTCGGACGGAGTCCAGTCGGCGGGCGTCGTGAACCTGTGCTCCGGCCTCGAGGTCACCGTCCGCAGGTTCGCCGAGACGGTGGCCGACGCTTTGGGCGCTTCTCGAGGGCTTCTGCAGTTCGGCGCCATCCCGATGCGGCCCCGGGAAATCGCCTATCTGGTCGGGGATGTGGACCGCCTGAATTCGCTGACGAGCTGGCGTCCGGCCTATACTCTGGAGCGCGGCATCGCGATGGCCGCGGCAGAGTTGTCGGCCAAAATCGGGAACGCAGGCTAGGTCATGGAAGCACAGGGGAAGCGGCGGAAGCTGATCACCATATCGGTGCCGGTCTACAATGAAGAGGACAATATCGCGTCTCTGATGAACCGGCTGAGGGCGTTTTGTGCAACACAGCCGGAACATGACTTCGAGTTCCTGTTCACGGACAACGCGAGCGAAGACGCGACCTACGAGCGCCTCGCCGAAGAAGCGAAGTCGGACCCGCGCGTCAGGGTCGTGCGGTTCTCGCGCAATTTCGGTTATCAGCGGTCGATCCTCACCAACTTTCTCCTGGCGCGGGGCGACGCGGCCGTGCAGGTGGACGCCGACCTCCAGGATCCTCCCGAGATGATCGCCCAGTTCATCCAGTACTGGGAACAGGGCTACAAGGTCGTCTACGGGGTCCGGCGGCGGCGCGACGAGGCGAGGCTGATGGAGGCCTGCCGCAAGCTCTATTATCGGTTCATCCGGAGCATCAGCGAAGTCAACCTGCCCAAGGATGCCGGCGACTTTCGCCTGATCGATCGATCGATCATCGAGCACCTGCGCACGATCCAGGACAAGAACCCCTATCTCCGTGGCCTGATCGCCGCGCTCGGCCACCGACAGATCGGTATCGAATACGATCGTGCGCAACGGACGGCGGGATCGACAAAATTCAATTTCCTGCGGCTCATGCGCCTCGGCATCGACGGGGTCGTCAGCCAGTCGACCGCCCCCTTGCACTACATAACCTTCTTCGGTTTCGCGCTTTGTGCGCTGTCGGGAGTCGTTTCGGTCGGCTACATCATCTACTGGGCGGCCAACTGGCAGACCATCGCAGCCGGCTTCACGACGTTGGTGTTGCTGCAGCTCGTCACGATCGGCCTCAACGCCGCTTTCCTCGGCGTTCTGGGAGAGTACCTCGCGCGCGTGACCGAAAACGTTCGCGGCCATCCCTTCGTCGTGATCGAGCGCACCATAAACGACGGGGTGGAGAACATGCGCAACAAGGTGTTCGAAATCGGAGAGGCGCGCGAATGAAGGTGGTGATCCTGGCGGGGGGCTACGGCACGCGGCTGTCGGAGGAGACCGATGTCCGGCCGAAGCCCCTTGTCGAAATCGGTGGCCGGCCGATCCTGTGGCACGTGATGAAGATCTATGCCGAACACGGCTTCAGGGACTTCATCATCTGCTGTGGCTACAAGGGCTCGTCGATCAAGTCGTATTTCGCGAATTACCTGCTCGAGAGCTCAAACGTCGTGTTCGACTTCAAGTCCAATTCGACGTCCTATCTATCGTCGAGTGACATCGACTGGAAGGTGACGCTGGTCGATACCGGGCTCGAGACGATGACCGGCGGCCGCCTGCGCCGCGTCGCGGAGTTCATCGATGGCGACACCTTCTGCCTGACCTATGGCGACGGCGTCTCGGATGTCGATATCAGGGCCCTCGTCGCGTTTCATGCCGCGCACGGCAAGACCGCAACCGTGACCGCCGTGCCGTCGCCGGGCCGCTTCGGCATCCTCGACATCGAGGGCAACCAGAACGTCTCGCGGTTTCACGAGAAGCCGGACAACGAGATGGGCTGGATCAACGGCGGCTTTTTCGTGCTCGATCGCAAAGCGCTTCAGTACGTCGACGGTGACAGTACGATCTGGGAGCGCCAGCCTCTCGAAAGATTGGCCGAGGCTGGTGAATTGCGCGCCTTCCGGCATACCGGCTTCTGGAGGCCGATGGATACGCTGCGCGACAAGCGGGAACTGGACGCCTTGTGGGCGTCGGGCAAGGCGCCGTGGAAGGCCTGGGCTTGAAATCGGACACATCTGCCGTCCCGAAGCCTGTCGCATTGTTCGCTCTGGCGCGCAGGATTCTGGCTTCGCCCATCCTGCGATTTCTGATCGTCGGCGGCGGGAACACGTTGCTCTATGCGGTGTTGTCGCTGCTGTTCATGTGGATACTGCCGTTCAGCAAGCAGATATCGTCGACCCTTGCCTATCTGACGGCCATCCCCGTCGCGTTCCTCGCCTATAAGACATTTGTTTTCCGTGCCGGGTCGAGGATCAGCCACAGCGAGGTCCTGCGATTCCTGGTGACGCACGGCGTGAACCTGGTGGTTTCGTACGCGATGGTGGCTGTCCTTTGCGGCGGATTTGGATTGCCGCGCGAGGTTGGGGTGTTGGCAAGTTGTGCCGCCTTCGCCGTCATCGGCTACATCCTGATGAAGCTCTGGGTGTTCAATGGCGCCTCTTGAGCCGGCGGCCGGCCGGTCGGCGCACGGTTCTTCAGGATTATCGCCGCTGCAGCCGAAAGTATGGGCCCGCCATCGGATCGGTGAGCGCGCGCATCGCGGCCTTGATTTGAGGGGGATGATGTTGAGGGGGCTCGTCGCAGGTGGCGGGGGCTTCGTCGGATCGTCTGCGCCAGTCCGCGCCCGCCCTGCATTTTTGTGCCGCCAGATATGCATTCAAAAAGTTGCAGGTTTGACAGGATTCTGCTAGGAAAAAGACTATCTTGGCGGGAGTGCGCTTCCGCCGCCCATGAGGCCATCCGGCCCGCCAGCGCCCCGTTTCCAGGCGCTTCGGCGGGCCTTTTCATTTTCAGGGAGTTGCCAAATGTCCACAGTCATCGGCCGCCGCCTCGCCGAGCCCCGAATAACCCGCGACCTTGCTGCGCCACCTCCGGAAGGGCGGCTCGGTGAGCTTCGCCGCCCGGCGCACGATTCATCGACACTATCGCCGCTGCAACCGGAAATAAGGGCCCGCCGCCGGATCGGTGAAGAGGATCGTCGCGGTGAAGTTTTCATGGAGCGCGCGGTACAGCCATTCGGCTTTGTTCTTGTCGGCGACCGACGCCAACGATGTTTCGAGTCGGGCCTCGCTCCACGCCCAGACCCCGTTGGCGACGACGTCGTAGCCGAGATCCAGGGCCCGTTCGATCTGACCCTTGAGATCCTTCGCCAGTTCCTCGCCCGCGACGTTCGGCTTGTGAATCGGTCCGTTGACCAGCGCCAGGAGCTTGAATTTCGGCTGAGACGTGGGGGCGGGGCCGAGCCTGTCGAAATAGGTCCAGTCGCCGCCCCAGGCGTAATACATCTCGGAGACCTCCTGCTCGAAGCCGTGGAACAGGAAGACCGTGCGCGTCGGGTCGACGTGGCGTTCGATCCGTTCCAGGACGCCCCGCCAGAGCGCATCGGCGCCCTGAATCGGCGTCAACCTGGAGACGTTGTAGGCGAACAGCGCCAGCGCCAGCATCATCGCGCCGCCAATAACCGGAAGGGGCCGCCAGCGCACGGCCACCGCGAGGATCAACGCCCAGCCGATGGTCAGCCAGGCCATGACATTGATCTGCATCTGGGGATCCTGCGGCTGGGCGTAGAGGTTCATCACCTCGCCGGCGGCGAAGGTCACGCCGAAGATGGCCGCCAGGATCCGGACCTCCAGCAATCCCCGGTTCCGCCAGAGGATCATCATGGCGAGCGCGGCGACGACGACGATGAAGAGGGTCGCCGCCAGCACTTCGCGCAGGATCGGCTGCAGGGCGGCGGGATCGGCGATGTTCGCTCCGCCGGCGAGATACTGCGTGATGCCGGCCCACAGGAGCTCGATCTTGACCACGGAGAAGCCCGCCCAGCCCTCGGCCGTGCCCTTGCCCGTCCACAAGAGGCTGAGCACGGGCCCGGGATTGCCGTTCTGCGGCCCCCACAGCCACACCGCGATCTGGGCCAGGGCGACCATCGTTCCCAGGAAGAGGGCGACCCGGCCCAGCCTCGCCAGGGGGCGGCCGGGGCCCACCGCGAGCGCCGCCAGCATGGCCGGCAGGGTGGGGAACATCAGCCGCCATTCGAACATCCAGGCGATGGTGAAGAGAGCCGCCACGAGGACGACCCGTCGCCACGTCGGCTGGACGAACCAGAGGCTGGCGAGCGCCATCGACGCGAACATCAGCGTATAGGACGGCATGATGTCTTCGTTGATGATGGCGAGGTTCAGGAAGAACGCGCCCGAGAGATGGAAGGCGACGGCAGCCCAGGCGACGGAGCGGCGGCCGGTGATCCGCCGGACGAGCAGGTAGACGATGCAGAGACAGATCGCGGCGCTGAAGGCGTTGATGATGGTCAGCTGGTGCCGCGGATCGCCGGGATAGACGCCCATGGCATCGAGCAGGCGGCAAAGCAGCGCCATGACCGGATAGTAGAGGTAGTTCGACGTATCGAGGGAGGCGTTGGCCGGATCCGCCACCCAGCCCTTGATCGTCACGGCCTTGAAGACGCCGTTGCTGGTGATGCCCTGGGCGTTGTCGAACCACAGGATCAGCGCGACGAACACGGCCATCGACGACAGGAAGATGGCCACGAGGTCGAACAGGCGACCTTGTGGCGATCCGGCGTTCCCCGAGGATCGTCTCCATGACGGCATTGCCGCCGCTGCGTTGTCCAGAGCTCCCACGGGCCGCACCTTCTGCCAGATAAGGCTGGCAGTGCAAGCAATCTGGCGCCGCGGATCACCCGTCGCAGGTGTCGCACGGCGCCATGCTCGAATATTACGTGAGCGCGGAAGTTGAGCTAATAAGCATTCGGAGGCTTTATGGAAGCACTGGAAAAGTACCGGGACAAGTGGCGCGAAGTGCCCGCAGGCGACGACGTGGATGGCCGTGTGTTCTCGGCGGGATTGCTGGACCTTCCGGATCGGGAATTCCTCACGACCTGGGATCGCATGGCCGAGCGGCGGGCCGCGGGGGCCATGGCCTGGTTCCGTCCCTTGTATCGGGATTTTTTTGCCGGCAAACGTGTCCTGGAGATCGGTTCCGGCGCCGGGGTGGACGGCATCCCGATGGCCGAGCTCGGCGCGCACTGGACCTTCGCCGATATCGTGCCGAACAACCTCGCCACCATCCGGCGCGTGGCGGCGCTCAAGGGGATCGAGGCGACGTTCCATCTGATAGACGACGACCTGTCCTTCGAGGCCCTGACACCTGGCTATGACGCGATCCTGGTGATCGGTTCGATTCACCACGTCCCCTACGACATTACCCGCCGGGAAGCCCTCAACGCACTGCGGCTTCTGAATGCAGGCGGGAGGTGGATCGAACTGGTCTATCCACGCGAGCGGTGGCTCCGCGAAGGGGCGATGTCCTTCGACAAATGGGGCCAACGCACCGACGGCGAGCGTACGCCCTGGGTGGAGTGGTACGACATGGAGAAGATCCGTCGGCGCCTTCACCCGGCGACGTTCAAGACCATCCTGGATTTCGACCTGCGCTCGCGCGACCAGCGCTGGGTCGACCTTGAGTACCTGGGGATGGGGCGGGACAGCCGAAAGTTCGTCGATATCCCCGGTCCGGTGATCTTCGAGGCCGGCGAGCGCGATGGCTGGACCTTCACCGGACCAAAGGGCGCGTTCCATCCGATCGCCCGGGTCGACCTTGTACCGTTCCGGGATGTCTTGACCGGCCCCTACGAGATCGAGGTAACCGTCGAGATCAGGCAGGGCGTCGTCGGCATCGGATTGACCGATGACCACAACAACCACTTGCCCGACTCGGAACTCGTGGTGGACAGCGCGCCAGACGTGCAGACGCTGACCTTGCGGTTCTCCGGTCGACCGCGGCACCTCGTGTTCCGGAATCGGCACGAGGACCGCGAAAGCATTTCGACGATCCACAGGATCAGGCTTCGGGAAGCAGCCTGAGTGGACAGATAGGCCACGGGCCAAATCGCCAGAGTGGCTACGCAGCTAACCAGCCGGCCCGGAAATTCCGGGCCGGCTTTTTCTGTCAGATGGAGAATCTCATGCTCGACTTTACTTGCATTGCTCTGGTTGGCCTGCTCGCCTTCTTTGCCGCTGTCGTCGACGCCCGTGGCATCGGCCAAGCCGTGGTCGTGCCGCCGTTTCCCGCAACGACATCCGATCCATTGTCCTATCCGGAGCGCGTTGCGGTCGAGCATGGGCCTGCCAGCTTTGGGTTTATTGATTCCGGCCGTTCAGCCCGGGACCAGTGGCAAGACTTGGCCGGCCATTCCCGGGACGCTTCGAAAGGGTCGGGCACCGGACAACACCGAACAACTCCTGACAACTCCGCACAACCAGGACATCGAGTGTCAGAAGTTGTCCGGAAATCCCGTCCAGCCTATGGCAAGACTTGGCCGGGCGTTCCCGGGACTCTTCGAAAGTGTCGGGCGCCGGACAACACCGAACAACTCCTGACAACTCCGGACAACTTTGGACATCGAGTGTCAGAAGTTGTCCGGAAATCCCCGTCCAGGCTAGCGTCCGGCACCGAGATAGAGCACGTCCGCCACGTCGGTGAACTTGTCGGCCGGCAGTGTCCGCCAGAGATCGAGTACGGTAAGGCGGTGGCCGTTGTTGCGCTTGCACCAAGCGGGTTCGATCGCCTTGTAGTCGGGCCAGGCGGTGGCGACGATCAGCAGGTCGCATTCCCGGACCGCACCCTCGATCGAGGAGGCGCCCACGACCTTGTCGCCCAGCACGGAGATGGCGGAGTCCTGGGCCAGGGGATCGTGCACGACCACGACATAGCCCGCGTCGGCGAGCTTGGCCGCCAGCTTGACGCTGTGGCTTTCCTCGACCACCGGGGTCTGTGGTTTGTAGGAGAGGCCCATGATGGCGATGCGGGTGCCGGCCTTGGCGAACTTGGCGACCAGGGCCGAGAGCCGGTCGATCTGGTAGTTGTTGATGCGGTCGGTGGCCTCGGCGACATCGGCGCGGGCGCCGATCTTGCGGGCGAAGGCGGCGAAGGCCACGTTGTCGCGCGGGAAGCAGGGGCCGCCGTAGCCCATCGCGCCCTTCAGATACTCCGCGCCG
>JAUXWB010000414.1 GCA_030684475.1 Reyranella sp. | reverse complement strand
CTCATGGATCGCCTTGCACATGCGGCTCAGCGTGGCGAAGGTGTCGCCCTCCTCGCCTTCGAGGAATTCCTTGGCCCACAGGCTGAGCGCGGCATTCGGGTCGGGATACTGGCGCTCGATGGTGCGGGCGAGATCCGGCGCTTCGTCGGCCGGGTAGCTGAACGGCAACTTGACGGCATAGGCCTCGATCGGCGGCAGCTCGGGCGGCATCCCGTAATGCTCGAGGCGAATCGTGCTGGTGAACTCCAGGGCTTGGGCTGATTCGGTGAAGGAAGCGATGGCGATGGAATTGCCGAAGGCGTCGTGGATCCAGCGGACACTGCCCGCCGGTGAAATCGCGAGGTCGGTGTGCAGCAGCCGGAGATCGTGGCTGTCGCGCGGCCGGAACATCAGCCGGTATTCCCCAAGTGTCACCGGCTCGGCGTATTCGTAGCGGGTGCGGTGGACGATCTCGATTGTGCGCATGAATCATCGAAAACGTTGAGGGGCTGAGAAGGTTGCGGGTCTTCGGCGGCGCGGTCCACAATCGTCTGCCGTCGAACAGGGGAAAACACCGATGCCGCGATTGGGATACCTGCTGCCGACCCGCGAGCGGGTCATGGAAGGACGGCCCGAGACTGCCTCGCTGCTGGCATTGGCCGAGCGTGCCGAGGCGCTGGGCTTCGATTCGGTCTGGGTGGGCGACTCGCTCCTCGCCCGGCCGCGACACGATCCGCTGACCCTGCTGGCCGCGGTGGCGGCGCGGACACGCAAGGTCGAACTCGGCACCGCGGTGCTGCTGCCCGCGCTCCGCAACCCCGTCGTGCTCGCCCAGCTGGTGGCGACGCTCGACCGCATCGCCGAGGGCCGGGTGATCCTGGGCGTCGGCATCGCTGCCGACCTGCCGAATATCCGCGCCGAGTTCGAGGCCGCGGGCGTGACGTTCGAAAAGCGGGTCGGCCGGATGGTCGAAGGTCTGGCGCTCTGCCGCGCGCTGTGGACCGGCAAGCCCGTCGAGTGGCCGGTGGACCGGTCGAAGGGCAAGGAGGGCCGCTGGAAGGTCACCTCCAGCGTGCTCGGCCCGACGCCGCACCGGCCCGGCGGCCCGCCGATCTGGGTCGCCGGCGCCGTTGCGTCGGCGCGCGAGCGAATCGGCCGGCTGTACGACGGCTGGTTCCCCAACTCGCCGAGCGTTGCGGAATATGCCCCGCAATGGGCCGACGTGAGGCAGGCGGCGCGCGCCGCCGGACGCGATCCCGACGCGCTCACCGGCGCCATGTACCTGACGCTCGCGATCGACGACGACACGGCCGGCGCCGATGCGAAGCTCAACGCCTATCTCGAGCACTACTATGGCCAACCCGCCAGCGTGCTCCGCCAGCGCCAGATGTCCTACGCCGGCCCCGCCGCCGGCGCCGCCGCGTGGATCAAGAGCTATGCCGATGCCGGCGCCAGTCATCTCGTGCTGCGCTTCGCCGGCGACCACGAGCGGCACCTCGAGATCGTGGCCCGCCTGCGCCGCGATCTCGGCTGGTAACGCGGGCGCGCCGAACGGGCCCGCGCGAAATTTCAGGCGGCCGCGACCGTCATGGACAACGACGGCCGGCGTACTCGACGTGCTCGAACCTGTCGGCAAATCGATTTCGACGAACATTGAATTTGTCCTTTCATCACAGGCCCTTGAGCCGGTTTACCGGACAACTCCATGACACTCGAAACGGGGTGTCAGAAGTTGTCCTTGGGTGTGCGCTCCACGCGCGG
>JAUXWB010000413.1 GCA_030684475.1 Reyranella sp. | reverse complement strand
CGACCGCCGTATGCGGACGGGAGAGCTGAGCCTCGCCATCGAGATCCCGGCCAACTTCGCCCGCGACATCGCGCGCGGCCGCACCGTCGAGATCGGCGCCTGGCTCGACGGCGCCATGCCGATGCGGGCCGAAACCGCCCGGGGCTACGTGCTGGGTATGCACGCCGGCTGGCTGTCCGGCGACGCCATCGCGCCGGCACCGGCCGGCATCGAGGTCCGGTTCCGCTACAACCCCGACGTCAAGAGCCTGGTGGCGATGGTCCCGGCGGTGATCCCAATGCTGCTGCTGCTGATCCCGTCGATGCTGACGACGCTCAGCGTCGTGCGCGAAAAGGAGCTGGGCTCACTGGTCAACCTCTATGTCACGCCGGTCAGCCGGCTTGAGTTCCTGATCGGCAAGCAGGTCCCCTACGTCGTGCTCGGCATGATGAACTTCCTGCTGCTGGCCGCGCTCGCTGTCACGGCCTTCGGCGTGCCGCTGAAGGGCAGCTTCGCCGCCCTTGCGGCCGGGGCGTTCGTCTACGTCCTGGCCGCGACGTCCATCGGCCTCGTCTTCTCGTCCTTCATGCGCAGCCAGTCGGCAGCGATCTTCGGCACCACCATCGGCACAATGCTGCCAGCCATGGAATTCTCCGGCATGATCGATCCCGTATCGTCGCTGCAGGGCATCGGGGCGGTGATCGGCCAAGCCTATCCGATGACACACTTCCTGACGATCTCGCGCGGCACCTTTGCCAAGGCGCTGGGCTTCGCCGATCTGCAGGCATCGTTCGTGCCGCTGCTGATCGCGGTCCCCGTGCTGATCGGCCTCAGCGCGCTCCTGCTGCGCAAGCAGGAGTCCTGAGCATGCACGCCGCAAACATCCTCAATCTCGGACTCAAGGAGCTGCGCGGTCTCGCCCTCGATCCGGGCATGTTGGCGTTGATCTTCTTCGCCTTTACGATATCGATCTACAGCGCCTCGACGGCGATGCCCGAGCAGCTCAACAAGACGCCGATCGCCATCGTCGACGAGGATCGTTCGCCGCTCTCCACCCGCATCGTCGACGCCTTCTTCCCACCCTACTTCCTGCCGCCCACTCTCATCGTGCAGCCCGAGATGGACCGCCGCATGGATGCCGGGCTCGACACCTTCGCTCTCGACATTCCGCCCGACTTCCAGAGCGACCTGCTGGCCGGCCGGCGCCCGACCATCCAGCTCAATGTCGACGCCACCCGCATGAACCAGGCATTCGTCGGCAGCGCCTACGTGCAGAGCATCGTGACCGGAGAGATCGAGTCCTTCCTGCGGCATTACCGCGCCTCCACGCCGGCGCCGGTCGAGCTCGCCCTGCGGGCCCGCTTCAACCCCAGCCTCACCATCTCCTGGTTCAGCGCGATCATCGAGGTCGTGAACAACATCACCATGCTCTCGATCATCCTGACCGGCGCCGCCCTGATCCGCGAGCGCGAGCATGGCACCATCGAGCATCTGCTGGTCATGCCCGTAACGCCGCTCGAGATCATGGCGGGAAAGATCTGGTCGATGGCGCTGGTCGTGCTGGCGGCCAGCACGCTGTCGCTTCTGTTCGTCGTCAAGGGACTGCTGGCCGTGCCGATCGAGGGATCACTCGCGTTGTTCCTGGCGGGGGCCGCCGTCCACCTGTTCGCGACCACCTCGATGGGTGTGTTTCTGGGCACCGTTGCGCGCTCGATGCCGCAGTTCGGGCTGCTGCTGATCCTGGTGTTGATCCCGCTCGAGATGCTGTCGGGCGGCACGACGCCACGCGAGAGCATGCCCGCGCTCATCCAGTACGGGATGCTGGCCGCCCCCACCACTCACTTCATCATGCTGGCCCAGGGGATCCTCTTCCGCGGCGCCGGCTTCGAGACGGTGTGGCCGCACTTCGTGGCCATCGCCCTGATCGGCACCCTGCTCTTCGGCCTTGCCCTCGCCCGCTTCCGCAAGTCGGTGGGCGAGACGGCCTGACGGGTCGGGCGCGCGACGGACCTCGCATTCGTTCTTCGGCCCCCCGGCATGGTACGCTCGGTTTCGGCCCAGCCACCGCGGTGCGCCATGGAATTGTCCGCGCTCTTCGTCCTGCTGGTCTACCTGGTGCCCTTCCTGGTCCTGGGCTACGTCGCGAAGACGCTCATCGACTCATGGATGGCCAGGAAGGGCGCCACCCTCTCCGACATCCAGGCGCAGGCCGGGCCGAACCGCCGCAAGGGCGCGCAGTTCCTGCTGGGCTTCTGGCGCCGCGAGGATTGACGCCCCTTCAGAGCTGAAAGGCGAGGAAGCCGCCCAGACCGAACAGAGCCAGCGCGGCGCCAAGACGCTTGAAGAAGCGGGCCGACTGCACCTCCAGCAGCTTCTCGCCGAACCGGGCCGCCCGCTCGGTGCGCGATACCTCCGTCTTCGCCTTGACCTGCTGTGCGAGGAAGCCGGGCGAGATGCCGCTGCCCACGGCGCCGTCCACTTCCAGTTCGACGATCGTGCAGATGAACCACATCAGGAGGCCGATCACGCCGATACCGAAAAAGCCCGCGTAGGCCACGGTCATGAAGGCCGCGATGGAGACCAGGAGCCAGCCGCCGAGGCCGATGGCGATGAGAATGGATCTGCCCGACATTGCGATCCTCCCTACCTGTGGATTTTCTCACGGCAGCGTCGCCGCCACCAGCACCGCGTAGCGGCCGAGCTTGCCCACCGTCACCAGCACGACGAACAGGGGCAGGTTGGCGCGCAGCGCGCCGGCCACCACCGTCAGCGGATCGCCGACGATGGGCAGCCAGGCGAAAAGCAGCGACCAGACGCCGTAGCGGCCGTACCAGCGCTCCACTTTGGCGTAGGTGTCGGGCTTCACCGGGAACCAGCGTCGGTCCCTGAAGTGGACGAAGAAGCGGCCGAGCCCCCAGTTCACCATCGCGCCCAGTACGTTGCCCACCGTCGCCACGGCCAGCAGCATCGGCCACGGGAAGTCGCCGACGAGCAGCAGGCCGACCAGGACCGCTTCCGACTGGAAGGGAAACACCGTGGCGGCCAGGAACGAGGCGGCGAACAGGCCGGCGTAGGCCGCGAGCGGCGTCACTGCTTGGTGAACAGGCGGGAGTGAAAGCGGCTGTAGCCGAAATAGACGACCAGGCCGATCGCCAGCCAGATCACGAGCCGCAGCCATGTCGTAGGCGCCAGCCCGGACATCAGGCCGAGGCATGACAGGATGCCGAGCAGCGGCACCCACGGCACCTTGGGCACGCGGAACGGCCGCGGCGCATGCGGGTCGACGGCGCGGAGATAGATGACGGCGACACAGACCAGGATGAAGGCGAAAAGCGTGCCCACCCCCACCAGCTCGTCGAGCACGTCGATCGGCGCCACCGCCGCCACCGTGGCGACCACGAGGCCGATCGAGATCTGGCTGATCCACGGCGTGCGCAGCCTGGGATGCAGGCGGCCCACCACCGGCGGCAGCAGTCCGTCGTTGGCCATGGTGGCGAAGATCCGGCTCTGGCCGTAGAGCAGCACGAGGATGACGGTGGTGAGTCCGATCAGCGCGCCCAGCGCGATGAACAGCGAGAACCATTCGTGGCCCATGACGCGCACGCCCTTGGCGACGGGGTCGGGCACGTTGAGCTCGGCATAGGGCACCAGCCCGGTCAGCACCCCGGCCACCAGTATGTAGAGCACGGTCGAGACGCCTAAGGAGCCCAGGATGCCGATCGGCATGTCGCGCTGCGGGCGGCGGGCCTCCTGGGCGCAGTTGGAGACGGCGTCGAAGCCAATGTAGGCGAAGAACACGATGGAGGCGCCGCGCAGGATGCCGCTCACGCCAAACGAGCCGAACTCACCGGTGTTGTCCGGGATGAACGGCCGCCAGTTGGCGCCGTTCACGTAGAAGACGCCGAGGCCGATGAAGGCCACCACGACCGTGAGCTTGACCGCCACCATGATGTTGTTGAGCCGCGCCGACTCTCTTGTGCCGCCGACCAGCAGCGCGGTGATCAGCAGCACGATGGCGGCGGCCGGCAGGTTGGCGACGGCCGTGGTCGTCGTACCGTCCGACAGCACGACCGCCTGCCCTGTCGCCGCCACCCATTGCGGCGGCAAGGCGACGCCCAGCATGCCGAGCAGGCCGTTGAAATAGCCCGACCAGCCGACGGCCACCGCCGCGCCGCCCATGGCGTATTCCAGGATCAGGTCCCAGCCGATCACCCAGGCCGCGAGTTCGCCCAGGGTCGCATACGTATAGGTGTAGGTGCTGCCGGCCACCGGCACGAAGGTCGAGAGCTCGGCGTAGCAGAGGCCGACGAAGGCGCAGGCGATCGCGGCCAGCACGAAGGAGAGCACGATCGCCGGCCCGGCATTGAGCGCCGCCACCGTGCCGGTGAGCACGAAGATGCCGGCGCCGATGATGGCGCCTACCCCCATGGCGGCGATGCTGACGGGCCCCAGGACCTTGGGGACACGCCGGCCGGGCGTGTCGGCGGCGGCGATGATGTCGGCGACCGGCTTGCGCGCCAGAAGACTTTTCATCTGTCGGGCGGAGACACGATCATCATGACGTCCACCCGCGGCGATGCTTCACGACACGCTCCCCGACAATTCCATCTTGCCAGGGGGAGTCTCCAGCCACCGGATCGGGCGGTCAATCCTCGGATGATGGGGGGGATGGCGAAGGCAGCTGCTCGGTTGGCGGCGAATCGCCCGGCGTCGCGGCCTTGCCCGCGTCGGCCGAGCGCTCGGCACGGTCGCGCTCTGCCTTGGCTTCCCTCTCCTTGCGGGATCTCTCGGCGGCCTGCTTCTCCGCCGCCTCCTTCTGGACCTTCTGGCCGCCCTTGCCGGCCACGGTCGCCCCGATCGCCGGGCGCGCCTGGGGACCTCGCGTCTCGTCGGAGGGGGCAGCGCCGCCCTCGTGCGGGCGGCCGCTGTCGCGCGACGGCAGCGCCTTCATCACAGGCGCCTGGCGATCGGCCCCCAGGCGGGCGCCCTGCAGATGAGACGGGGCGCCGCCGCCGTCGAACCAGCCGCAGCCGCTCAACAACACTGCTGCCGCCAAACCCAGCAGGCTGACTATCGTCCGATCGTTTCGCATCATCGCCCACGGTTGATTGGAGGAGTGCTTAGCTGTCGGACGACAATCGGGCAACTTTGCGGACGCAGGATCCCTGCAGCTACCCGGCGATGCGCGCGAGCACCGGCAGCAGATAGCGCCGGAACTGTTGCGGGCTTTCCGACATCGGGAAGTGGCCGAGGCCTTCCATCACCTGGAAGGACGTGGCCTTCACGAGCCTGGCGAGCTCCGCCGTCAGTTCAGGCGTGGCCGAGAGATCGTATTCGCCGGTCAGCAGGTGGAGCGGGCACCTCTTCGTGTCGAGGCCGTCCAACAGTCCGTTCCGGAGATCGCCCTCGGTGAAATAATAGTGCAGGTCGCCCATGAACACCGCCGGCCCGCCCTGCATGTAATGCCATAGCGTCTCCCACTTCTCGGTGTTGGGCGAGGTCGGCGAGATCAGGCAGGCCACCGTGCCGGCGGCGGCCTCCTGGCCGTGCACGTCGGGTCGGAACAGCACGCCGAGATCGCGCAGCCGCGTGTCGGCGCCGGCTTCGGCGTGGGTGGCCGACTGCAGCCCGATCGCCGCCCGGAAGTAGTCGCCGTGGCGCAGCGCAAGATGCAGTACGGCGCGGCCGCCGATCGAACAGCCCATCACCACCGGCCGCTCGAGCTTCAGCGCGCGGCAGACGGCCATGACAGTGTCGACATAGAGATCGGTGGTGAGCTTATAAGCCTCGCGCTCGAAGCCGGGCGGCGGCGAGGACTTGCCATGCCATGGCAGATCGAAGACGACGACGCGGAAGCGATTCGTGATCTCATCATCATTCAGCAGCGCGCGATACTGCCGCCCGTCGGCGCCGGCGGTGTGCAGGCAGACGAGCGGGATACCCTGCCCTGCTTCCTCGAAGTAAATGCGATGCGGTTGGCCGTTGAAATCGAGCCTGAGGTAGCGGCCGATCACCGGCTCGATCACGGGCGCGCCGACTTTCGCCGGCTGCTCGATCGGCGCCGCGGGACGAAGGGCGGCAAAGAGCTGTTCGACGAACAGGAGGTTGCGCCCCCAGGCCACCATATCGCCCTCGACCCTGAGGTGGCCCATGCGCTGCATGCCGACCAGGCTCTGGAACCCGACGGCGGGCACCGGCTTGGCGAACTCAGCCCAGTTCGCCGCGGTGGTGGCGAGGCTGAAGGAGGCGCCGGGGGCAGCGCCGGGACTGACGGCGACGCGCGCGCCGATCTGCACCGTCGTTGCTTCGTCGCCCGCCAGCACCGTGAGCGAAAGCCCCGCCAGCGCCGCGCGCCGTTGCAGGGCCGGGTTGCCGTCGAGGGCGCCCGTCAGTCGTTCGAATGTGATCATGACGTGAGGCTAGACGGATCGCGTAGCCCGCGCCACCTCGCGGCCACCGGCGCGCGGCGGCGACGCCCTCCTCAATACCGGGCAATCACCTGCTCCGCGAAATCGCGGAGGTTGCGGCGCGCCTCGGCCATGGCCGGCAGCAGCGTGATCTCACCAAGGCCCATCGCCTCGCGCTCGCGCAGCATTGCGACGATTTCTTCCGGCGTGCCGACCAGCCCGCCGGTGGCACGGATCAGATCCTCGGTGATGAAGCGACGCTCCTCGGGCGGCAGAAAGGCGCAATGGCCGAGATGGACCTGCTGGTAGCGCCTGGCGGGCGGCGTCTCCATCTTTTCGGTGAAGGCGAGATATTCGTCCCACAGGTTGCGGCAACGTCCGGCCACCGTGCTGGTGTCGCCGTCCTTCTGGTAGAGCTCCCACCAATAATGCAGCGACGCCGCCGCCATCGGGCCGATCTCGTCGATCACACGATCCGGTACATGTCCTGGGGTCATGCTCTCGCCGGGCCGGAGCACGCAGGCATAGCTCAAGGCCGCGGTGTGGAAGTCCCCGGGCAGGACGCGGCCGACCGCCGACGCCCCCTCGCGCATCACTTCAAGGCTCTTCTGCAGCCGCGCCTTGGTCTGGTTGTGCGAGCACACCCGCCCGTCGCCGTAGGCGCCGGCCGTCTTCAGTGCCAGCGGACCGTCGGCGGCGACATAGATCGGCACCGGATGGGCCACGTCGATGAAGCCGTCGTCGGGATGCAGGAAGCGGATGTCGGTTCGCTCTTCTCCATCGAGAACCCCGGGCAGCGCATAGTCGACCTCCTCGCCATGCAGCAGGGCGCGCAGGACGCGGAGATACTCGCGGAAGGCGGCGGCCTTCATCGGATCCTTGCCCATGACGCGCATCGCCGTGTGGCCGGTGCCGATGCCCAGGAACACCCGGCCGGGGGCCAGCCGATTGATGGTGGCGATCGAATGCGCGGTCACCGGCGCCAGCCGCACGCCCGCCACCGACACGCCGGTGCCCAGCCGGATGCGCGAGGTGTTGGCCGCCGCCAATGCCAGCACCGCGTAGGCGTCGGAATAGAGCATCTGCGAATCGGCCGCCCAGGCCGCATCGTAGCCCATCGCCTCCAGGTCGACGAACAGCTTCCAGTCGGACACGCGCGGGGCGACCGTCACTCCGAATTTCATGGGCATTCCTTCCACGCGCAGCGACTTTCGCCACTCTATGGCGATGACCTGAAAAACTCTACACTTCCAGGGTTCCCCGGCATTTCGCGCGACGACACGGAGTTCCCCCGATGCGTTACGGTTTCTACCTCCCCACGCGCGGCCCCACCGCCACGCGCGCCGGCATCCTCGCCCTGGCGCGCCAAGGCGAGCGGCTGGGGCTGCACTCCGCCATGATCGCCGACCACGTCGTCTTCCCGGTGAAAAGCGAGTCGGCCTATCCCTACACCCTGGACGGCAGGCATCCCGGCGGCGGCGACGCGCTCGAAATCCTGTCGATCCTGGGCGTGGTGGCCGGCGCCACGGAGCGGCTTCGTCTCGTCACCTCGGTGCTGGTGCTGCCATACCGCAATCCGGTGCTGACGGCGAAGATGGTGGCCTCGCTCGATGTCCTGTCCGGCGGACGGATCACGCTGGGAGTCGGCGTCGGCTGGCTGAAGGAGGAATTCGAGGCGCTGGACAGTCCCGACTTCGACCGGCGCGGCGCCGTCACCGACGAATGGATCGCGATCCTCAAGCAGCTCTGGACGCAGTCGCCCGCCAGCTTCGCCGGCAGGTTCTACGACTATGCCGACATCCGCTGCGAACCCTTCCCGCTGCAGAAGCCGCATCCGCCGATCTGGGTCGGCGGCCATTCCCCCGCCGCGCTCCGCCGCACCGCGCGGCACGGCGACGGCTGGCACCCGGTCGGCGCCATCGCCGCCTCGCCGCTGCCGCCCGAGGAAATGCGCGGGCACCTCGCGACGCTGAAGCGGTTGACCGAAGCGGAGCGGCGCGATTTCGCAGCCCTCACCATCTCCTACAAGGCGCCGCTCTACGACACCGCCGTGCCCGATCGCGACGGGACCCGCCGCAGCTTCTCCGGCACCGCCCACGAGATCGCGGGCGACATCCGCTCGTTCGCCGCCATCGGCGTGCACGAGCTGATCTTCGATTTCCGCGGCGAGACCATCGCCCAAAGCATCGAGCGCCTGGAACGCTTCGCCGCGGAGGTGATGCCGCTGGTCGGAGATTGAGCGGGCTTGGCGTCTATTTGAAGACCGGCGTTATGAGCAGACTTGGCAGCCAGAGCGCAAGGACGGGGAACAGCATCACCAGTACGAGGACCCATCCATCCGTGAACAGGAACGGCATGGCCCCCTTGGTGACCTCGTGCAGCGGCACCCGCGTGGTGCCGGCGACCGCGAACAGGTTGAGCCCGACCGGCGGAATCACGACGCCCATCTCCATCGCCAGCGCCGTCAGGATGGCGAGCACGATGGGGTCGATGCCGAGGCTCATCGCCACCGAGAAGTACACGGGCACAGTCAGCACGACGATGGCGATGCCGCTGAGGAACATCGACAGGAACAGCAGGATCGGCAGCAGAATCAGCAGGAATTCCATGGCCGACAGGTTGAGGCCCGAGACCCACTGCGCGAGGTGCTGCGCCCAGCCCTGATTGGCGAGCACGAACTGGAAGACGCCGACGCACCCCAGGAGAAAGAAGATCACCGCCGTGAGGTTCATCGACCGCACCGTGACCGCCATCAGATCCTTCAGGAAAGCCCCGCGCTTGACCAGTATGCCGTAGGCCAGGGCATAGCCGCAGGCGGCGGCGCCCGCCTCCGTCGGCGTGAACACCCCGCCATAAAGCCCGCCCAGAATCACCACCGGCATCAAGAGCGCCGGCCAGGCATCCAGCGTGGCCTCGAATATGGCGCGCCAGGAGAAGTCGCCCGAGGGCAGCTTCAGGTACCAGGCGAAGAAAACGAGCACGATGGCGTCGCTGATGGCCAGCAAAATCCCCGGAACGACGCCGGCGAAGAAGAGCGCGACGATCGAGGTTTCGGTGAGAATGCCGAACAGGATGAGAATGATGCTCGGCGGTATCAGGATGGCGATGCCGCCGCCCGAGGCGACCAGGCCGGCCGCCAGCCAGGCGGGATAGCCGCGCTTGCGAAGCTCGGGATAGGCGATGACTCCCATCGCGGCCGCCATGGCGGTGCTGGAGCCCGAGATCGCGCCAAAGATCACGGCCGCGATCAGGGTGGCGAAGCCGAAGCCGCCGGGCACCCAGCCGATCAGTGCGTCAGAGAAACGGAACAGCTTGCCGATCAGGCCGGTCTGCTCCATCAGGAAGCCGGCGAAGATGAAGAACGGCACCGCCATCAGCGTGTACTTGCTGAGGAAATTGAAGAACGACTGGAACACCGTGCCGGGCGCCAGCATCGGGTCGGCGAAGATGAAGACCAGGCTGGAACCGGCGAGCACGATGCCGAGCGGCAGGCCGAGCACCAGCAGCACCGTGAACAGGCTTGCAAGAAGTGGCATTTGGCTTTGCTCCCCCCTAAGGCCGCAGGCCTAGAGTTCCATCTCCAGATGTTGCGGTTCCCAGGGGAAGGGGTCGCTGCCCGCCAGCCGCATCACGTCGCGGTAGAGCTGGAACAGCAACGTCACACCCATCACGCCAAACCCGACGAGCAGCGAGTACATGAACGGCCACAGCGGGATGATCATGCTCTCCGTCATGCGTTCCAGTCGCAGGGCGCGGTCGGCTGCCGGATAGCCCCACCACACCACGGCGACGACGAACAGGAAGCCCAGCAGCGAGCCCGTCGCCTGGACGGCCAAGCCGAGCTTGACCCGTCCGCTGCGCCTCAGCCACTCCGGCAGGATGGTGACGGCGAGATGGGTACGCTGCGCCTGGCAGGTGCCGAAGTAGATGAACGTGGCCGCGACGATGAAGTAGGTCACCGCGTCCTGGCTCCAATGGAACGTCTGGCCTAAGAGGTATCGCCGGAAGATCTCCACCACCGTCAGCACTGTCACGCCGAGCAGGACGACGGCGGCGGCATAGCCGACGATGCGGTCCTGGAAGAACCTCCAGGCCTTGTAAGCTGTAACCATGATCGTCACACCTGATTGGTCAGCACGACGGGCGCCGCCGTTGCGGACGGCGCCCGTCGTCGCCGGTTCATACTACTTCTTGGCGAAGTACGGAGCGATCTTCTCGCAGTCGGTCTTCTCGATCGAGGAACTGCCCATCGGATTCGCGGCCGACGCGGCCTTCGCCTCCTGGACGAAACGGTCGACCCACTTGTGGGCATCCGCCGGTGTGTTGGTCTTTACCCACTTGATCGTGGCGTCGCCCAGCGCGTCGGCCAAAACCTTCTGCTCGGCCGGCTTGAGGACGTAGATGCCGGGCTTGGTCGGATCCTCGGTCAGGTACTGCTTCATGACCCGCTGGTCGTTGCACCAGTTGACCTGCTTCTGCAACGGCAGGAGCTCCTCGACGACCAGCTTCTCCAGCGCCGCCTGGGTGGGCTTGTTAAGCTTGTTCCACCATTTCAGGCTGACACCGACCCAGTAGTAGTCGCCGACGACGCCGTTGACGCCGGCGATCGTATAGAACGGCGCCTGGTCGCGAACGGCATTGAAGCCGCCGATGCTGGTCAGCAGGCCGTCGATGACGCCAGTTTCGAGCGCCGGCGGAACGTCGCCGAACGCCATGGTCACCGGCGAGGCGCCCCACGCCGACAGCGCCGCGTTCTCGGCCGGGCCCATGCTGCGGATCTTCCGTCCCTTGAAGTCGTCCGGACTGCGCAGCCGCTTCTTGGATCCGGCGCCCATGAACATGCTGAGATGCGCCGTGCCGAGCATCTTGACGCCGTGCAGTTCCTCGAAGCGCTTGCGCAACATCGCGACCGATTCGAACTTGTCGAGCTGCTCCATCGCGCCGGGGGTGGTCAGGAGCATCGGCCCGGCGACCACGTTCATCCAGCGGTCGATCGCGGCCGTCTTGCCGAACTGGCCCCAGGTCATCTCGAGGTTGCCCTCGCTCATGGCCGCCAGGGCTTCGGGAATCGTGTAGAGCGCGCCGGCGTGGTAGAGGCGCACTTCGCTGCCCGGGATCACCTCGGCCACGCGTTTCGCGAACTGGACCTGGGCGATCGCGGCCGGATGCGGTGGCGGCGTATGGTCCGCCACCAGCCGGATGGTGACCTTCTGAAGATCTTGGGCCGCGACGGGTCCCGCCGCCACCAGGCCGACCGCCGCGGCGGCCAACAACATCGTGCGGCCAAGCCGCACTTTACCGGCGCGCGAGCGCCGCATCATGTCAATGCGCAACATCACTGTATGATCCTCCCAGATCGATCTGTTGTTCTTCGGCGGACATTGCCGCCACGTCTGCCCCTCTTATTGAGGGTTCATATGACATGCAATATAGCATCAAAGGGAGCCCCTGTCCCACCGTCCCGGGCGCGTCAGGCCGGGAGTCCCTCGCGCGAGAATGGACTTCCGTTTTGGCGACGGGTGGCGGACGGCGCGTCATGCGCGTCGCAAGCCCGCAGGAGATCGTGCCGATCCTCAAGTCCGTCTACTGAGGCCGAAGAATCGGCGATTTTCTGAAGATCGCAGCAGAAATCACGCTCCGCGAACGCTGGCATCGCGCTCCGACAACGGCCCGTGGCGATACTCGGGGCACCGAAGCCGATTGACGCGCTTCTCCTGGGAGGAGACATCGAGTGCCCGCGATCAAGAAACTGCCCATCCTGGCCACCATTCCGCGCTCGGGAACCTGGTTCCTGCGCTACGCCGTGTCGTTCCTGATCCATCTCGATCGTGGCGGGCGCGTCGACGATCGCCTCACGGGCGAAGTCGTCGGCCGGTCGTCGGGCATGCCTTTCGACTTTCGAGGCTTCAGGGGTGGGCCTCTCTTCCACGCGCAACACTCGATGCCGCATGAGCACCTCTTCATCGGCCATACCGTGTGCCCGGGCTTTGCCGAATTCGTCGACGACCATTCCTGGTGGGCCAGGACTCCCTTCCACGTTCCCGGCTACGACTACCTGCACGAAGGGCTGAACTACGCCTACACGCCGATCGATCTGGCGGCCGACGTCGCCTACACGCCGCTGTCCGTCCGCGCATTGGACCGGGCCGCCGCGGCCGGTCGCGGTGCCCCCATGGCGCTGGTCTATCGCAACCCGCTGGCCCAGGCGGCCTCCCACTTTCGCTACGGCGTCGGCCACCCGGATCCCGCCTACAACACAGTCGACGGCCAGCCGCTCGCCCGGATGCCTTTCCGCGACTATCTGTTCGCGAGCGCGTTGCCCTCCTATGCCAAGCAGTTCGTTTCATTCCAGGCCATGGCCGAACGGCATCGCGGTCTGGTGCGGCTCATGCCCCATGAATGCCTGATGGCCCGGCCGGTCGAGGTCCTGGCCGATCTCCTCAATCACCTCCAGGGAACGGCCCGCTGCGATTGGCGGAACCTGCACCACGCCGTGCGCCTCGCGCGGCGCGAGCACCTCAGGGCCATCGAGACCGAGCTCGGGCACTCGCTCGACGGCACCCGCGCCGCCAACATCAGCCACATGCCTTCCGGCAGGTTCGAGGAGACCCTTCACAATCGTTTGAGAGAGGACGTGATCGAACGGCTGCAGTGGATGGGCGTCGACACCGACCTACTGGTTTGGTCGACCGCCGGCACCCGCGGTGACCTTCAGCAACAGGAAGGGCGCGTCGCGGTGGAGTAGTCTTTATTCAGTGGTTCGTCCTGCCGCGGCGGTTGCGCGACGTCGGAGTCAAGCGCGAGGACCTGCCGCGCATCGCCACGAACTGCAGGCTCGACGACTGGGCTTCTAGAAACCCGCCGCTGCACATGATCCAGACGCCAATGGTCGGCTCGTCGCCGTCGGCCTGTGGCTGATGGTCGGCGGCATCGGCGGTGAGGACTGCCGAGGGGACGGCACCGCCGCGATGGTCCCGGCTTGGCTGGCGCGCGCGGCGATCTTCGTCTTCACGCTCTACTTCAGGCCGACCAATCCCCCGCTCTCCGCGCCCCGTTCACTCGGCCGAAACCGGCCGTAGCGCCGCTACCACCTTGCGCCTCTTCCACACGTCGAGATAGCCAGGCACATGGCCATCGCGATTGGCAGCGGGCCCAGGAAGATGAACACCAGGTCGCCCGGCATCCGCAGCCATTCGAGCAGCCGTGGCACGGTGCCCGCCGTATAGGCGAGGCTGCGCGCGTGCCAATAGCCGTTCGTGATGACGTCGTGCAGCTGCAGGATTCCTGCGCGGAACAGGCTCAGCACCACCATCATCGCCAGGCCGATGTTGAGCCCCCAGAACCCGCAGCGGATGTATCGTTCCAGGCGCAGCCCAATGGCATCGCCACCGTGTTCACGGCGTAAGGAACATTCGCCGGCTAGCACCGTTACAGTAGAGGCGCGTCAGGCTCTTCCTCCTGGCCACGCCGGGAGGGTGCCGTGCCGGACCTCATCCACCAGAAGAACATCGTGCACTATCGCAAGCTGCTGGCCGAGCCGACGCTCGATGACGTAACGCGCGACTACGTGTCCAAGCTGCTGGCGGACGAGGAGCCGAAGGAACCGCCGCCGCCGTCGACGCCGGACGACGACGATTAGTCCCGCGCCGCGCGCGCATATCCCAAGACGCCGGCTGATCTTCCTCCTCGCGCTCCTCGCCCTCCCTGCCCTCGCAATCCCCTCGCCCGCCCCAGCACAATCAATCGTCGATGGCGACACGATCAAGCTCGCCGGCACGACCTGGCGGCTGCATGGCATCGACGCGCCGGAGCGCCGGCAGACCTGCGCCGACGGCTGGCCGGCAGGCCGGATGGCGACGGCTCACCTGGCCGGGCTGATGCGCGGACGCACGACGACCTGCGAGTACAAGTCGAAGGATCGCTACGGCCGGACCGTCGGTGTCTGCAAGGCCGATGGCCAGGACGTGGGCCAAGCCATGGTCCGTCACGGGATGGCCTTTGCCTACCTGCAATATTCCTGGCGGTACCTGCCCCAGGATTGGCACGCCTGGTTCGACGGCGTGGGCATGCACGCGCACGACTGCGAGAAGCCGTGGGACTGGCGGGCACGGGAACGCGGCAAGGAACGCGGCACCGGTCGTCAGCCCCGGGTCTTGAGGGGCCATTGACAGGTCGTTGATCTTCCCCCGATGCAACCTGACCCTCCACCGTGCATTGAACAGGGGGTATCCCGCCACATGCCAGGAGGAAGAGATGGCCCGCAGCACGACGCCTCCCGCCGACACTGCGCATCCGCGCCGCCGCCGGCGCAGCGGCCGGGGCATGGACAGCGACTGGCCCGAGGTCGAGCGGGCCTATAGCCGCTACAGCGCCACCGAGCAGGCCGAGCGCGACCGTGGCGACGACCAGCGGCGACACGTCCGCCACGGCCACTCCGAATCGCGCGCCCGGCCGGGCTACGAGCCCGAGCCCGGTGTCTATGATCCTGATCACGAATACCGGCGATACGACGAGGGCGATCACGAGGGCGGCGATCGCGGTCCCTCTCGCGACCATTATCCGGGCCCCTATCGCGGGGTCGGACCGAAGAACTACACCCGCTCGGACCGGCGCATCCACGAGGACGTCTGCGACCGGCTGACGGAGGATCCGTACATCGACGCCCGCGACATCGAGGTCCAGGTGAAGGACGGCGAGATCACGCTCGCCGGCACGGTCGACAGCCGCCGCACCCGGCGGCGCACCGAGGACCTCGCCGAGCAGGTGCTGGGCGCCACGCACGTGCAGAACGACCTGCGCGTTGCCCGCGGCCGGGACAACGAGGGCCCGGCCGGGCTTGGCCGCAGGCTGTCCGAATTGTCGTGACCTCTTGACAGGCCTATTCTTATTTCCTATATTTCCTGCCGGGCGGGCTCCGCCCGAACCGCAGGACCCCGGATCAAAAAATAAGGAATCGGGTTCTTGAAATGTCGCCGTTTAGGCGACACGACAGGAAGCCCTGACGGCCCGGAAAGGAGAGCAGGATCAAATGCTTGGCCGGCAGTTCCCGCAGTCCAAGAGATTCCGATTCGGGATTTCTTTTCGTCGCTGTTTACGCGATATCGGCGGCGGGAACCGGGATTTCAAAAATGCACGCTTCTGCCGCGCACGCGCCGTCCCCGGCCGCCGGGCGATTGTCGATCCGGATCAAGGGCTTGAGGTGCGTTTGGGCGGACATTGGACCTTCACCGGTCGTGGAGGTCTGTTAGGAGGTCAGGTTGCCGGGTCCGGGCGCCGCGCCCATATCGACGGGATGCGCATCCCCCTGCTCGCCTCCGCGGTTTTCCTGGCCCTGATCGGCGCTGGTGCCGCCGCGGCGCAGCACCCGGCCAATACGCCGTTCGGCACGTCGGCAGGCCAGGCCGCGCCGCCCATGCCGCCCGGCGGCACGTCGGCGGGCGCGCGCTATCCCAACACCGAGTCGCTGGCGCGCGATCGCGTGCAGTCGCAGGGCTACAAGGTGCAGCGGCTGGAGCAGCGCAACGACGGCTCATGGAAGGCCGACGCCACCCGCGATCCGGTGCCGACCCGCCCCAGGGGTGTGCCGACCAAGGTCACCATCCTGCCCGACGGCCGGATGCTGGAGGAATATGACTAGCGCCGCCCCGCCAGCGCGCGATTTTCGAGGCGGCTGAGCAGCCGCACCAGCGGCCACAGCATGAGGAAGTAGATGACCGCCGCCACCACGATCGGCGTCGGATTGTAGGTCAGGCTCTGCGCCTGGCGCGCCTGGTAGAGCAGTTCGGGGACGGCCACCACGCTGCCGAGCGAGGTGAGCTTCACCACCTCGAGCGTGTTGGACAGGAGATCGGGCAGCACGTTGCGCACCGCCTGGGGCAGGACGATGTAGCCCATGGCCTGCAGGCGGCTGAGGCCGGTCGAGCGCCCGGCTTCGACCTGACCCGCCGGCACCGAGTCGATGCCGGCGCGAAAGATCTCGCCGTAGTAGGCGCCGGTGTTGAGGAAGAAGGCGATGGCGACGCAGGCGAAGCCGCCGAGTTCGAGCCCTGCAAAGGGCAGGCCCGCGAACAGGAGGATCAGCAGCACCAGCGGCGGAAAGGCACGGAAGAAGTCGACCCAGGCCATCAGCGGCCAACGCACCAGCGGGTTCTTGACCGAGGCGAGCAGCGCCAGGATCAGGCCGCCGAACAAGCCTAAGGGCACCACGATCAGCGACAGCAGGATGGTGTTGAGCAGGCCCGACAGCACGATCGGCCAGGCCGCAGCGATGATCTCGGGATTGAAGAAGGTCTGGATCATCGCTTCGCCCTCATCGTTTCCATGCGAAGCGCTTCTCGAGACGGCGCGCCAGGATCACGACGGGGAGGAACAGCACGAGATAGGCCGCCGCACCCATCATCAGCGGCGAGGGATTGTAGGAGTTGGAGACCGCCGAGCTCGCCTCGCCCAGGATCTCGGTGACGGCGACGACGGTGCCGAGCGCGGTGCCCTTGGTGATGGCGATGGTGCGGTTGGTGAGCGGCGGGATGGTGAGGCGGAGCGCTTGAGGGAGCACCACATTCATCAGCGTCTGGCCGAAGGAGAGTCCGGTCGAGCGCGAAGCCTCCCACTGGCCCTTGTGGACCGAGGTGATGCCGGCCCAGAAGATCTCCTCCGAGAAGGCCATCAGCACGAAGGCGAGCGACAGCCAGGTCGACACGAACCCCGAGGGCGAGATCCCGCCATAGGGCAGGCCGAAGTACATCAGCACGATGATCACGAGAGGAGGCAGCGAGCGGAACAGATCGACGATGAAGATGATCAGCCAGTTGAGCGGCCGGATGGCGAGGCTGCGCACCAGGGCGAGCGCGAGACCGGCGGCGAGGCCGGAGAGCACGATCAGCACCGCGAGCTCGATCGTCACCACCATGCCGGAGAGAATATCCGGCAGGTACTTCAGCATGACCTTGCCGTTGAAGAACGTGTCGACGAAGCGGTCCCAGGTGCTCATGGCAGCGGGCGGTCAGTGCCGCTGGATCTGGCCGATGAAGGCACGGGTGCGCTCGTGGGCCGGCGTCTCGAAGATGGCGGCGGGCGGCCCCTGTTCCACGATCAGCCCGTCGTCCATGAACACGACGCGGTCGGCGGCGTTGCGGGCAAAGCCCATCTCGTGGCTGACCACGATCATGGTCATGCCGCTTTCGCGCAAGCTGCGCATGACCTCCAGCACCGAGCCCACCAGCTCGGGATCGAGCGCGCTGGTCGGCTCGTCGAACAGCATGACGCGGGGCTCGAGGGCGATCGAGCGGGCGATGGCGACGCGCTGCTGCTGGCCGCCCGAGAGCTGGCCGGGCGTATGCTCGGCGCGGTCGGCGAGGCCGACGCGCTCAAGTGCTGCGTGGCCGAGTTGATCCGCCTCGGCGCGACTCTTGCCCGCGACCTTGCGCAGAGCCAGCGTCACGTTGCCGAGCGCGGTCATGTGCGGAGAGAGGTTGAAGGACTGGAACACCATGCCGATCCGCTGGCGGGCATGGTTGATGTCGGTCTGGGGATCGAGCATGTCGATGCCGTCGACCACGATCGAGCCGGAGGACGGTTCCTCCAGCCGGTTGAGGCAGCGCAGCAGGGTCGACTTGCCCGAGCCCGAGGGGCCGATCACGAACACCAGTTCGCGCTCGGCCACCCTGAGGTCGACGCCCTTCAATACGTGAAGGGCGCCGAAGTGCTTGTGGATCGCGCGCGCGTCGACGATCGGTTGCGTGGCCATCCGCTCAGGTCAGTTGCACTTGAGTTCGTGCGGCGTCGGATCGTAGCCCGGCATGCCCGGCACGCCGTAGCCCGGCGTGATCACCACGGCGAGGTCGTCGGCACCGGGCTTCTTGTTGAACCACTTCTCGTAGAACTTGGCCATCGTGCCGTCCTTCTTCATGCAGTCGAGCGCATCCTGCAGCTCGGCGCGCAGCTTGGGATTGTCCTTCGGCACCGGCGCCGCCCAGTGAGCGCGTGTCTCCTTGAGCTCGAGGTCGGCCACGAACTGCGGGTTCTTGGAGGCGGCGTAGACGATCACGGTGTTGCCGCCGAGCGTGGCGTCGGCGCGTCCCGAGAGCACGGCCTGCACGGCGTCGGGCTGGGTGTCGTAGACCTGCACGGTGAAGCCGTGCTCCTCGCCCATCTTCTTGGCCAGCGTCTCGTAGGGCGTGCCCTTGTTGACGGCGACCGCCTTGCCCTTGAGGTCGGCCCAGCCCTTGATCGGCGCCGAGCCCTTCTTGATACCGAACTGGAAGGCGGTCCACAGATAGCCCGCCGTGAACAGCATGTTCTCGGCGCGCTCCTTGGTGACCGTGGTTGGTGCTGCGATGAAGTCGTAGCGGCCGGCCGCCATGCCGGGGATGAGGGTCGAGAAGCTCACCGCGTCGATGGTGATGTCGCGTTTCATGCGCTTGGCGACCTCGGTGAAGACGTCGATCTGGAAGCCTTCGACGCCACCGCCCAGTTTGGGCATGGCATGCGGCGCGAAGGTGCCGTCGACGCCGGTCCTGAGCGGCGGCTTCTTGTCCTGTGCGAGTGCCGGGCTTGCGCACAGCAGAATGGCCGCGGCAATCGCGGCATAGCGACGTTTCATCATGTCGAACCTCCCAGAGAAATCCCCAAGCACGGACGTTAGATCAGCCATTGTTGAATAGCAATTTAGGGGCCATCCTTGACGCCATGTCCGACCGCATCCTCGTCATCAACCCCAACTCCACCGAAGCCGTCACCAAAGGCATCGATGTCGCCATGGAGCCGCTGCGCATGAATGGCGGCCCCGTCATCGAATGCATCACGCTCAAGGACGGCCCGCCCGGCATCGAAAGCCAGGCCCATGTCGAACAGGTCGTGGGACCGATCGGCAGGATGGTGACCAAGCGCGACAACGACTGCTCCGCCTTCGTCATCGCCTGCTACTCCGATCCCGGCCTGCATGCGGCACGCGAAATCACGACCAAGCCGGTCCTCGGAATTGCCGAGTGCGGCATCCTGACCGCGCTGACCTTGGGCCAGCGTTTCGGCGTGATCTCGATCCTGAAGAAGTCGATTCCGCGCCATCTGCGCTATGTCGGGCAGATGGGCGTGGCCAACCGCTTGGCGGGCGACCGCGCCATCGGGCTCGGCGTCGTCGAGCTTTCCAACGAGGCCACCACCTTCGCCCGCATGGCCGAGGTCGCGGCCGAGCTGCGCGACGAGGACGGTGCCGACGTGCTGGTCATGGGCTGCGCCGGCATGGCGCGCTATCGCGACCGGCTGCAGCGCCACGTCGGCCTGCCCGTCGTCGAACCCAGCCAAGCCGCCGTCGCGATGGCGATCGGCCGTTCGCGACTCGGCTGGTCAGCCTGAGGCCGAGGTCTATTCCCGCAGGCCTACTCCCGACGGAACTCGTACTCGAAGTTGAGCGCGTCGCGGCAGAGCGCCAGCGCGTCGCTGACTCGGCGGCAAGTCAGGCGGTTGGGCGGACCCGTCCACTGCGCCACGGGCGGATTGCAGGAGACGGCGGGCTGGGTCGTCCCGAGCGTGCTGTCATTGCCGAACCTGGCCGTGATCGGCGCGGCGCAGGTGATGGCGCCGGTGCTCGGGCAAACGGAGGTCGAGCTGCGCTGACCACCGCCGTTGGTTCCAAAGCAGATGCGGCCTGCCTTGACGTCGCACATTTCCGACCGGCCTCTAAGGTTGAGGCTGCCACGCGTGTCCCGCCCGAGCCGCCAGCAGCCCTGCAGCATGGTGAGGTCCTTCTGCGCCCATCGGTCGGCCGGCAGCGGTGGTGGTGGTGGTGGCGGCGCCTGGGCGACGGGTGGCGGCTTGGGCGGCGGCGGCTTGGGCGGCTCGACCGGCTTGCATTGCGCCAGGCGCCGCTTGATGTCCGCCTCCAGGGCGGCGACCTCGGCCGCGAGCTTCCTGCCGTCGGCCGCGGCATCGTCGAGCGAGGCTTTCAGCACCGGTGTGGGATCGGGAGGCGCCGGCGGTGGCGGTGGCGGCGGCTCCGCCTCGAGCATGACGACCTTGGCCGACGGCTCGACCGGTGCGCAGGTCCGCAGCAGCCACGACGCGATCAGCAGGGCCAGAATGAACAGCAGGCCCATCAACAGGGCAGCCAGCCAACGCGGCCAGCCTTCAACGGAACGCGCGGTCATTGCTCATAGGTGGGTCACCTCAGGCGAACATACACCTCCGCCCGGCCGCGTCGCGCCTCGCTGCAGAGATTAATCCGCGGCAGCCGCCTTCTTTGGCCCCTCAGCCGCCGGAAAAACGACGCGATCGTCGGTGCGGCAATAGCGGTCGGCGAACATGCGGCCTATCGGATGGTAGCGGTCCATGTGGACGCGCATCGCCTTGGGGTCCCACAGCTCGTCGCGGATGTGGAAGCGCAGCCCCTCACCCAGGATGAGCTGGCGGTCCTCCTTGACGTTGATCACCTGCCAGGTCCTGCACTCCATCGCCCACGGCGCATCGGCCAGCCGCGGCGGCTCGACGTCGACCGAGGGCGCCGTCTTCAGCCCGAGATAGTCGGCCTCGCCGACATCGGGCGGAAAGTCGCCGCTCGAATCGTGCATCGCCCGCGCCAGCGGCTCGTCGGTGAGGTTGACCACGAACTGGCCGGTGCGCTCGATGTTGAGCCAGGTGTCCTTCAGGCGCCCGTCCGGCCGCTTGTTCACCGCAAACATGCAAAGCGGCGGATCCTCGGCGAAGACATTGAAGAAGCTGAAGGGCGCAGCATTGACCACGCCGGTTGGCCCGAGCGTCGTCACCCAGGCGATGGGCCGCGGCAGCACGAAGGCGGTCAGGATCTTGTAGCGGTCGTGATGGTTCACGTCGGTGACGGCATATTGCATGCATCTGTTCCTTAGTTCGACGGCTCGACCTTCACGCCGGTGCGCTCGGTAATCAGCTTGTAGTGTTCGGGACGGCGGTGCTTGGCGAAATTGAAGGTGGTGTTGCGGATGTATTCGCCGAGCGCGAGGTCGCAGTCGTAGGAGATCACCTCGTCCTCCTCGGTCGTGCCCTTGGCGACGATCTCGCCGGTAGGTGCCACGATCGCGGAGCCGCCATGCAGCCAGAAGCCGTCTTCCTTGCCAGCCTTGGCGGTCGCCACGACCCAGATGCCGTTCTGATAGGCCGCGGCCTGGAGCGAGAGATTGTGATGGAACACGCGCAGATACGGCGGCTCGTGCGGCGCATAGACGTTGTCGGTCGGCGTGTTGTAGCCCAGCACCACCATCTCGGCGCCCTTCAGCCCCATGACGCGGAACGTCTCGGGCCAGCGCCGGTCGTTGCAGATGCACTGGCCGACGATGACCTCGTCCTTGAACATTTTCCAGACATTGAAGCCGAGATCACCGACCTCAAAGTATTTCTTCTCGAGATGCTGGTACGGCACGTTCGGCCGGTGGTCGTCATGGCCCGGCAGATGGACCTTGCGGTATTTGCCGATCAGCCGGCCGTCCGGTCCGACCAGGATCGAGGTGTTGAAGCGGTGAGTCGCACCTTCTTCTTCGGTGCGCTCGGCATAACCCAGGTAGAAGCCGATGCCCTTGGAACGCGCCAGCTCGAACAGAGGCGCCGTCTCGGGACTGGGCATCTGGTTCTCGAAATACTTGTCGACCTCCGCCTGATCTTCCGTCCAGTACCGCGGGAAGAAGGTCGTGAGTGCGAGTTCCGGGAAGACCACGAACTTCGAGCCGCGGCTATCGGCTTCCTTCAGCATCTCGACCATGCGTTTGACCACGCTCGCCCGGGTATCGGCGAGATTGATCGGACCCAATTGGGCGGACGACACTTTTAGACGACGGGACACGTTCTCTCTCCTCTAGAACAGCGGCTTGGCGCCGAAGCGCGACATGGCCTGCAGCTCGGGCGCGGTCTGGCCCTGCGGCTTGGATGAATCGGGTGAGGCGCAGGGCAGGAACTGGCCGGAGCCGCGCTGGGCGTTGAGCTTGCCGCCCTCGACCACGACGCGGCCGCGGCTCACAACGGTGATGGGCCAGCCCTTGATCTGGCGGCCGGCGTAGGGCGTGTAGCCGACATTGTCGTGCAGCATCGTCCAGTCGAGCGTCACTTCCTTGTCGGCGTCCCAGATGGCGAAATCGGCGTCGGAGCCCACGGCGATCGTGCCCTTGCGCGGATAGAGGCCGTAGAGTCGCGCATGGTTGGTTGCAGTGAGCGCCACAAACTGCTGCAGTGTGATGCGGCCCTTCTGCACGCCCTCGGAGAACAGCAGCGGCAGGCGCACTTCGAGGCCCGGCACGCCGTTCGCCATTTCCTTGAACGTCGTCTTGTCGCCCTTGGGGATCTTGCCACCCGCGTTGAACTGATAGGGCGCGTGGTCCGACGAGAAGGTTTGGAAGGTGCCGTCCTTCAGCGCCGCCCACACCGCCTCCTGTGCCGCGGAATCGCGCGGCGGTGGGCTGCAGCACCACATCGCGCCCTCGACCCCGGGCTTGTCCATGTCATCGGCGGTGAGCGCAATATATTGAGGGCAGGTCTCGCCGAATATTTTCAGCCCCTTCTTCTGCGCCTGCCGCAAGGTCTCGATCGCCTCGATCTCCGACATGTGCACCAGAAGCAGCGGCGCATCGACCAGCCGAGCCAGTGAAATGGCGCGGTTGGTCGCCTCAGCTTCGGCAACGCGGGCATGGGCGATGGCGTGGAACTTGGGCGCGACATGGCCCTGGTCGACCAGATGATGCGCCAGCCAGTTGATCATGTCGTGGTTCTCGGCATGCACCATGACCAGCGCACCGTCGCGCCGCGCCAGCGCCAGGATGTCGAGCATCTGGTAGTCGCTGACCTTCATCGCGTCGTAGGTCATGTAGATCTTGAATGAGGTGTAGCCATCCTTGATCAGCGCCGGCAACTCCTGACCCAGCACCTGCGGGCTGGGATCGGTGACGATCAGGTGAAATGCATAGTCGATCACCGCTTTGGGCGTCGCCGCCTCGTGGTAATCCTTCACCACCTGGCGCAGCGACATGCCGCGATGCTGGGCGGCGAAGGGGATCACCGTTGTGGTGCCGCCGAACGCCGCCGACACAGTGCCGGTGTAAAAGTCGTCAGCACACATGATGCCGAAGCCCGACTTCTGCTCGATGTGGCAGTGGCTGTCGACGCCACCCGGCAGGACGAACTTGCCGCCGGCATCGATCTCGCGGCTGCCCTTGCCGGCGATCGCCGGTTCGAGGGCCACGACGCGGCCGTCCTTGACGGCGATGTCACCGTCGAGCTGGCGGTCCTCGGTGACGACTTTGGCGTTACGGATGATGAGATCGTAGTCGGTCATTGCCCTACTCCGCCGCCACTTTGCGGCCATGGCCGAAAGCGGCAAGCCGCCGCTCCAGCCGGGCCATCAGTGCCTCGAGCTCAGCCCGGTCGGTTGCCGTCAGTGAGGAACCTGGCGCGCGCTGTTTGGGACTCTTGATCGCGCCGCGCTTGAACAGCACCTCTTTGCGCAGCGCGAGGCCGATCGCCGGCTGGACCTCGTGCTTCACCAGCGGCAGGTAGGTGTCGAACAGATCTTCCGCTTCCTCCGCCTTGCCGGCGGCGAAGAGGTCGTAGACCTGTACCAGCATCTCCGGCCAGGCGAAGCCCGTCATCGCACCGTCGGCGCCACGGCGCATCTCCTGCGGATAGTAGATGCCGCCGTTGCCGACCAGGATCGACACGCGCCGACGGCCCGGCTTCTTCTCGCCTTCGCGGATGCGCGTCAGCTTGGCGAGGCCCGGAGCGTCCTCGTGCTTCAGCATGACGAGCTGCTTGAAGTCGTCGACCATGCGCTCGAACACCTGTGGCGAGAGATAGACGCCGGTGGTCTGCGGATAGTCCTGGTAGACCAGCGGAATGTCGGGGCCGAGCGCGGCGCAGACCTGCGCATAGTAGTTGTAGACGCCGTCGTCACCCTTCAGCCCCGGTGCCGGCGCCACCATCACGCCCGAGGCGCCGGCGATCATCGCCTCGTGCGCGAGACGCCGCACATTTTCTAGGCCGGCATGGCTCACGCCCACGATCACCTGCCTGCCCTGGGCGCGGCCGATCACGCGGTTCACGACGGTCATCGACTCGTCGGCCGTCAGCTTGTGCGCCTCGCCCATCATGCCGAGCAGCGTGAATCCATGTATGCCGCAGCCCAAATAGAAATCGGTCAGCGTATCGACGCTCTGCAAATCGAGCGCGCCGTCGTCGGTGAACGGCGTGGCGGCGATGATGTAGACGCCTTTGGCGGCTTCGGTGAGTTTGCTGGTCATCCCCGGATCATGCCAGTCTGGTCGGCGAAGGGAAGAAAAGATGAGCACAAAGACCACACGCTTCCGGGACCTCGATTTCGCTGTGGCTTGGGACGAATCCGAACAGCGGCACGTCTATCTCGAGGGTGCGGATCTCGTTATCACAGGCAACGAGATCGTCCACGTTGGTCCGAACTTTGCAGGGTCCGCCGATGCCGAAATCGATGGCGCCGGATTCATGGCCATCCCGGGCTTCGTCAACGTCCACAGCCACCCCTTCTCCGAACCCGCCAACAAAGGCCTCACCGAGGAAGTGGGCAGCGACAAGCTCGGACAAAGTTCGCTCTACGAATATCTGCCGGTGTTCGGCCTCGATCCCGAGGACGCCGGACCTTCGACCCAGGTGGCGCTGTCGGAACTCCTGAAGAGCGGCGTCACCACCATCACCGATCTCTCGGTCAGCCGGCCGGGCTGGCTTGATGATCTTGCGGCGTCCGGCATCCGCGCCGTCGTCGCGCCGATGATGCGCCAAGGCTACTGGTTCACCAAGAACGGCCACACGGTCGAGTACGCCTGGGACGAAAAGGCCGGCGCCAAGGCATTCGAGACGGCAATGCAGACCATCGACGCCGCGATGCAGCACCCGAGCGGCCGCCTGTCCGGCATGGTCTGCCCTTCGCAGATCGACACCTGCCGCGAGGGCTACTTCAAGGAGGCCCTGCAGGAGGCGCACAGGCGCGGCATTCCGCTGCAGACGCACGCCTGCCAGGCGGTCGTCGAGTTCCATGAAATCCTGCATCGGTACGGCAAGACGCCGATCGAATGGCTCGATGCAATCGGCGTCCTGGGCCCCGATCTGATCATCGGCCATGGCATCTTCCTGAGCGACCATCCACAGATTCACTATCCGCACGGCCGCGATTTCGAGATCCTGAAAGATTCTGGCGCGGCGGTGGCGCACTGCCCGACCGTCTTCGCGCGTCGCGGCATGGCTCTGAACACGATCGGTCGCTACATGAACGCCGGCATTACCGTCGGCATCGGCACCGACACCTTCCCGCACAACATGGTCGATGAGATCCGCCTCGCCTGCTACGTCGCACGCGTGCTCACCGGCAACTACAAGATGGGCACAACGCGGCATGCCTTCGAGGCCGCGACCGTGGGCGGTGCGAAGATCCTGCGCCGACCCGATCTCGGACGCCTGTCGCCGGGCTGCAAGGCCGACTTCTCGCTGGTCGACATGGGCCATCCCTACATGCAACCAGCGCATGAGCCGGTGCGTAGCCTGATCTATTCGGCGAGCGAACGCGCGATCCGCCATGTCTATGTCGACGGCGCGCAGGTGGTGCGCGACGGCAAGGTTCTCACGGTCGATGTCGAGGCTGCAACTGCGGGCCTGGTCGAAGGTCAGCGCAAGCGACTGAAGACGGTGAGCCAGCGTGACTGGGCCGGCCGCTCTGCCGATGAGCTCGCGCCGCCGGTCTATGGCACGCGCGAGCGCCTGCCCCAGTCACGGCCGGTGACCTGACCGTCAGGCGTCCGGCACGCCCGAGGTGGTCGAATATTCGAAGTGCAGCGGCGTCTCGGGATGGACCAGCGCATAGGCCGAGCGCGCCGCAATGGCAGCTTCGGAAAAGCCGGTGAGAATCAACTTCAGCTTGCCGGGATAGGTGACGACGTCACCGATGGCGAAGATGCCGGGCTTGCTGGTGGCAGAGGTCGACGGCTCGATGGCGATCTGGTTGTGTTCCAGCTCGAGGTTCCAGTCGGCAATCGGGCCCAATGACATCGACAAGCCAAAGAACGGCAGCAGCGCATCGGCCTCGATGCGCCGGGTGGCGCCATCGAGCGTAGCGGCGGTGACGGCCTTGAGCTGTCCGTCGTTCCCCTCCAGCCCATGGAGCTGGTACGGCACGACGAGATCGATCTTGCCCGTCTTGGCCAGCGCCTTGAGCCTGGCTTCGCCCTCCGGCGCGGCGCGGAACTTGTCGCGGCGATGGATAACCGACACGTGAGACGCGACTTCGGCCAGGGACAGCGCCCAATCGACGGCGGTGTCGCCGCCGCCGGCGATCACCACGCGCTTGCCGCGGAAGGTCTCGCGCTGCGTGACGTAGTAGAAGACGCTCTTGCCCTCGTAGGCCTCGATGCCGGGCAGCGGCGGGCGGTTGGGACCGAAGGCGCCGACGCCGGCCGCCACGATTATCGCCCGGGCCCGGATGATCGTGCCCTTGGAAGTAGTGACCTGCCAGAAGCCGCCGCTCAGCGCTTCCAAGGCCTGGACCTGCTCGCCGAGATGGTAGACCGGCCGAAACGGCGAGGCTTGAGCCTTCAGGCGGACGACCAGCTCGGCCGCCTCGATGCGGGGAAAGCCCGGGATGTCGTAGATCGGCTTTTCCGGATAAAGCGCCGTGCACTGGCCGCCGGCGTCGTCGAGCACGTCGACGACGTGGCAGTTGAGCCGGACCATGCCGCATTCGAACACGGCAAACAGGCCCACGGGCCCCGCGCCTACGATGACGACGTCGGTCTGATGCGAGTTTCCGTTGGCCATGCCCTAAAGTGGCGAAGGGAAGGCACAAAATAAAGCCCCCGGTCGCGCGGACCGGGGGCCAAATTTGGTAGCTGGGGGCGGACTTGAACCGCCGACCCCGGCATTATGAGTGCCGTGCTCTAACCAGCTGAGCTACCCAGCCATGGGTGGGGGCTTTTATGCGGGCGGAGCGAGGGCTGTCAAGAAAGGCACGCGGCGCTCTCCTATCGTGACATCGACCTTAATTGGCTGGTTGCGACTCTCCAAATAAGCATGCCGCAGGAACCAATGACGATCACCAAAGGAAGTGACCACCAAGGATATCCCCACCCCACGTAGCTGCCCCAGTCGAGCAGTATACAAAACGATATGATCACAGAAACGAACATCAAGCCCGCCGCCACAATCTTCAGGTAAAGCATCAGTAGGCGGCGATACAGATACAACGACCGCTCCTTTCCGATGCCGATGCCTATGCCTACCGCCGGATGAAGCCTCCACCAAGAACGCGGCTGCCGCTCGCGGCGTCGTAGACCACGCAGGCCTGGCCAGGCGAGACGCCGATCTCGCGTTCGGCGAAGCGAACCATGGCGCCCTCGCCTGAAAGCTCGATCTCGGCCGGGCGCAACGCCTGGCTGGAACGCACGCGGACCTGCACCGGGACGCGACCTTCCAGCGCCGGGCCGATCCAGTTCAGATCATAGAGTGCCATCTCCGTCCGACCCAGCGCGGCACGCGGGCCGACGACGACGCGGCGCGCGTCGGGGTCGAGCCGCACGACATAAAGCGGCTCGTTGTCGGTGCCGTCGCGCTCGCCCAGCGCCAGGCCGCGGCGCTGGCCCACGGTGAAATGCACGATGCCGTCGTGGCGGCCGACCACCCGGCCTTGCAAGTCGACGATCTCGCCGGGCTCGACGGCCTCGGGTCGGAGCTTCTGCACGACGGCGGCATAATCGCCGCCTGGGACGAAGCAGATATCCTGGCTGTCGGGCTTCTCAGCCACCGGCAGGTCGAAGCGCTCGGCCAGCGCCCGTGTCTCTCTCTTGGGCAGGTGGCCCAGGGGGAAGCGCAGGTAGTCGAGCTGCTCGTGTGTCGTGCCGAACAGGAAGTAGCTCTGGTCGCGCGCCGGGTCGGCGCCGCGGTGCAGTTCCGGCCCGGCCTCGCCCAGGACACGGCGAACGTAGTGGCCGGTCGCCAGCGCTTCGGCACCGAGCTCGCGCGCGGTCTTGAGCAGATCGCGGAACTTCACCGTGCGGTTGCAGGCGATGCAGGGCACCGGCGTCTCGCCGCGAGCATAGGCATCGGCGAAGGAATCCATCACCTCGGCACGGAAGCGGCTTTCGTAGTCGAGGACGTAGTGCGGGATGCCGAGACGCTCCGCCACCTGGCGCGCATCCTGGATGTCCTGGCCGGCACAGCAGGCGCCCTTCTTGCCGACGGCGATGCCGTGATCGTAGAGCTGCAAGGTGACGCCCACGACGTCGTAGCCCTGCTCCTTCAGGAGCGCCGCCGTCACCGACGAATCGACGCCGCCCGACATCGCGACCACCACGCGGGTGTCGCCGGGCGCCTTGTCGAGATCGAGGGAATTGCGGGCCATGACGGGCCTATATAGGACCCCCTCCTGCCTTCGGCCACCTCCCCCAATCAGATGGGGGAGGATTGGGGTAGAGGTTAGTCGCGACGCTGGCTGGTGTCGCGGACGGCCTTGGCGACGCCGTTGCTGTCGTAGACGATCTGGACACGATCGCCCATCTGGACGTCGCCATCGTCGTACTGGGCGATCTTCACCTGCCCGCCGTTGTCCTTCTGCACCGTGACCTCGATGCCGCGCCGGGAACTGCCGCGGTCGACGGCGGTGCCGGCGATGGCACCGCCGACGGCGCCAAGCAGGCCGCCGACCACCGCGCCGCCCACCGAGTTGGTGGTCGCGGCGCCGATGGCCGCACCACCCGCCGCGCCCAGGCCGCCGCCGATCAGGGTCCCGTCATTCATGCCCGAGCCGCTGCCGCGAACCGGGATTTCACGTATCGCCATCACGCGGCCGGTCTCGCCGCGATAGCTGCTCGATGTCGAGGTGTTGACGACGCCGGGCTGGACCGCACCGCTGCTGCTGTTGCAGGCGCCGAGGCTGACCATCAACGCTACCGGAACCAGAAGGTTCAAGAGCCACTTGCCGTACATCACTGCATCCTTCTTGCGAACACGACTAGACCAAATGGACCGCCGCAGATCACTCGGGGGTCCGTGAATTGTCGCGCACGACCCTGGCGACGCCCTGCTGGTCCTGGACGAGCTGAACCCGGTCGCCGAGCTGGACGTCGCCGTCGTCGCGCTGTGCCACAGTGACTTTCTGGCCATCGTCGCGCTGGACGACTACCTCGATGCCGCGGCCGGTGCCGCCCTGTCGCTCGGCGATCGTGCCGGCGATGGCGCCGCCGACGGCGCCAAGCAGGGCACCGACAAGACCGCCACCGACCGAATTGCTGGTAATGCCGCCAACGGCCGCGCCGCCAGCCGCGCCAAGCAGGCCGCCCATCAGGGCGCCGCTGCCCGAGCCACCTCCACCCGCGCCCTTGATGCCGACCTCGCGGATCGACACCACGCGCCCGCTTCCACCGGGCATCACACTGCTTCCGTAGGCGGCCGGGCTTCCGTAGGCAGTTGGGCCGGCGGCCGATGTATTGACGATGCCCGGTTGAACGGCACCGGAGTCACAGGCGGTCAGCCCGGCTGCCAACAACAGCGGCAGCAGCGAATGGCGGACCCATTTCCCGATCATGACAGCCTCCCAACTGGCGCAGTTTCGCCTGTATTTTCGGCCAAATTGCGGCGTGCAGCTAGTCGCGCTCCTCGATCCAGGCGGCCTGGATCGCCTCCAAAATCTTCTCGTTGGAGCGGTTGGGGTCATCCTCGAACCCCGGCAGCTCCATCACCCAGCGATGCAGGTCGGTAAACCGCAGGTTGACGTTGTCGATGTCGGGGTGGCGTTCCTCGAGCTCTATCGCGATATCGTGAACGTCGGTCCAGCGCAGCTTGCGCGCCATCGGCGGCCTCCTACTTGTCGACCATCATGTTGCGGGTCGCCGCCGGCAGGCGCACCACCAGCCCGTCCAGTGCCTCGCTCATCAGGATCTGGCAACCCAGGCGCGAGGTGTGGGTCAGGCCGAAGGCGAGATCGAGCATGTCCTCCTCGTCCTCGCTGGCCGGCGCCAGCTTCTCGAACCATTCCTTCTCGACGACGACATGGCAGGTCGAACAGGCGAGCGAACCCTCGCACGCACCCTCGATATCGACGTGGTTGCGGTGGGCGATCTCGAGCACCGACAGACCGATCGGCGCATCCACTTCCTTGCGCGATCCGTCTTTGAGAATGAACGTCAACTTCGGCATTGAATGCTCCGCTACTCCCCGACCCTGCTTTCCAGCTCGCCGACCGACAGGCCGGCCAGCGCCTCGCGAATACCGCGATCCATGCGCCGCTCGGCGAAGGGCTTGGACAGGTTCTCCAGCGTCTCGGCGGCGGCATTGATCGCGTCGCGATCGTCGCCGGCGATCGCTGCCTCAAGACGGGCGCGGCCTTGGTCGATGGCGGCACGTTCCTCGCCCGTCAGCAGCGCGCCATCCTTCGCAAGCGCGGCGTCGAGGGCCAGCAGGTTGCGCCGGGCTTCGACACGCGCCTCGACGAGAAGGCGCTGCGTCATGTCGGCCCCGGCATTGTCGAGGCTGTCGTAGAGCATGTCGGCCATGTCATCGTGGCTGAGGCCGTAGGACGGCTTGACCTCGATGCGCTGCGCCACGCCGGTCGTCCGCTCCTCGGCCGACACCGCAAGAAGACCATCGGCGTCGACGGCGAAGGAGACACGGATCCGTGCCGCGCCCGCCGTCATCGGCGGGATGCCGGAGAGCTCGAAGCGCGCCAGGCTGCGACAGTCAGCTACCATCTCGCGCTCGCCCTGCACGACATGGATCACCATTGCGGTCTGGCCGTCCTGGTAGGTGGTGAATTCCTGGGCCAGTTGCACCGGAATCGGTGTGTTGCGCGGCACGACCTTCTCGACGATGCCGCCCATGGTCTCCAGTCCCAGCGACAGCGGTGTAACGTCGAGCAGCAGCGTGTCGCCGCCACCGGTCAACGCCTCGGCCTGCAGCGCGGCGCCCAGCGCCACGACCTCGTCGGGATCAATGTCGGTCAACGCCGGCTTGCCGATCATGCCGGCCACTTCCGCCCGGACCAGAGGCAGACGGGTCGAGCCGCCGACCAGCACCACGCCCTGCACGTCGGTCGCCGTCATGCCGGCATCGGTCAGCACGTTGGCAGCGATATCGAGGGTTCGCGCGATGGGGCCGGAGATCATCGCCTCGAAGTCGGAGCGCCCGAGCGTATGGAACGAGGGCGCACCCGCGATTTCGAGACGACCCGAGGTCTGGTCTCGTTCCGAGAGCTGCTCCTTCATCTGCCGGGCGAGCGCGAGCGCAGTCTTGACCGCCGGTTCATCCACCTGATCGGCGATGCCGTCGCGCCTGCGTTCGTCGAGCATGCGCTCGGCGATGGCGCGGTCGAAGTCGTCGCCGCCAAGGGCTGCGTTGCCGCCAGTCGCCAGAACCTGGAACACGCCCTTCTCCAGCCGCAGCAGGGAGAAGTCGAAGGTGCCGCCGCCCAAGTCGTAGACCGCGTAGAGACCCTCGGAGCCCTTGTCCAAGCCGTACGCCAGCGCCGCCGCCGTCGGTTCGTTGACCAGCCTCAGCACTTCGAGTCCGGCAACCCGTGCGGCATCGCGGGTGGCGGTGCGCGCGGCGTCATCGAAATAAGCCGGCACGGTGATCACCGCCCGTTCGACCGGCTTGTCGAGGGCCGCTTCGGCACGCACGCGGAGCGCCTTCAGGATTTCGGCGGAGATCTCGACCGGCGAGCGCGCCTTGCCGCCGATTCGCAATTTCACCATGTCGGTCTGGCCGCTGCCCGGCTCGACCTCATAGGGAAGGACGCCGGCCACGGCGTGGAGGTCGCCAGCGCCTCGGCCCATCAGGCGCTTGATCGAGGCCACGACGTTGCGTGGTTCGCGCGCCATCATGAGGCTGGCCTCGTCGCCTACCAGCACGCCACCCGCCTCCGGATAGGCAACGACCGACGGCACCAGCGCCTTGCCGGTTTCGTCGTGCAGCGCCGACGGTACACCCTCGCGTGCGATCGCCACCACCGAGTTGGTCGTGCCGAGATCGATGCCGACCGCAAGCGAGGCCTCGCCAGCGTGCGGCATCGGCGTTTCGCCCGGCTCGTGGATCTCCAGCAGACTCATGCTTTCACTCGTTGCAGATTTGTGCGTCTGGCGCGCGCTTCCTCGGCGAACTTGTCGAGGTAGCGCAGGCGAAGGAGCGCCTTTCTGATGGCGGCCTTGTCGCGGCGCAAGAACAAAGCACCGAGCCCGGCGAGCGACTGTTGCACGTCCTGCCGCGCCTTCGCAGCCAGTGTATCGACCGCCTCCGGCGTGGCCGTCTCGTGCAGCGCCTCGCGCGCTTCCATGGCCTCCATCAGGAGGTCGGGATCGTCGATGGTCTTGCCGTCGCCCGCCAATTCGACGCCGTTCAATCCGGCGAGATAGACGGCGCGCGACAGCGGATCCTTCAAGGTGCGATAGGCGTCGTTCAGCCCTGCTGCTTCGGTCGAGGCCTTTACCCGCTCTTCGGGCGGATGGCCGACGAAGCGGTCGGGATGCCATTGCCGCTGGGCCGTGAAATAGGCCCGGTCGAGCGTCGCGGGCTCCAGATCGAGCGCCGCCGGCAATCCCAGCCGCGCGAAGTGATCCATGGCTCTACTTCAGACGTGGAAGGATTCGCCGCAACCGCAGCGGCCCTTCTCGTTCGGATTCGTGAAGACGAAACCTGACTTCAGCTTTTCCTCGACGTAGTCCATCTGCGTGCCGATCAGAAACAGCGAAGCCTTGGGATCGATCAGCAGCTTCACGCCGCCCGTTTCGACGACCTCGTCCATCGGCTGCTGGGCGTCGGCGAACTCGAGCGTGTAGCTCATGCCCGAACAGCCCTTGGTCCGGACGCCGATGCGGATGCCGGCGGTCGGCTTGCCGCGGCTATCGATCAGCGCCTTGACGCGCTCGGCTGCCGCCGGCGTCACCGACATCACCTGCGGGCGCGGTCGGCGAGCGCGCGGCGCCGCGGCAGGTGTGGGCGCCGGTGTAGCCGCTACTGCGGGTTGGGACGTCTCGGTGGTCGTGCTCATGACGCTCTGCTCCGAAATCTTCGGCAACCTACTCGGCGGCTTCTTTGGGTTCGTCCTTCTTCGACGCCTTGGCGCGATAGTCGGCAATCGCCGCCTTGATCGCGTCCTCGGCCAGCACCGAGCAGTGGATCTTCACCGGCGGCAGCGCCAGATGCTTGGCGATGTCGGTGTTCTTGATGGTCTCGGCCTCGTCGATCGTCTTGCCCTTGACCCACTCGGTGACGAGTGAGCTCGAAGCGATCGCCGAGCCGCAGCCGAAGGTTTTGAACTTGGCATCCTCGATCAGCCCGTCGGCGCCGACCTTGATCTGCAGCTTCATGACGTCGCCGCAGGCCGGCGCGCCGACCAGGCCGGTGCCGACATCCTCGGCGTTCTTGTCGAGCGAGCCGATGTTGCGGGGATTCTCGTAGTGATCGAGCAACTTTTCGCTGTAGGCCATGACGCTCTCCTCAAATTTTCCTTCAAGCCTTCGCTGGCCTCAGTGGGCGGCCCATTCGATGGACTTGATATCAATTCCTTCCTGGGACATTTCCCAGAGCGGACTCATTTGCCGCAGCTTGGTAACGTGGTGCACCAGTTCTTCGACGGCGGTATCGACTTCATGTTCGGTCGTGAAGCGCCCAAGCCCGATGCGCAGCGACGTATGCGCCATCTCTTCCTCGACGCCGAGCGCTCGCAGCACGTAGCTGGGCTCAAGCGAGGCCGAGGTGCAAGCCGAGCCGGACGATACCGACAGGTTCTTGATGCCCATCATCAGCGACTCGCCCTCGACGTGGGCAAAGCTGATGTTGAGATTGCCCGGGATCCGGTGATCGAGGTCGCCGTTCACGTAGATCTCCGGTAGCTTGGCGTTCAGCCCCTTCAGCATGCGATCCCGCAGCTTGGTAAGGCGCTTGGCCTCGCTGTCCATTTCCTTCATGCAAATCTCGGCGGCCTCGCCGAGGCCAACACAGAGCGGAGTCGGCAACGTGCCGGACCGGAAACCGCGTTCCTGGCCGCCACCGTGGATCATCGCCGCCAGACGCACGCGCGGCTTGCGGCGCACGTAGAGAGCGCCGATGCCCTTGGGGCCGTAGATCTTGTGGCCAGAGATGCTCATGAGGTCGATATTCATCGCCTCGACGTCGAGCGGGATCTTGCCGGCGGCCTGGGCAGCGTCGGTATGGAAGAAAGCACCCTTCTCGCGGCAGATCTTGCCGATCTCGGCCAGCGGCTGGATAACGCCGATCTCGTTGTTCACCGCCATGATCGAGACCACGACGGTCTTGTCGGTGACCGCAGCGCGCAGGACATCGAGATCGACCAGGCCGTTCTGCTGCACCGGCAGGTAGGTGACGGTGAAGCCCTCCTGCTCGAGGTGACGGCAGGTGTCGAGCACGCACTTGTGCTCGGTCACGGTGGTGACGATGTGGTTGCGCCGGTCCTTGTAGAAATCGGCCACGCCCTTGATGGCGAGGTTGTTCGATTCGGTGGCGCCCGAGGTGTAGATCACTTCCTTCTCGTCGGCGCCGATCAGCTTGGCGATTTGAGCGCGCGCCTTTTCGACGCCTTCCTCGGCCTCCCAGCCGTAGGAGTGGCTGCGTGAATGAGCATTGCCGAACTTGTAGGTGAAGTACGGCATCATCGCTTCAAGGACGCGCGGATCCAACGGCGTCGTGGCCTGATAGTCGAGGTAGATCGGCTGGTCGTTGCGCCGGATCTGGGTAATGGCAGTCATGCTAACCCCTTGAAATTCCTAGGCTGCGCGGGCACGAGGCATATCCGAGTCTGTTACTCGGATATATAGGTCCCGCCACGCCGCAATCAAGCACTCGATATCCTCTGAAACGGTGCTCCAGCCGAAGCTTATTCTGAGCGCAGTCTCGGCTTCAGCGGGCTCCACGCCCATGGCCAAAAGCACCGCCGAGCGCGTCACTTTGCCCGACGAACAGGCCGCCCCGGCCGACACGCAAATTCCGGCCAGATCGAAGGCCATGACCTGGGTTTCCGCCCGGACACCCGGCATGGAAATGCAGGTCGTGCTCGGCAACCGACCGGCTCCCATGCCATAGACGCGGGCCGCGGGCGCGATCTCGAGCAGCGTCGCCTCGAGACCGTCCCGCCACTCCGTCGTCGCCAATCCGCCGCCTGCTTCCGCCGCCGCGACACCGAAGCCCGCGATGCCAGCGACATTCTCGGTCCCGGCTCGAAGATTGGCTTCCTGCCCACCTCCAAGACGGTCGGACACGAATGGCGCGCCGCTGCGCATGACCAACGCACCCACCCCGGTGGGACCGCCGAACTTGTGGGCCGACAGGCTGAGATAGTCGACCCCCAGCCCGTGCAGATCGACGGAAACCTTGCCCGCGCCCTGCACCGCATCGCAATGCACCAGCGCGCCGGCGGCATGCGCCACCCGCACGACGTCGGCGATCGGCTGCAGCACGCCCGTTTCGTTGTTGGCGAACATCACCGACACCAGCGCCGGCTCGGCGGATGCCGCCAGGCTCTTCTCCAGAACGCCGAGATCGACGAGGCCGTTGCGGTCGACCGGCACGATCTCCACGCCTCTGGTCGCCTTCAGCACGCTGTCATGCTCGACGGCCGAGACCAGCAGACGCTTGCGGCCAGCGCCGGCGAGGGCTGAATTGTTGGCTTCGGTTCCACCCGAAGTGAACACCACCTCCGCCGGCAGTGCGCCGACGAGTGCCGCAACCTGCCGGCGCGCGGCGTCAACCCGTGCCCGCGCCGTGCGACCGGCACGATGCACCGACGAGGGATTGCCACCTGCCTGCAAGGCTTCGACCATGGCGTCGAACGCTGCCGGCCTGATCGGGCTGGTGGCATTGTGATCCAAGTAGGTATGGGCGGCAGGCATCGACTGGACTTTAGCTGGCGGCAGCCATTGCATCCGACTTGACCGGACCTGGAGCCTCCGCGATGCGCGAGGCAAGCCGACGCTCCAGCACATCGAGCAAGGTCACCGAACTCAGGAAGGCGTGGATCTGATTGCCCAGTTCCTCCCACAGGTCGTGGGTCAGGCACTTGCTGCGGTCGGCACGACAGCCGGTCGCACCCATTTCGGTACAGCGCGTCGCGCTGATGGGCTCGTCGACTGCCAGAATGATTTCGGACACGCGGGTTTCGGCGGAGCCGTGGGCCAGGCGGTAGCCGCCACCCGGACCACGCACGCTCTTCACCAACCCAGCACGCCGCAGCCGGGCAAAGAGCTGCTCCAAATATGACAACGAGATTTCCTGTCGGGCCGCAATATCCGACAGAGACACAGGCTTGGCCTGCGCGTGGCGGGCCAAATCGACCATCGCCATGACGGCGTAACGTCCTTTGGTGCTGAGCTTCACAGCATCCTCCTCGTGCCGGCGCCCGCCGGCTATCGTTACCAAATGCCTAAAGGTCTTGAAAACCAAGGCATTACTAAGATATTCCAAGCCCCGACGCGGGAACTGGGGAAAGACCAACTAACTGGGTAGGATTTAGTAAATCCGAGTAGTTTGGTCAAGTATCAAGATTTCCTCCAAAACAAAGTACCTTCCGGCCCCTTCGGGTGGTCCAGAATGGTGAAAAGACCGGAGCCTCAATGCCTGATGTGATGTTTACCGGCCCCGAGGGTCGCCTTGAGGGCCGCTATCACCAGAGCAAGGAAGAGCACGCCCCGATTGCCCTGATCCTTCATCCCCACCCTCAATACGGCGGGACGATGAACCATAAGGTCGTCTTTTCGCTATTCCATGTCTTCGTGAATCGCGGCTTTTCTGTCCTGCGGTTCAACACCCGCGGCGTCGGCCGCAGCCAGGGCCGCTTCGACAACGGCATGGGCGAGCTGAGCGACGCCGCCGCGGCCCTCGACTGGCTGCAGAGCATGAATGCTGACGCCAAGTCGTGCTGGATCGCCGGCTACTCGTTTGGCGCCTGGATCGGCATGCAACTCCTGATGCGCCGCCCCGAGATCGACTGCTTCGTCTCGGTGTCGCCGCCGGCCAACTCCTACGATTTCACCTTCCTCGCCCCTTGCCCCGCCTCGGGCCTGATCGTGGGCGCGGAGAAGGACGAGGTGGTGCCGCTCGCCGACATCAAGAAGCTGGTGGATCGGTTGTCGATGCAGAAGGGCATCACCGTCGAGTCGCGCACCGTGAAGAGCGCCAACCATTTCTTCCACGACTCGCTCGACAAGCTCGCGGTCGATGTCGACAAGTATGTCGAGAAGAGCCTGCTCAGCCCGCCGGGCCGCGCGACGAGCAACAAGGAACCCTAAGGTTCGTTGAGACGGCCACCCGTCATCGGACGAGGCGCGCCGGTCGTCCCGGGAAAAGTGAGCGGCAAGCCGCGCAGCGAGCGCACCGCCAGGAACCCAAACGCCTGCGCCTCCAGCGCGTCGCCATCCCAACCGAGTTCGCTCGCGGTCACGACCTTGCCGCACGTCTCCTCGGCGATCGCCCGCAGCAGCGTCGGATTGCGCGCACCGCCGCCACAGATCACCCATTGCGCGACGGGCGCGGGGAAATGGCGGGCGGCGAGCGCCAGCGCGCGCGCCGTGCCGGCCGTCAGCGTGGCCGCTCCGTCGGTGGCGGACAGTCCTTCCACCCAGGCCTCGCCAAAGTCGCCACGGTCGAGCGACTTGGGCGGCTTCTTCGCGAAGTAAAGATGCTCGCTGAAACGCTCCAGCCGCGTGCGGTCGGTGATGCCCGCCGCAGCGAGCATGCCATCCTTGTCGTAGCGCTGGCCGGCACGCCGCGCGCACCAGTCGTCGATCGGGCCGTTGCCTGGTCCGGTGTCGAACGCCAAGAGGGCGTCATCGGCACCAACCCACGTTACGTTGGCGACACCACCGACATTCACGACGGCGAGCGGCCGCGGCAGATCGCGCACGAGGGCTGCGTGATAGACCGGCACCAGCGGCGCACCCTGCCCACCGGCCGCCACGTCGGCACCGCGCAGGTCGTCGACCACGCGCACGCCCAATGCCCGGGCCAGCGTGGCGCCGTCGCCAATTTGCCAGGTGAAGCGCTTTTCCGGCCGATGCGTGATCGTCTGGCCGTGGAAACCCACCAGGTCGATGCTCGAAAGTGCGATGTGCTCCAGCTCCGACCAGCGCCGGACGGCCGCGGCGTGCGCCTCCGTCACGGCCCGCTCGGCGGCACGGGTTGCGTCGGAAGGATGCTCCGCGCCAAAGGCCGAACGGATCAGCCCACGCACGTCGTCCGCATAGGGCACCGTGAGGCACGGGCCGACGGCCGCGACACGCTCGCCGTCGGTGTCGATCAGCGCCACATCGACACCGTCGACCGAGGTGCCGCTCATCAGGCCAAGCGCGCGCATCATGCTATCGAGCCGGAATTCAAATGCCTGCGCATGCGCTCGACGAATGGCTCGTCTTGAGCCGGATCGAACCGCCGGGCAGTCGCCCAATCGTAGCCCATCCAGGACAGACGCCGGCGCTTTTCGTCTGGTTCCGTGCGATAGCGCGGAATGATGTGGGTGTGGAGGGCCGGCTCGCTGTTGCCGAGCGTTTCGTAGTTGATCCGGTAGGCGTCGGTCACGGCGAGAAGGCCATCGCCGGCCTGGATCGCGTCGAGAGAAATTTGGGTACGCTGGGCCTGATCGAGTGCATTGATGCTCTCGACCACCGGATCAGCCAGCAGGACGCAGTAGCCGGGCAAGGGCTGAACGTCGCCAATGACCAGCCAGCCCGACTTCATCCGACAAATCACGAATGGGTTCTGTCCGCACCGCGCCGATTCAACTCGTTCCACGATTAGATTGGCCAAATTACGCTCCGTTGAGGCGCGGGCGGCCTCATGTTACACCCGCGGCCCTTCACGGACAAACGGCCGAGCGACGAGATGACGGGTTTCAAGTCGGATTTCATGCGGATCGTGCACGAGCGCGGCATGGTGCATCAGTGCAGCGATGCCGCGCGCCTGGACGAGATGCTGTCGAGCGGTACCCGTACGGCCTACATCGGCTTCGACTGCACGGCCGATTCGCTGCACGTCGGGTCCTTGCTCCAGATCATGATGCTGCGCTGGTGGCAGAAGACCGGCCACAAGGTGATCGCCCTGATGGGCGGCGGCACGACCAAGATCGGCGACCCTTCTTTTCGCGACGACGCACGCCCTCTGCTCACCGACGAGCAGATCGACATCAACATGCTGGGCATCAAAGGCGTCTTCTCGAAGTATCTGGCGTTCGGTGACGGGCCGACCGACGCGGTCATGGTCAACAATGCCGACTGGCTCGACACCCTGCTTTACATTCCTCTGCTGCGCGACGTCGGCCGGCATTTTTCGGTCAATCGCATGCTGACCATGGATTCCGTGAAGCTGCGACTGGAGCGCGACCAGCCGCTTACCTTCCTCGAATTCAACTACATGATCCTGCAGTCCTACGATTTCGTGGAACTGTACAGGCGCCACAAGTGCATCTTGCAGATGGGCGGCTCCGATCAGTGGGGCAATATCGTCATGGGCGCCGACCTTGGCCGCCGGATGGAAAGCGCCGAATTGTTTGCGTTGACGACACCACTCATCGCCACTTCGTCCGGCGCGAAGATGGGCAAGACGATGGCTGGCGCGGTTTGGCTGAACGCCGAACGCGTGTCGGCCTACGACTTCTGGCAATACTGGCGCAATACGGAGGATGCCGACGTCGGCCGCTTCCTCAAGCTCTTCACGGAACTGCCTCTGCCTGAGATCGCGCGCCTAGAAGCGCTGAAGGGCCAGGAGGTCAACGAGGCGAAGAAGATTCTCGCGACTGAGGTGACGCGTCTCGCACACGGCACGGCGGCCGCCGAACTTGCCGCCGAGACCGCGCGCCGCACCTTCGAGGAAGGTGCCAAGGCGGACTCCCTGCCGACGGTCGATGTGGCCCGTGCGCGTCTATCTGTCGGGATCCCGGCCTTCGAGCTGCTGCATGAAGCGGGCCTCGTCGAAAGCCGCACCGAAGCGCGCAAGCTGATCAAGGGTGGCGGTGCGCGCCTGAACGACAAGCCCATCGCAGGCGATACCGCGATGGTCGGTGAGAGCGATCTCGATGGATCGGGCACGCTGAAGCTGTCGGCCGGCCGCAAGCGGCACGTGCTGTTGCGCGCCATCTAGAGCATCGAGCCACAAATAGGAATCGACTGAGGATTCCCAAGGAATCAGAAATCTGATTCAAGGTTCTGGCTGGGGCTGGAGGCCAGCCTGGATGGGAAAGCCATATTCGATTGACCTTCGGGAGCGTGTTCAGGCGG
>JAUXWB010000296.1 GCA_030684475.1 Reyranella sp. | reverse complement strand
AGCCGGAAGGATCCCATGAGGTTCAACGCAAATTTACGGCTCAACGCGGCCATCGTTCCCCCGATCGAGGCAGGCGCGCCCATCCTAGTGGGCCGAAAAGATAGCGTCGATACACGCAGAAATCACGCTCCGCGAACGCTGTCGTCGCGCTCCGCAAGCGGTCGCCGAGGATAGTCGGCGCACCAGATCAATGGAGAGCCCCCAACTCAAGGAGCGCCACAATGAGCAAGCTCGGACACCTCGACCGCATCGACGCCTTCGAATTCGCCCACTACCTCTGTCTCTCAGGGCAAGGCACCAACCCGGCGCTGGGCTGGACCAACTGGTTCTCGGCCATCGATCCGATCCCCAACACCTGGGAGTTCCTGCAGGAGCCGCCGGCCGGGCCGGTCCTGCCGGTTGCCATGCCGTTCCAGATCACCGGCGCCTTCGCCTCCAATGGCGTGAAGGAGGTGGTGGTGCGCCATGCCCTCAAGGGCAAGCCGGTCGATGTCCGCGTCCAGGTGCGCCCGATCTCGCGCCTCGAGGAGGAGGCGATCGCTGCCCTCATGCCGGCCTCGGCCCGCTCCTACCTCCGACACAAGGGCACCGACCGCACCCAGCCCCGGGAGGGCGCCAGCTTCGCCATGCAACTCGGCAGCGTCGACATCCCCTTCGCCGGCTGCACCTGGAACGACCCGCCGCGGGCCCGCCGCCACGAGCTCCATCTCGCCGTCGATGCCCTGCTGTCGAGCGTCGCCGACATCGAGACGGCGGTCCTCGACGCCTTCCGGCGCGGCATGGTCGCCGCCCATCTCGAGACCGTGCTGACCCCCACCGGCTGGCCCTACGGGACGCAGGCTTTCCACGACGCCATCGAAGCCTGCCTGCAGACCATCCTGGGCGAGAGGCTGGTCAGCGTCCGGGTGACGACGACGTCGCATTGCCTCGAGGCCGAGCAGCGCCCGGCCCCCGTCCACTATCTGCGGTCGATGCCGACGATTCAGGCGCCTGCCTGAAGAGACAGAATCGAGGGAGGAATTCCATGACGAGTCTGCTTCGCCGCCGCGCCGTGATGGCCGCGGCGCTGGCTGCCGGCACGGCCGGGGCGATGATCTTTCCGCGCCGCGCCGGCCACGCCGACGCGCTGGCCTTCCAGCGCGACACCACGGCATCGCGTATCGTCGTGCCCTTCGCGGCCGGCGGCACGTCGGACGTGCTGGCGCGCGTGGTGTCCGACATCCTGAGCGCGCGCCTCGGCACGCCGTTCACGGTCGAGAACCGCGCCGATGCCGCCGGCGGCTTCAACGCCGAGATCGTGGCCCGGGCGGCGCCGGACGGCCGCACCCTGCTGCTGGGCACGCTCTGCACCGCCGTCACCGACCAGTACCTGCAGAAGTACCTGCCCTACGACAGCTCCGAGAGCTTCGTGCCGGTGGCCCTGGTCGGCGAGATGGCGAACGTCCTGGTGGTGCATCCCAACTTTCCCGCCCGGACGCTGCCGGAGTTCGTCGACCGCTGCCGCGCGCTCGGCCCCGGCCAGGTCGGCTACGGCTCGCCGGGTCCGGGCAGTGCCGGCCACCTCGCCATGGAATATCTCCAGGGTCGCGCCGGCATCGGGCTGGAGCACCTCGCGCAGCGCCCGCGCACCCGCGCGCTGGACAGGCTGCTGGCCGGCCAGGTCCTGGTCGCCATGGACAGCCTGCCGACCTGCCTGAAGCACATCCGCTCCGGCCAGCTGCGCGCGCTGGCGGTCAGCTCGGCCAACCGCTGGTTCGCCGCCCCCGAGATTCCGACCGTGGCCGAGCAGGGCCTCGGCGCCTTCGACGCCACCCAGTGGTGGTACGTGGCCGCCCCCGCCGGCACGCGGCGCGATCTCGTGGCGAAGCTTTCCGAAGCGATCGTGGCCGGCCTCGGCATGCGCTCGGCCACGGCCCGGATCCGCGCCGTCGGCGTCCAGGAGCGGCCCGGCACATCGGAGGATCTCCGCCTGCACATAGCGGCCGAGAACATGAAGTGGAAGAAGGTGATCGCCTCGGCGGGACTGGTACCCCAATGAGGCGCTGACCCCCTCCGCCCCGCGGCGCTTCTCCCGGCGCCGGCTCGGGGCACCTGGTTGCCGTGGCCACTGGGGGCCGCGGCGACACCGCGAGTGGGGAGAGCTCTCCCGTGGCTTGTCGGCAAGCCGTGGGGGCGCCGCGCGGGGGGTGGCGTATCCGGCGCTGTTTACAGCGCCGTCGCCGGAGGGGGTCTTTGAAATTCCTCTCTCCTTCCCAGGGGGAGAGGTTCGGGCGAAGGATCCTTCGCCCGGTGGTGAAGGGGGAAAGGGTGACACCCGCTCTTTCCCCCTCGCCCGACTTTTTTCCGGAGGGGCCGATTGAACGTCATCGCTTTCATGCTCCTCTCCCCCGCTAGGGGGAGAGGACGGGTGAGGGGGATTCGCACGTGCCTCGCCCCCTCACCTAGAGCATCGAGCGTTTAATCAGGCGCATAGCCAGCGTCTTTAAGGTAGTTCCAGCATTCGTGCTGGGAGTAGAGGGCGCAGATGTCGCCGATGGCCCGCCAGAGGGCGTCGATTGTTCGTGCGCCGATCCGCCTGAGAT
>JAUXWB010000398.1 GCA_030684475.1 Reyranella sp. | reverse complement strand
CTTCAGGTTACCCACGGAACTACCGCACACAATATTCCTGACACTCCCCTTCTCTTTCGAGCCAATACAGCCCAAACGCCGCCCCGATGGCTAGATCGGGACGGTGAGTGAGTTATGACAGAAGTGGTTGCGGGGGCCCGCCTTGGCCGAGACCGACATTCGCTAAGCGTACCGATCTGATATCCGGCTACAGCGCGCCCTCGTTCTGCTGGCAAAACCCCACATCAGCGTGCAGCAAGTCACCGCCAAGGTCGGCTATCTGTCGGCAGTGGCGTTTACGCGCACCTTTACACAAAAGTTCCGGGCGCCCCCTCTGGCTATCGCCGAGCCTGAAAGAGCCGCATTGTGCGAATGACTCGCTGCGCAGGTCGGCAACCTGCTGGCGGGGGGCGGCGCACTGCTCGGCGCTTACCTTTGCGTGACCATAAGAGGCGTCGGGACTATGTATGCTGATCGGCGTGAGAGCGATTTCCACGAAACCGATCGCCGGGGAAAACATGCGGCTGCGCACGGCATCGAGCGCCAGTTCGATTGCGGTCTGCTCCCATACGGTGCGGTGCCATCGGTTGGCTTCGATCGCGCCAAGCAATTCGTCGAGGCGATCGAGAAAGATGAGCTGTCGGCCTTCGGGCGTGCAAGTTCGAAAGCCTTGCAGTCGGGTTCTGACGTGGGCGTGCAGGAGAGAGGTCATGACCATCCCTCATCGGAACGTGACGTCTCAGGCGGAAATGTCCCAGAGCAGGGGCGAGCCTCGTACCACGACCTTGCGGCCCTTCGGCGTGATAATGGGACGGCCATCGAGCATTGCGGCAAGCTCCAATACGACGAGCTGCTGAAATGCAAGCCGATTCACCTTGCGATGGTCTGGACTGGGAGCACCAAGCGCCTTGAGCGTTTCCCACTGGTTTCGGTCAAGACCAAGGTCGATTTCCGCTTCCATGTGGCCTCCACGTGGGGCTTCGTTGGAGTGCCATCTACACCGCGATCATGACGAGATCGCGACGGCTTAGAGTGCGGCTCTGCATTTGGTGACGCACTTGCCTTATGGGTTTGGACTCGCTCTTGGACGGCTTGCAAAGAATGGTTCGCTCGCAGGCGGCCAATCCAGTCGCCTGCGTGCGCCTTGCCGTGATGCTCGGCGTGATGTTTGGTTGCCTCGGCGACGAGATGGGTGGCGTGAGACAAATGACCGTGGGCAGAGTGCGCGTGATGTCCGCCTTCTCGATCGAATCGGACTCCTGATGTTTGGCCACTTCGCGATGATGCTTCGCCGCGCGCTCATAACGCCCCGCGGCAGCGTTGTGATGCTCGATGATCTTGTGCTTCGGTATGAAAGGACGCCCTTGTCGGATAGGGGTGCGGGCCGAGCCCGGCCACCCGATGCGACCCTAGGTCACCTGTTGCGGCAACGTGGTTGCTGGGTTACGCGGAAGGTCGATGGGCGCCCTACAGTTATTGTGCGAATCTGGAACAGCTGGTGTGGCGGCCGATCGGCGTGCCCAAGCTGTTGACCTGGTGTGCGCATCGGTCTCTTGGACAAGATCCATAGAGTTGGATACTTAAGAATCTGCGCCCGCACTTTTCGGGATACGTCGAAACGATGATTTTCTACACGATCAAGGAAGCGATCCGTGGTGGACGCCGTCTCAAGCTCTCGCTCGCGGACGGCGAATACGTCGTCGAACCGCATGTGTTGGGTCGCAACCGTAGCGGTGAAACGTTGCTTCGGGCCTACCAGCTCCGTGGCCCCGGCAGCCGGGGCAAGACCACGCGCTGGAGGATTTTCCGCCTGGATTGCGTCTGTCATGCCGTTGAAACCGGTGACAGGTTCACGAATCCCCGAGCGGGCTACCAGCCAAACGACTTGACGATGAGGGGCGGCATTATCGAGCGCATTTGAACGCGTCAATTCTACTGGAATGACGAAGGATCAAACGGGCCACACTGCAAAGTCGCCACCTGCAACGTCAAAAGTACGCCGCATGAGACAAGACCCGCGAGGGTAGCCAGCACCCCGACCGAGAGTGTCAGCTTAACTGTGTGCGAGCGTTCCATGGCGGGTTGTCATCAACGGATTGTAGTAGGCAAACGCTCGGCAAAGAAGATGGTGAACTGCGCATAGGCGGCTCGCCACTCGATGGCGGGCTTCCAGTGAACGCCGCGATTCCTCAGCGCCAGGTAGAGCAGTTTGGTGGCGGCTTCGTCTGACGGGAAGGCGCCTCGGGTCTTGATGATCTTGCGCAAGCCTCGATGCAGACTCTCGATGGCGTTGGTGTCGGGCATGAGCGCGCCCACGGCTTGCGAACGGAAGCGCAGAGCAAGGCTGCGGACACGCCTACTAAGCCAGAACAGTAATGCGGATGAGCGCAGCCGGCTTGAGAGTGATGGAAATTCCAGGTCGCATGCGACAGCCTCGCACGCGGCCACTCCGCGGGGAATCCCCGCGGGATTCACATATTAGCCCGCATTACCCGGATGCACGATTGAACTGACCCGCGCTGATTCCGATGGAGCTATATGATTCGGCATCTTATCTCATTGGATCGAGGGCGATGATGGCGCAGCCAGCAGGTGAAGCCGAATCCAATGCTCTTCGGCTCGATTTCGACCGCCGCCTCAAGCTGGAGTTCCACGGTTCGAGTGTGACTTCCGATGCGGGATTGCTGGCCTATCGCGAACTCGATGATGCGCTCGGCCTGATGGCCATCGCGGAGCAATACCTGGTTGACGGTCGCACGGGTCGGAACGCTCGCCATGATCTTGTCGGCATGCTGCGCCAGTCTGTGTTCGGTCGGCTTGCGGGATACGAGGACGTCAACGACGCCGACCGGTTGGGGCGCGATCCTGCGATGCGCTGGATCGTCGGCGGCAAGGCAGTCGAGCGCGATGCGGCTTCGACCAGCCAGATGGGGCGGTTCGAGACCGAGTGGCTCGCGAGTGACGAGAACCTCACCGCGCTCACCGGTCTCTCCGGGCAGTGGATCGACCGGGTTCATGGCCGCCGCTCGCCGAGGTCAATCGTGCTCGATATAGATTCGAGTGTCAGCCCGACGCATGGCGATCAGGAAGGCACCGCCTACAACGGTCACTTCGCCTGTACCTGCTACCATCCGCTGTTCGTGTTCAACCAGTTCGGCGACCTCGAACAATGCACGCTGCGTCCGGGCAACGTACATTCGGCGGACGGCTGGAGAGCCGTGCTCGAACCGGTCGTGGCTCGTTACCGTGAGCGCGACCTCCGCCGCTACTTCCGCGCCGATGCCGCCTTCGCCAACCCCGAGGTCTATGAGTTCCTGGAGGCCGAAGGCTACAAGTACACGATCCGGCTGCCGGCCAACCGCATCCTGCAGGACAGGATCGGCTACCTTCTCAAGCGTCCCGTCGGTCGCCCGCCGAACACGGTCCGGCGATACTACGCCAGCTTCAGCTATCAGGCGGCAAGCTGGACGATGCCACGCCGCGTCGTGGCCAAGGTCGAGTGGCACCCCGGCGAGCTCTATCCCCGCGTCGGCTTCATCGTCACCAACCTGTCACGTCCGGTGGAGCGGGTCGTCGCCTTCTACAACAAGCGCGGGACGTGCGAGCAATGGATCAAGGAAGGCAAGAACGCGATCAAGTGGACGCGCCTGTCATGCTGCTCGTTCGCCGCCAATGCGGTGCGTCTCCAGTTGCACGCCCTGGCCTACAATCTCGCCAACTTCATGCGGACGCTGGCGTTACCCGAGGCAGTCGCGCAATGGTCGCTGACCAGCCTGCGGGAGAAGCTGATCAAGATCGGGGCCAAGGTCGTGCGCCACGCCCGCTACGCCGTCTTCCAGATGGCCGAGGTCGCGGTGCCGAAGGAACTGTTCGAGCGAATCCTGCGACTGATCGACGGGCTGCGACGACGGCCAGCCCCAGCGTAAGACTGAACAGGGCGAATGCGTCGTCACCACGGGAGGAGTGCGTCTGAATGGCGAGGGAAAGGGCCGAATCGATGGATCAGGCGCCGCTTTGGACGGTGGACGCGGCGGGACCGCCGGGAAAACTGTGCCGGCAGACCATGGCTTCACCGCAACCCGGCGGAATGCTAGCGTTCACACCGTCCCACTGGTTCATATGGGGAATGTCAGCTGAGAAGGAAGGATGGATCGATGCCGCCTTCAGATGAACACCAGCCATTCGACTATGGCGTCTACACTGCCCAGGACGCGGTTGAGATGGCTCGGTTGCTGGGCGAGGTTTTCAGCCGGCGGGATCCTCCAGCCGTGGCGGTCGGCGTGACCCCTTCGGAGTTCGAGGCGCTCGTCCGTCTATTCTGTCCCAAGGCAGCCGAGGAGGGCTTGACGATCGTGGCGCGACGTCGCGGTACTCGGGAACTGGTCGGTGCACTGCTAACGGAGGACAGCGCGTCGGCGCTACCCGACGGGATGGATCGACTAAGTCCAAAGTTCGAGCCGATCTTCGACATCCTGGGTCAGCTCGACGAGGAGTATCGCGCCGGCCGGACCCTGCGCACTGGTGAGTCGATCCACATGTTCCTTCTTGGGGTCGCGGAATCGGTCGCGGGCCAAGGCGTGGCGCAACACCTTGTTTCCAGGTGCCTCGAGTACGGGGCGCGCAAAGGCTATCGACTCGCGGTCACCGAGGCTACGAACAAGATATCGCAGCACATCTTCCGGAAGCGTGGATTCGTCGAACGGGTGCGCCGATCATATGGAGATCACCGGTTTGACGGTCAGGCGGCCTTTGCGTCGATCGCCGAACACGGCGGACCGATTCTCATGGACAAGCAGCTGGCGCTCTGAGATCGCGTGCTAGCTGGGCCGCCCAACACGCCGCGGGAGCCGACCGCTGAAAAGCGCGGCGGCTCAGCGGCCAATCGTTAGGCGGCGAAGTGCGACCAAGACAATTGATTTTGACAGTAGGCGACGTCAACGCTGCGCATCCGCGGGTAGCCCGCTAATGGTTTTGGGCACAGGCCCCGATTCTATCTCATATCTTATCGCCCAAACGGAATCTGTGAGAGCCAGTTCAATCGTTCATCCGGGTAATGCGGGATTAGATGTCATCCACTAGAGCCTCGCCATCTCGCTCGTGTTCGGCCTCGCCTCCTCGACCGCACTCATGGTTCTGGTGATCTTGGTGATCTACGTCTGGCTGCGCGACGACGGCCGTCCCCGAAGCGAGACTTGATCCACGGCAACGTGCCGCTGGGCGCCGCGACGCAACATATGCATACATTATTGAGGCTCGCGATTATTGAAGCCCTGCTTGTGGCTTGCTTGGCTTGCCATACGCTGAACCGTGCCCCGCGGGAAAAGCTGGCGGTTGGGCCCGCCGGTAAATGCGGCAACTGCGGAGCGCCACTGTTCGCAGGGCATCCCATGGCGCTGAAGGCTGCGGACTTCGAGTCTCATGCCGTGAAAAGTGACGACTTCGTCGCCCATATGCCCAAAGGCTGGGGCAAGGCAGAATCCCGTGACGGCCATAGCGGCACTGGACGCAAAACGGCAAAGCGCCCCTTTCGGCCGCTGTATTTGAACTTCTTGCCTCACTGGACTGCCGCTTTCCTGCTTTTTTCACTGGGCCTCGATGGCCTAGCGTCGGTTCTCCACGATGTAGTTTAAAGAACACGGCGTATCGATTTTCAGAGGAGTTCCTGGATCGGTCTGAATAGGAGGTTTGTAGATCAGCCTTCGACCACGATTGTGCCGTCCATGTCCTCGTGGCCATCGCCACAGAAGACGTCGCAGAAAAACGTGAAGCTGCCGGCCTTGTCAGGCATCAGTGGCACGCGCGTCTCCTGACCCGGCACGATGTCGGTGCGGAGCCCGAAGTCCGGCATCTTGAACCCGTGGATGCGGTCCTCGGACGTCAGTACCAGCACCACCGGCTGGTTGCGCTTCACCGTTACCTTGGGCGGGTGATATTCGAACTTTCTGGCGCTGATCCGTACCTCCGCCGGCGATTGGGCGGCAAGATGCGCCGCCCCTGCCACCAGCGGAAGGCCAGACAGCAGAACGGCCCGGCGCTTCATCGGCTCAGCCCTTGGTGACCGGCAATTCTTCGAGCTTGATCGTCGCTGCGATAGTTATGTCGCGTGTACCCAGTCCTTTGCCAGGTGTCGCGGCCTCGTATTGCAGTGGCGCGCGCTTGGGCTGGGAGCCGGGAGCTGGTAGGGCGAAGATCAGTGAGTTGGCGGCGTGATGGACGATGTGGTCGGTGTTGTGGTGATGCTCCTGGTGGATGTGACCATAGAACACCACGACGTTCTTGAACGGCATCAGCAGTTTCATCGCCTTGGCACCATCTGCAGTCGTCCAGTCCCATTGCGGTTGGAGGTCGAACAGGGGGCGGTGCGTCAACACGACGATGCGGTCGTCGGCCTTGCGCTGCTTGAGGTCGGCCGCCAGCCAGGCGAGCTGCTCGTCGCCGATCTTGGCGCCGGGGTCGGAGACGTTATCGAGTGCGATGAAGTGCACTCCCTTGTGGTCGAAGGTGTAATAGGTGGCACCGAAGAACTCCTTGTAGGCTTCGCCCTTGTCGAGCGCGGCGTCGTGCTCGCCCGGCATGAACCGCACGTCCTTGACCCGCAGCACCGAGACGATCTCGCGGAAGCGCTTCATGCGCTCGCGGCGGTCCTTGGCGTCGTCGGTGGTGTGGGTGAGATCGCCCGTGAAGACAATGAAGTCGGGCTGATTGGCGAGACCGTTCACAGTGGCGACTGCCTTTTCCAGCGTGTGCTCGGCGTCGGGATTGGCCGGACCCTTATAGCCCCAATGGGTGTCGGAGAACTGAACGAAATGGAAATCGCCGGTGGCCTGCGCCGAGGCGCGATGGGCGGGAAAGAGGCCGGAAGCGAAAGCAATGCCTGCTATACCGGAAAGCCTGAGGAAATCGCGACGGTCACGTTGCGCCATGAGGTAGCCTCCCACGCCCCGGGATCGGGGACTGATCAGCACTACCGCCCGTCCAGGGCATTTATTCCCTCCTCAAGGGTCTACTGGAATGAAATCGACCGGGAATAAAATCGACCGTCGACCGGTATTGATGTCCTATGGGCCAAATGTCCGACACGCCGAAGCCAGACGGTATTGCGGTCGAACGGTTTCGCACCGTCGTGCTGCCACATCTCGACGCCGCCCACGGCTTCGCGCGCTGGCTGACGCGCGATCCGGTAGCGGCGCAGGATCTGGCGCAGGAGTCGATGCTGCGCGCCCTGCGCTACTTCCACGCCTTTCGCGGCGAGGAGGTGAGGCCCTGGCTGCTGCGTATCGTGCGTAACACCTGGATCGATCTTCATCGCCGTGATTGCGCGGCGACAATCAAGGTGAGAACCAAGCGTCAATCAGGATGAGAAAGCGCCGGCGGGGGTGGGACGAAGGGAGGGCGTAGCCCGACCGGAGGCCTACCCCCGCCGGCGGCGCGTTTGAAGACGCGTCTGGCGGTCGGC